>NZ_JBEOZE010000029.1:0-102029 GCF_040297465.1 Streptomyces sp. NPDC001787
GGCAGGAATGCCGACCTGTAGCGCCATTGGGGCCTCACTCATCCCGGGGCCGAACCCCAGATCTCGAATGTCCGTCAAAGCGGATCAAGCCCAGCCATCGTCTGTCGTGCAACCAGGACAGCGAATGACGAAGTGTCACGAAAACCGCTGGAGCGAAGGTTGGCCGGAATGACCTTGCTCGACATGATGGCTCTTGCCAACCAGTGGGGAGGCTGGGTACGCATATGTCGCGGGTCCCGTCTGCGGTGTGGGAGCTCCGCGCGGATGTCCCCTGGGAACGGAGACACCAGGCCATGACGCGAAGCACCATGAACTCGTAACAGAGTCATGCTCAGTGCTTCTTGAGGCGTCGCCAGCAGATGATGCCGCAGGTCAACGAGATGAGACATTCGTGGAGCTCGACTCGCCGTTCCCAGTGCACGGGCAGGCGTTTGAACTGGTGGAGCAGAGCAAAGATCTGCTCGACGGCATAGCGAAGCCTGCCCAGGCCCCTCCCTGATGTTCGGGGAGCCCTTGCGGGAGATCACCGGCATGATCCTGCGGCGCCGCAACGCGTGACGTACGGCCTTGGAGCCGTATGCCCTGTCGCCCAGGACGCACTCGGGATGCCGTGGAGTGACGTGCCCAGGCCGTCACGGATCAGGTGATGTCAGGCGCCGCCAGCAGGTCTGGCCGGAGCCGAACCCCAGCTCCAGGGGCAGCAGTTGCCAGTCGACATCGCTTGCAGAAGACGTACCGGATGCCCTGAAGTCAATGCCGGTCGCCCACCGTGCCGCGACCGCTCGGGCCAGGACGGCAACAGCAGCTTCACGCGTGCCCACAAGTCATCGTCCACGATCCACGGCCGAGTACTCACACGCCACGAACGGCCGGAGCAACCACATCGGTCACGCCCAACCAGGTCCAACAACCATCATCTCGCGACGAGTTCATAGTCCGCCCACTGCAGTTATCTCTTGGAGCACGATGCGCCTGCCCTCGCGCGCACCTACTAGACGCCCGCGGTTGTCCCCTGCCTACAAGGCCGGACTCGCCGGCCTGATGGGAACCACGGTCGAGTGGTACGACTTCTTCGTCTTCTCCACCGCATCCAGCCTGGTCTTCCCAGAGTTGTTCTTTCCCGACGTGCAGCAATCCACCGGTCTGCTCGCATCGTTCGCCACCTTCTGGGTTGGCTTTCTGGGGCGCCCGATCGGCGCTGTTCTGTTCGGTCATTTCGGGGACCGGCTCGGACGAAAACGCAGTCTGCTCACGACACTTGGGCTGATGGGAGCAGCTACCGCAGGCATCGGACTACTGCCTCGTTACGAGGAGGCGGGAGTCATCGCTCCCGTGCTGCTGTGCGTCCTGCGGCTCATTCAAGGGGTCGCAGTGGGTGGCGAGTGGGGCGGCGCGGTACTGCTGGCCGGCGAACACGCGCCACAGGGGCGTCGGGTCATCCTGACGGCCATGGTGCAACAGGGCACACCGCTGGCCTCCATCCTGACCAGCGCCGTCTTCCTTCCGTTCTCGCGGCTGGGCGACGGCGAGTTCCTGACCTGGGGCTGGCGGGTTCCCTTCCTGCTCTCCCTCCCCCTCATGGCCGTCGGCCTGGCCATACGGCTGGCAGTGCCAGAATCCCCGGAGTTCGAGCGACTGTCGGCGCAGGGCCAGGTGGCCTCTGCCCCGGTGCGCGACGCCGTGCAACGCCACTTCCCGAGGATTGCGGTGTGCGTCGGTGCCTGCGCCGTCCCTGTTGCCGGGACGTATCTAGCCGGCACCTTCGTGCTGTCCTGGGCGACCGCGCACATCGGCTTTCCCCGGGAGAAGGTGCTGAGCGTGGTGCTACTCGCGGCGGTCGCCCGGTTCCTGGTCCAGCCCCTGGCTGCGATAGCCGCCCAACGCTTGGGGGCCGCACGCATCTGCGCCCTTGGCCTGGCTCTGTACCTGCTCGCCGTTCCCCTCACTGTCCTTGCCTTGGGCAGTGGTTCGCTGGTCCAGATCACGCTGGGGGTGTGCGCGTTGGAGTCCGCCAGCGCCATCGTCTACGCGGTGGTCGCCGCCCTGCTCACCGATGCCTTCCCGGTCCGGGTTCGCTACACCGCGATCTCCTTGGCCCAACAGCTGGCCGGTGTGGTGTTCGGGGGTACGGCTCCGGTCCTGGCCCAATCCCTGGTCACGGCAGGACATGGCTCACTATGGCCGGTGGCCGCCTACCAGGCGCTCCTGGCCGTCCTGTCGGCCTGCTGCCTGCTGGCTCTGACATCCGCCCGCCGCAATGCCACGGCATCTGCGCACACCGTCGGGAAGTGACCAACGCGCCAGAGTGAGTTCCCTGGAGCAGCATCTCATTACAACGGCCAACACAATGAGTTGATCTGTCGACGGGTGATCAGGCAGCGGGCGAGCTTGAGGAAGGCTTCGTGGATGCCGCACAGCACCTTCCGGTCACGCATCGGCTTCCGGCCCGGGTGCCGGAACCGACGCTCCTTGCGCGTCAGGAGTGGCTCGTCCGCTCCCACAAGTCATCCGGCACAATCCACGGCGAAGTCCCCATGCATCGCCAACGCCCAACTCCTGACGCGGACACGGCTACCCAGGCCCAGCCAACTCATTGTGTTAACCGTTGTTAGCCGGGCTAGACTCTCCCTCGTTTGGCAGACGCCGGGTTGGCTCCTGCCTTCGTTGGGAGACCTCGGCTAGGAAGGGCGAGAGATGCGCAGTAACGGATCGGCCCGCGGCGAGGAAGACCGTCCGCTGCTCCTGCAACTCGAGCAGTTCCTCAACAAGCCGATCGATGCACTCCATTCCGACGAACGCACCCGTCCCGGTTGCGCGCGGCTCGCCAAGGAGATCCGCGAGACGACCGGAGGAACCATCTCCGCTACCCATCTCTGGGAATTAGCCACCGAAAAGAGGAGCAACCTCACACTGGAACAGCTGGACACTCCCGCTCATATCGCAGCCGGATCGCATGGCTGAGGAAACGTTCCCGTTGGAACATCCAGATGGTCCGGGTCCGTTTCTCTGCCACCGGCGCTCCGGAGCGCACGCGTCCCGGAAGCGGCCGACCTCCCCCCATCGCCGTTTTCGTAGACTCGCAACGGAGTTACCGACCTTCGGAGTTGGCATGAATACCGGCCTTTTTCGCAGGCCGGGAGGCTCTTCGTAATGTGGATGTGGCGATCAGTGCCGTGGCAGGACCGGGTGAACAGCACCGAAGGATGCCCGACGTGATCGATGCCAGCAGCATCGACGTCGACCTCGGCAAGGGCGAACACCACGCCACCGCACTCACCTCCACCGGCAAGAAGCCCCTCCACAAGCGCCCGCCCGACAGCGAACCCGGACTCCGCGACGTCTTCGTCGGACTGCAGGCCGGACACGGCACCGTCCTGGTCATCATCGACCAGGACGCCTCCATCGGAGCCCTGCCACCGACCATCGCCCGCGACCTTGACCGGCATGTCGCCCATCTGCCCGGCCTGACGATGCGGCGGATCGCCGACCTCCATCCCGGCGAGGCCAAGACCGACACGAGAGACGCGTCGATCAACGACATCTTCACCGCGCTCGACGAACAGACCGTCGTCGTTCCCGGCACGGACCCGGCCGCATTGATCGTCTCCAGCCTCATCGGCCCACTCCAGGCGGTACTTGACCAGCGCGCGCTCCTGGCCCACCGGATCGAGGAACTGCTGGAGGCCCACTCTTTCGAAGGTCCCGATGGCCATGCCCGACATCGGCATCAGGGCAGGAGCCCGCATTCTCATCGACGCCGGATGCGGTACCGCGTTCCCCTCCGCGGCCCATCTCGCCGCTTACGCGGGCCTCGGCCGCACAACCCGCAGCTCCGGGTCCTCAATTCGGGGCGAACAGCCCTCCAGGAGAGGAAAAAGGCAGCTCAAACGCGCCTACTCCCTCTCCGCATTCGTCACCCTGGCAGAACCCGGCCTCCCGCACCTACTACGACAAGGAGATCGCCCAGGGAAAGCACCACACCCAAGCCCTCCCCTGCCTCACCCGACGCCGAGCAGACGTCCTCTTCGCCATGCTCCGCCTCGGAACCTTCTACCGACCAAAAACCACCAACCCCCACTCACCCCTTGACCAAGGTCATAGGGAACCCCCACGCAGGCTATTGGGAGAACCATGCCGAATGAATACGCTCAATTGCACCAGCGTTGCCAGTCGGTCCTAGAGCAACTCAATGTGCCACACCCCTTCACCATCGATGCTCTGTGCGAGGAGCTGTCCGTCCAGCGGGGACGGCCGTTACATCTGCATCCGCTGCCTCAAGAGGCTGTCAGGAACAATATCTGCGGTATGTGGCTCGCCACCGAGACCGACGACCACATCTTCTGCGAGCAGCGCACCAGCCGAGTGCACAGAGAACACATCCTGCTGCATGAGATCGGGCACATGCTGTTTGACCACTGCGGCATAGACTTCGGCCACAGCGAGGCGTCTCAAGCGCTTCTGCCCAATCTAAGCCCGCAGTTGGTGCAACGGCTACTCGGCCGCACCAACTACACCAGCCGTCAGGAACGGGAAGCGGAGATGCTCGCCAGCCTGCTGCGCATCCGAGCTTCGCAGTCCGCCACCAAAGCTCCGCACGGCGTGCTGGGCCGGCTGGAGGTCGCGCTGGGGCGCGCGCGCCGCGGATGAGCGCTGGACCCTCCGCTGTGCTGAGCTGGTTCAACTACTTCTGCGTGAGTTGTCTCTGGCTGGCTCTGGCACTACGTGGCTCTACCGCTCTACGGACCCCTGAGCAGCGCGGGCTGTGGTTGGCCGTGGCCACCGCTACGGTTGCCATCACTCTCACGCTCCCCGCCGCGACCCAACTCGCACTCCAGGCCAATGTAGAGGGACATTCCATTGTCCTGGTGCGGAACCTGATCGGAGTGCTTTCGTCGGGGGCAGTGCTGTACTTCGTCTCAGCCACCGTCGGCGGCCGATCACTTCTGCGCGTGTGCTCTGTGACGATCCTGGCCATGGTGTCCCTGCTCATCACGGATGCCTTGGCTCCACCGCACCAGGGACACACCGCCACGGGTCACGGTGCACCGGACCCTTCCACTGCCTACTGGCTCATCCTGGTCATGGTCCATCTCATCGCGGACTTCTCCTGTACCTCCCTGTGCCGCCAGTACAGCAGGCGCACGTCGGACCCCGTCCTGAAGGCAAGCCTGGGGATGTTCGGAATCGGCACAGCGCTCTCCTTCGTGTACTGGCTCTGCCAGCTCATCAGCCTGCTGTTCCACTCCGAACTGCTGATGCCATACCTCCCGTATGTCATGGGCTTTCACGGGCTGTTACGGGCGATCGCTCTATTGGCACCCACACTGTGGGCTGTGCGGGGCGCCGTCACGGAGATCTGCACCATCTGGCGCCTGTGGCCGCTGTGGCACGACTTAGTACAGGCCACGCCAGACGTCGCGTTCCTCAAACCTCGCCACCGCCTGCTCGAGATCATGTGGCCGCAGGCAACGTGGCAGCTGCTGGCCTACCGCAAGATCATCGAGACTCGCGATGCCATCCTCGTCCTCAACGACTATGTGGCCGAAGGTGCGTGGGCTCGCGCGCGCCGGCATGTCGAGCGTATGGATGTCGCTCACTCCAAAGTCGATGCGACGGTGCTCGCGTGCGTGATGGCGGGGGCACGCAACGCCAAGCTCGCGGACATGCCTCAAGAGCAGTCCGCTGACAGTCTCGTCAACTTCGACAAAGGTGACCTCGACAGCGAGAAGTCTTTCCTCCTCGACATGGCGCGAGCCTACGTCTCGCCTCCCACCCGGAAATTCGTGATCCATACGGATACGTCCACCAGGAAGTAGGAACTCGTCACGAGATCTGGTTGCTGGAGAGCCGGCTCTGCCACGGGCGCGTCAGGCCTCTTGCTGGGGCCCTGACCCTGCCATGGATCCTGAGTCACCTTGAGCCGGGCCCCTGGGGAAGCGGCCTGTCCCCAGTCCGTTACGGGCGCGGGGGACGCGCCTCGATTCGGTAGTCGAAGGCGGCACCGCCGACGCCGACCGCGGTCACCCCGCCATCGACCGTGAGGACGGAACCGTTGACGTAGGACGCGGCGGGTGACAGCAGCCAGTCGATCGCCGCGGCGACCTCCGCCGGATCGCCCGGCCGACGGGCGGGAGTCAGCCGGGTCGCCTCCGCATAAGCCTCCTCGACACCGCCCGCCAGCTCCTCCTCCGCCGCGAACCGCGCCATCCGGCCATCGGCCATCTCCGTACGCACCCAACCCGGACACACCACGTTGGCCCGCAGCCCCTGCGGCCCGTAGTCGACGGCGAGGGAGCGGCACATGTGGAGCAAGGCCGCCTTGGACGTCGCATAGGCGGCGTTGCCAACGCTGTTACGAAGCGCGGCAACCGAGGCGACCGCTACCACCGCACCGCGGGTCTTCAGCAGGTGCGGCAGCGCGGCACGCAGCAACAGGAACGGGCCGGTGAGGTTGGTCCGCATCAGCTCTTCCCAATCCTCGACCTCGGTGTCGCCGACCGCGCCGCCCCGCCCGATTCCGGCGTTGAGTACGACACCGTCGAGTCTCCCGTAGGCCTTCACCGTCGTCTCGACGAGTTCGCAGACGGCCTCGGGATCCGCGACGTCCGCAGGGTGGGCCAGCGCTCCGGTCTCGGCAGCGACCCGGTGCAGCAGCTGCGGTCTCCTGCCGGCGATCACGACACGGTGTCCGTCGGCCCGTAGCAACCGTGCCGTCGCAGCACCGATGCCCGTCCCCCCGCCAGTCACGACAACAACTCGCTCGCCGGTCATGAACGTTTGAACTCCTCACCTCTTGAAAGCGTGCAGTTCGATCATATGCAGCACTGTCGAATTCGGATGGCTCCGCTCTTGTTCACACATGTCAATGGCTGGTTGTGTCGCTGACGATGATCGATGGTGGCTGAATAGCGGGCTCGCAATCCCCCGGGCTGCAATTCTGCTGAGCGTTCAGACGCTGTTGGCCTTCCCGCTGTCACCGCCTCCTCTGTGGAAACCAGTGGGCGGTGCCGGCGGGGTCGGAAAACTCCCCTCATCCGGTCCAGGCACTGGACGATGCCGTGCGCAAGCCGAAGCCGCCGGTCCGAGTCGAGCCGGAGGAGCGTTTCTCGGTGCGGTCGCCATCACGAAGGTCGAACGCCGGCTCCCTGACGGAAACGAGCGTGAGGAATTCTGGCGCAGCCAGGGGGATATCGACGCGGCCGATTCGAAAGCTGAGCTGCTTAGCTGCTTAGCTTGAATGTGTGATGCCGGTGCCAAGGGCGACTGTCGCGAACGTCCTACGCTGCGCTTCGACGATCAAAGAGAATGCATGGAATCCTGCGCCGAGTGCGGTGTGTCCGGCGTCCGGTGGCGGCCTTCGGGCCGGCTGATTACGCCGACGTACCGGGTGCTCGACCTGGTCCTCGACCGGCTCGGCGGCGGTCCTTCACGCTGCGGACCGCCGCCACCTCGGCTCGCATCGGGCTGCCGCTCGTGGGCGCGCGCACCAGGCACTCGACGCGGCTGCTGCCACGGCGGCAGCACTCGCGGCAGAGCTCCCCCTCGATGTGGCCGCGGCGGCGCGATGCTGGTCAACGGCTCCTACGACGCCCCGTCTCCCGGGCCGGCGTGGTGGCGGCTGTCGAATGGCTGCGCGGCCACCTTGCCGCAGACGAATGTGTGCTGGTCAAGGCTGCCTGCGGCACGCCGCGACGAAGTCCCCGCCGCGCTCGCGCAGCCGGCTGTGCGGTTCAGCGTCCGCGCCGCCTCATGTAGAGGCCGAAGGCCCGGTAAACCATCGGCCGCAGCGGCAGGTCCCATTCGCCGACGTACCGCAGCGCCTGGCCTCCGGTGCCGACTTTGAACTGGACAAGGCCGACGTGCGGGTCTTCGGCGTCGAGGGTGGGGGTGATGCCGCGCAGGTCGTAGACGTCGCATCCGGCCGCGAGCGAGTCGCGGATCATCGCCCACTGGCAGGCGTTGGAACCACGCACCTCGCGCTTCGCGGTGGAGGAGGCGCCATAGGCGTACACAGCGTGGGCGCCGACGCGGACCAGGACAGTGGCGGCGGCCAAGTCGCCCTGGTGGCGGGCCATATAGAGCTTGATCCGCTCGGGGTCCTCGGCACTCAGCGCCGCGAACATGGTCTCGAAGTAGCGCAGCGGCCGGGGTGTGAAGTGGTCGCGCTCGGCGGTGTGGACGTAGAGGTCGTGAAACGCCTTGAGGTCTTCCGCGCTCCTGTCGCTGACCGTGACCTCGACGCCCTCCTTGGCCGCCTTCTTGATGTTGCGGCGCCACTGCTGGTTCATGCCCTTGAGCAGCTCGCCCTCGGTCCTGCCTGCCATCGGGATCTCGTACTTGAACTGTGGATGCCCGACCCCGAACCCGTCCTCCGGGCTCTGCGACAGCCAGCCGGCCTCCCGGAGCTTGCTGCCCACGCGGGCACCGACCGGGTCGGACCAGTGGCCGGAGATGTCGGTGAGCCGCTTGCAGCCCGGGTCGGCGATGCCCTCCTTGACCTGGGCGGCGCTCCAGGCGTCAGTGCGCACCGGCGGGCCGAGCCGGATCGCGAACGCGCCCTGGGCCTTGAGATGGGTCGCCAGCGGATCGAGCCAGGCACCGATCTCGCCGCTCCAGTCGATGACCGGGCCCTCGGGCAGATACGCCAGCGTGTAGCGGTCGAGCCGCGGCACCGGGCGGTGCAGTACGAGCCCGGCACCAACCAGGCGCTGACCCAGGAACCAGCCGAGGGACTCGCTGCGCCACTCGGTCTTGACGCGGCCCCACGCCGGGGTCTGCAGAAAGCTGACCGACCGCTGGGCCTGCACGAACGCCACATGCTCTGCGTCGCTGATCGGCCTGACGACCGGATTCCCGGCTGCAGTCCGCATGAGTTCGCTGGAGGGGTTGATGGACATGCCGCCAGTCAATGTAGTGGTGTGTTGCCCGGGCGTATGCGTTTCTCGATATGCCGACGATATGTCACCGCCCGGCGGCCAACCATCTGATTCTGGCCACCACCGGCCGACAGCTCCACGCCGCGGACCAGGGATTGTTCGATCCGCGCCACCTCGCCGGCCAGCTGGAGCCGAACCCGTCCCCGGCCACCTCCAGGACCGAGCGCAGCCGCGGGGTGAGGCCGTCGACCCGGTCGTCCACGGTGCCGTCGAAGCCACCGAGCACCGGCACCCGCTCGCTGCGCCCGGCGGCGACGGCCGTGGTGAGCTTCGTCGCACCGGCGTCCCACGAGTCCGTCCGGAAGTCGCCCCTGCGTATCCCCCTCACGGACCCGGATGCGCCACGTACACCGCCGGCAGCCCCCTCTCGGTGGCCACCGTGGTGCGCAGCGCACGAGGTGGGTCCACCGGGATGTCCTCGGCCCGACCATGGGTCTGGGCCTCCGGCGGGTGCTTGCGCCTCAGTGCATGTCGGTCGTCGCGAGGGGGCGTGGTGCCGGCGCCGGAGTGGGCACTCCGCTGCCGAGTTGCATCTCCAGGTGTTCCGGGAGCGCCCGGCGGTACAGCGGCAGGGCCGTGGCGCTCGTGACAACGGCGACCACGACGAGAACGGAGAAGACCGGCTTGGTGATCAGGCCCTGCGCCAAGCCGATGTTGATGAAGATGAGGATCATCATGCCGCGGGCGTTCATCAGTCCTCCCACAGCGAAGGCCTCGCGCCAACTGAAGCGCAGTGTCTTCATGGCCAGGGCGCTGCCGAAGTACTTGCCCGCGAATCCCGCCAGGAGCGCGGCGACGCCGAACAGCAGGGTGTCGGCCGAGATGCCCTGCAGGTCGGTGGTGAGGCCGGACAGGGCGAAGAAGATGGGCAGCAGTAGCGTGGAGACGGTGTCCATCATCCGGCTGTGCAGCGCTTGGCGGAACTGCGGGTCACGGGGCATGGCCAGGCCGGCGACGAAGCCGCCGAAGACCGCGTAGATCCCGATCAGGTCGGTGAGGTATCCGCAGACGATCGGGACGATGACGACGACGTACATCACGCCGGGGCTCAGCGTGCCCTGCCGGCCGACGTGCCGCGCCAGCGGTCGCAGCAGCCGGGACACTCCGAGCAGCATCACGGCGGTGAACAGGATGCTGTAACCGATCATGGGCAGAGCGCCCGCGGCCCCGGAACCGGTGTGCACGGCCGTCAACACGGCCAGGAAGCACCAGGCCCCCGCGTCGTCGATCGACGCGGCGACCAGGGACAGCCGCCCCAGGCGGGAGTTCTGCAGACCCCGCTCGTACAGCATGCGGGCCAGCATGGGGAGCGCGGTGAGGGACAGCGCGCCGCCTACGAAGAGGGCGAACTCCCACTGGCCGACATCCCCGCGCGCGACGTCGTCCCACATCAGCAGGCCGACGAGACCGCCGAGGACGAGGGAGGGCAGGAACCCCGAGGCGGCAAGGACCGCCGGGTGGTGCTTGCGACCGGACTCCTGGCGGACGTGGTCGAGACCGGCGCCGACGAGGAACATGTAGAGCGTCAGCCCGATGGTGCTCAGGACGTACAGCACCGACCGCGCCTCCGCCGGGAAGACATCCGCTTGGAGACCGGGCGCCAGCCAGCCGAACAGGGTCGGGCCCAGCAGGATGCCGGCCAAGATCTCGCCGAGCACCCTCGGCTGTCCGAGCATGGCCGCGAGCCTGCCGAACACGGCCGCCGCCAGCAGGATTATCGCCAGCGCGGGAAGCACGTCGAGCGCCAGTTCAAGGTTGCGATCGCTCACGGCCAAGGACATATGGTCGTGCATGGGAATGAGCTCTCCTTGAGTCGGGGGCCAAAGGCTGTCGTCAGTGACGGATCAGACAGAGATCAGCCAGGGGTCAGTGGGCGTCGCGCCCCGGCCGCACGCCACATCAGGTCGAGGGCGGCCGTGCGCGGAGTGGACGGCTGCTGCATGCACAACAGGGAGCGGATGACCCGCAGTTGGGCCGGATGCGGTTCATGTCCGCCGTGCGGCGAACCGGCCCACCTTGTCGATGACATCGGCGCCGTACAGCCGCAGCGCCTGCTGGAGCGCGAACTCCGCCATGTAGCGGCGGAACTCCTCGGGCGGCTCCTCGGACAGATTCAGCATCCGACGGTTGGCGAGCACCGCTTCCCCGCCCAGCCGTTCCAAGGCCCGTTCGATCGCAGCGTCCAGGTCGGCGGGTTCGGCGACCTCGTCGACGATCAGACGGGCGTCCGGCTCGCTCGCCCACAGCCGTCGGCCGCCGAGGATCACCTGCCGGGCAGCGCGCGGGCCGACCGACCGGGTGAGGCGGAAGTTCGCGACACCCGGGATGATGCCCTCCTTGGCGGCGGGCAGGCTGAGGAAGGCGTCGGACGCGGCCAGCACATGGTCGAAGACGAGCAGCAGCTGGGTGCCGCCGCCGATCGCGAAAGCGTCGACGGCTGCCGCCCACGGCTTGGCCGCATACGGCGGCCGCCAGTCACCGTCGTCCAGGCGGAGCCCGCGAACGATCTTGTTGATGTAGCCGAGCTCACGGCGGAGCAGGAACCCGACGAGCGGGATGTCGCCCGACGACAGGTACTTGAGGTTGATCCCGGCACTGAACACGCGCCTGCCTCGGTAGCGCGGATGACTCATCTCGCCGCCGCGCACGAACCCGACCTTGACGTCCTCGTCCAGCAGGGTCAGGTCGACCGCGGTCTCCATGTCCTCGACCTGTTGCTCGTCCTCGGCGTTGAGGCGGTCGCCGCGGCACATCGTCAGATGAGCCACGCCGTCGCGCCGCTCCAGCCGAACGGACTCGGTCTCCAGGAGGCCGGTCCGCCGAAACTCCGGGAGCAGTGCGAGCGCCCGCGCGGTCGGTCGGAGCATCGCGTCGACCAACTGCGGGCCCGTGACGGGCGAGCCGAGCACCGCCCGCAGGAAGATGCCCTGGTCGATCTCTCGGCCTTCCTTGTCCGCCTGGACCCGCGACCGCTCGTCCGCGAGCTGTGCCTCCGTCGGGACCAGGCCGGGGAAGACCTCGGCGGCCTCCGTGACCAGGGCCTCGATCCGCAGGCTCCGGCCGCCGGTGAGCCTGGCGTACACCTCCTCGACGTGGTCGGCCAGGAACCGCTCGCGCAATCGGCGCACCTCGTCCTGGGCGGCGGCGGCCTCGGCCCGCTGACCGGGGGTCCGTTGAGTGGGCTCGGGCAGGACGGCGAGCAGGTCGTCGACCCGCTCGGCCGCCTTGTGCAGCGCCTCCCCGGCGGCGGCGAGACCGCTCGGAAGTCTGCTCGCGACCGTCATGCGGACGGTCCCGTTCGGCGCAGGGTGCGGTCGCAGGCAGCGAGGTGCCTGCCGAGCGCGTCCTCGAAGGCCGTCGAGCCGGCTTCGAGAATCAGCTGCCTGCGAATCGCCAGCTCCGTGCCGTCCACGGCACCGGCCGCCTCGGCCAGGTGGGCCAGCGTCGTCGCCGGGTCCTCGGTCACCTCGTCGACCAGGTTGAGCGCGAGCGCGCGGTCCGCCTCGATCGGGACCCCGAGCAGCACGGCCCGCCGGATGCCTGCCGTACCGGCCTGATGGGTGAGCCGGTGCACGGTCATCCCCGGCCAGGTGGCATCGCCTGCCCAGGAGGGCAGCAACCGGGTGCCAGGAGCGACGATCCGGACGTCGGCGGCGAGGAGGACGTCCAGCGCCGTTCCGGCGCAGTCGCCCGACGCCACCGCGACCGTGAGCCGGCCGAGCCGTTCGAACCGGCGCACCACCCGTTCCCATTTGGAGACCACGCCGACTGTCAGCTCCGTCCACCAGCCGACTGGTGGGACACCCGTGACGTGGACGGTGACCGGGCCGGATTCCCGATGGTCCTCGGCGCGGTCGCAGAGGTCGTTCATCTCCTCGACCGACGCGGCCGACAGCGGCCGAGTGCCGTCCAGGTGCAGCATCAGTTCGCCATTCGTTTCCCCACGCATCACCACTGGATCAACACCATTTCGATCGAGGAGCCGGGCCCCATGGTCATCAGCACTCCGTATTCGCCAGGCCGGGCGACGTCCTCTTCGACGAGTCGCTCGTAGGAGAAGAGGAAGGAGCCGCTGGAGAGATTTCCGTAGTCGCGGAGCACACCGGTGGTGTGCCGGACGTCATGCCGGCTCAGGCCGAGATTGACCACGACGGCGTCGATCACCTTCTTGCCGCCGGAGTGCACCAACCAATGGCTGATGTCGCTGCGGCGCAGCCCCGTACCGGACAGCAGCCTGTCTACGACGATTTCAGCGTGTGCACCGACCACGTAGGGAATCTGCGGATCGAGGAAGAAGCTGAACCGGTCCTGGTCCCGGTCCCATTCGTAGCGCATCGCCTCGATCGCGTCGGTGATGATGTAGCTCGCGGACTTCAGCACGCGTGGACCGGGCACCCGCCCATCACCGGAGACGACGGCGAGGGCGGCGGATCCGTCGCCGAACAGGCTGTTGACGACCGCGGTCCGCATCGTGCCGTCCAGAGCGTACGCAGCGGAGCATGCCTCGCTGCACAGGACGACGCCGAGCTCACCCGGGTGCGCCGCGGACCAGCCCGCGACCATGTTGAGCGCGTTCAGACCCGCGTTGCATCCCATGCCCACGATGTCCGAACGGCTGCAATGCGGGTCTATGCCGAGTTCACGGATGATCAATGCGCTCAGGCCGGGAGTCAGGTAGCCGGTCGAGGTGACGCAGCACAGGTGACGCAGGTCCGAAAGTGTCGCTCCCGCCGACTTCAGGCAGGCCTCGAGCGCCCGGCACCCCATGTCGACGGCGATCTTCTTGTGTTTGTCCAGGAGATCACCCTGGGGTTCCGCTGCACGCACTCCACCGGGGCCCTCCTGCGGAAGCGTGAGAAAGCGCCGGTCAATCGCGCTGTTCAGGAATACCGATCGGACCCTGGGATCCTCGATATCGAGGATTTCGAGCAGCTCGGATTGAGAGTAGGACGTGTCGGACACCGCGGTCCCGACACCCGCGAACCTGGTGATCTCGGTTAGTCCGGTGAGAACGGAAGGGTCCACGGCCGGCGCGATAGTGGTAGTCATCGGTACATCCAGCCCCAAGTCCTGAGCTTGCTACGGAGCACTGGCCTTATCTGTGACGCGGTCATCGATCTCACCTTTCGCGGGTATGAACGGACACCATGAACGCAGCTTGACCGCCTTGTGACAGCGGGGGCGGACATTCCCGAGGCATCACATGCCGAACGCCGGCGGCACCACCTTTCGCCGTCGTGGCCAAAGGGCGCTGTCGCCGCCGGACCACTCCCGCGGAGCATCAGCCATACCGGAGCCCCCTCGTGCTCAGCCGACCGGCCGCGTGCACCGACTCGCAGCCCGCCAGGCCCATCGCGTCCCGGAGTTCGACGGCGATCAGTTCGAGCACCTCGCGAGCGCCGTCCTGGCCCGCCGTGGCCAGCCCCCACATCACGGGCCGTCCGACCAGCACGGCCGACGCGCCAAGGGCGATCGCCTTGAGGATGTCTCCGCCACTCCGGATTCCCCCGTCCAGCAGCACCTGACAGCCGTCGGCGACCGCTGCGACGATCTCGCCCAGCACCTCGATTCCGGGCACGGCACCGTCCAGCTGACGGCCTCCGTGGTTGGACACCACGATGCCGCTGACACCGGTCTCGACGGCACGGCGGGCGTCCTCGACAGCGAGAATCCCTTTGAGCACCACCGGCAGGTTCGTGCGCGCGCACACCGCCGCCACGGAGTCCCAGCTGGCGGGGGCGAACTCGTGCGCGGTGTGGTCGGCCACGGCCGACACCCCTCGGGTACGGCGGTGCGCGATCTCGGATGCTTCGAAGTTGGCAGGCGTCACCCACTCCGGCAGCGCGAAGCCGTTGCGCATGTCACGCAACCGCCGCCCCATCCACGGCACATCGACGGTGAGCACGATCGCCTCGCAGCCGGAGTCCTCCGCCCTGCGCACCAAATCCAGAGATCGTTTCTGGTCACGCAGCCAGTACAGCTGGAACCACGGCCGGCCACCGACGGCCGCGATCTCCTCCAGCGGAAGGCTGCTCATGGTGCAGATGGTGTACGGCACGCCGGCGTCCCGAGCCGCGCGAGCCGCCGCGAGCTCGCCCTCGGGATGGAACAACCGCTGGTACGCGATCGGCGCGACCGCCATCGGCAATGCGGCGTGGTGGCCGAGGACTTCGGCCCCTGTGCTGCTGTCGGTCAGGTCACGCAGCATCCGGGGCACCACGAAGATCCGCTCCAGCGCGGTGCGGTTGGCCGCCAGAGATGCCTCGGTGCCGCTGCCCCCGGCGAGAAAGTCCCAGACCTGGCCGGGCAGGGCGTCTCGGGCGGCACGTTCGAACTCTGCCAGGCGAAGGTACGTCATCGTCGGATGGCGCCAGGCTGGCTCTGCCCGGTCCGTTCCAGCTCCACGGCCTCGTACAGGGCCTTGATGTTGGAGCTGCCGAAGGTCTGCGCCCCCTGCCTCTCGATGATCTCGAAGAAGATCGTCCGCCGAGGATGAGTAGAAGCGGTGAAGATCTGGAACATCTGGCCGGCGTGATCCTCGTCGGCGAGCACGTTCGTCGCCCGCAGATCATCCAGCTTGTGCGTCTCCAGCGCGATCCGTTCACCGAGCATGTCGTAGTAGGCCGCCGGCGTCTTCAGGAACTCCACCCCGCTCCGGGACAGCGCCTGGACCGAGCGGACCGCGTCGTCGCTGGTGAATGCGATGTGCTGGACGCCGGCCCCGTGGTGCTCCTTGAGGAAGTCGTCGATCTGGCCCGGGTCAGCGCTCCCATCGGGCTCGATCAACGTGAGGGTGACCGCTCCCGACGCACTCTGCACGACGATGGAGTTCATCGCCTGGGCACCGACCACGATGTGCTCCTCGAAGATCTGCCGGAACCCCAGTGCCCGCTCGTAGAACTGCACCGTAGGGCCGAGGTCACCCCCGCTCAGGCAGACCGCGAAGTGATCGATCTCGAGCAGGTCCGCGTCTCCCCCGCGATGGCCGTTCGCCTCCGGCGGGGCGGTGGTTTCGTCACTCTGGACCAGGGTGTGCACCACATCGCCGAAACCGACGACGGCTGCCGTGACGCCCGGTCCGTACGGCTCCGATTCGTCGCGCCGCGCCGGCTCCCGGACAGCGACCGCCCCGCCCCGCACGGCAGCCTCGAAAGCGGCGGCCGCGTCCGAAGTACGCAGCGCGATATCGGCCACACCGTCACCATGGGTCTGGAGGTAGGCCGTCGCCGGATGACGATCCGACGTCGGCTCGGTGAGGACCAGCTTTATCGGCCCCTGAGACAGCGTGACGCTCCGGTGGTCGGCCGAGCGGCTCGTACCGGCGACGGCGAAAGCGTACTTGTCCACCCAGCCGAAAGCGGCCTCCTCAAGATTCCCGACATACATTTCCACATACTCGATCTCAAAATCCTGAACAGCGCTCAAGACTTCCTCCATCAAGGAATAGATGCCTATTCACAGCATGACTGCGAGTCAATTTCGCATCAACTGTGTCAGCTTGACGTCTCCCGGGCACCGGCGTCATGGATACCGGTTGGACAAACGCCGTTTGTGCCCCCGAATACCAACCACTACTGCTGATCGATATCCCTGCAATTGCGGTGGCCGAGGCGACGGCGGCTGACGTGAGTTGGCCGTGGGAACGTCGCCGTGGATGGTGTCGGGATGAACTGCGGCAGCGGATCGAGCCATTCACCGGCGCGGCATCGACGAGCAGGTCGCCCAAGGGCTGTCCCGCAATTCCTGGTGGATCAGCGCGCGGCGTCAGATGCGGTGCATCGCAAGGCGGAGAGGCGCCCGCATACTGGATGTATTCGGGCGTTTCGACAACGCGGCGAGGTGCCGCAGCTGTCGTCGTGCGCCCGCAAGGAATTGCGGGACAGCCCTCAGGCCGAGGCGGGACAGCCCTTACGCCCGCGCGAGCACTTCGCACGGAACGATCCGGCGAATCGGCTCCCGGGTCAACGCCCCGTGAACCGCACCGGGAGCTCCCGGTACCCCTGCACGGTGATCGCACGCAACCAGGTGGGCTCCTTCACCAGTTCCACCTGCGACACTCGCTCGGCCAGCTCGCGCAACACGACCGACAGCTCGATCCGGGCGAGTGCGGAACCGAGGCAGTGGTGCACCCCATGGCCGAACGTGATGTGCCGATTGGGCTTGCGCCCGGGGTGGAACGCGTCGGGGTCGTCGAACTCGGCGGGATCCCTGTTCGCGGCGGGCAGCCACGCGACCACCGGCGTGCCGGGCGGCAGGTGACGGCCGTTGATCGTGACCTCGCCGGTCGTCACCCGGAGCACGTGCATCGCCGGCGAGGTCCAGCGCAGCACCTCCTCAACGACGGTGTCGACGTCCACGCTCCCGTCTCGCAGGTCGGTCAGCAGGCCGGGCACCGTGGCGATCGCGTGCACCGCACCGGTGATCGCGTGCCGGGTGGTCTCGTTGCCCCCGATCAGTACGTTGTCGCAGTTGAGCAGCACGTCGTCGATGGTGAGGCTGTCGTCGGCCACCAGCGTGCTGACGAGATCGCTACCGGGGCGCTCGCGGCGCGCGGCGATCAACTCGTAGAAGTAGACGAGGATCTCGGTGTGGGCCTGACGCGGCGTCATCCCGTCGAAGGATTCGTCCGCGCCGCCGAACGCGTGATTGGTCAGCCCGATGAGCAGGTCCTGGTCCTCGGCCGGTACGCCGAGGATGTCGCACACGACCGCGGCCGGAATGCGTGAGCCGATCGCCGGGGCCACGTCGCACACCCCGTCGTCGAGCGCCTGGTCGAGCACGCTGCCAACCTCGGTCCGCACTCGCTCCGCCAGCCCCTGCGCAGCCGCTCTGGAGAGCAGCGGTCCGACCAGCCTGCGCAACTTGCGGTGTTGCTCCTGTTCGGAGACCACCATCATCCGGCCGCCCGATGTGTCCGGATGGTCGCGGTCGAACCCAATCATCATTCCGTACTCGGAGGTGAACGGCGCGGAGGGCGCGAGGACCGCAGAACATGCCCGGTGCGAGAACACGGACCAGAAGCCGGTGGGTGAACTGCCCGGATCACTCCACACCATCGCGTCTTCCGCCGCGAGCGCGCGCCAGCGGGCGTGCCGGTCGAGCGTCGTGTACAGATCGGGGTTGCCGAGGTCGGTCTCGACTACGGTTTTCGTCGTACGCATGGATGGCCTCCCGGTCACGTCGGTGCGCCGTCGAGCACCTTGGCGAGTTGTGCCACGGTCGGCGCGTTGAAGAAGGCCTGTACCCGCAGCCGGACGTTCAGGCTTTCGCGGATGCTGGCCACCAGCCGAGTCGCGAGCAGCGAGTGGCCGCCGACCTCGAAGAAGCTGTCCTCGACGCCGATGCTGCTGACGCCGAGCACTTCGGCGAACAGCCCGGCCAGGAGGATCTCCGTGGGTGTGCTCGGCGCTCGCCCCGATGTCGCGCGTCGGGCGCTCTCGGGATCGGGCAGGGCGGCGCGGTCGACCTTGCCGTTCGGTGATGTCGGCAGACGCGGCAGGTCGACGACCACGTCGGGTACCAGGTAGGAGGGCAACCGCTTACGCAGCTGTGCCAGGAGGTGTTCGGCTGCCACCGGCGCGCCCGCCGTGCCGACCACATAGGCGACCAGCCTGTTCTCGTGCTCGATCACGACGGCCTGGGCCACCCCGTCCACTTCGAACAGGGCGGTCTCGACCTCGCCTGGCTCGATCCGGTGGCCACGGACCTTCAGCTGGCCGTCGGCGCGGCCGACGAAGACGAGCTGGCCGTCCGAACGCGCCCGCACCCGGTCGCCGGTGCGGTACATGCGGTCGCCCGGACTGCCGAACGGATCCGGCAGGAACCGCTGCGCGGTCGCCGCCGGTCGGTACAGGTATCCGCGGGCGAGGCCGGGGCCGGTCATGTACAGCTCGCCCACGTCCCCGTCCGGGACGGCCCGTAGCCGGTCATCCAGAACGTACGTACGGACGCCGGTGATCGGCCTGCCGATCGGCGGCGTTCCATCGCCGGTCAGTGGCTCGCTCGCGGTCACCGCGACGGTGGCCTCGGTCGGGCCGTACGCGTTGATCATCACGCGGTCGGTGGCCCAGCGTTTGGCGACCGGTGCCGGGCACGTCTCGCCCGCGACCAGGAGGGTCAGCCCTGCGGGCAGGCCGCCGGCCTCCTCCAGCGGCGCCAGCGCGGACGGCGGCAGGGTGACGTGGGTGATGTTCTGGTCGCGCACCAGCCGGGCGAGCGGTTCGCCCGGGATCAG
This sequence comes from Streptomyces sp. NPDC001787, assembly GCF_040297465.1. Lineage (NCBI taxonomy): Bacteria > Bacillati > Actinomycetota > Actinomycetes > Kitasatosporales > Streptomycetaceae > Streptomyces > Streptomyces sp. NPDC001787. The sequence continues at coordinate 19,171 of NZ_JBEOZE010000029.1, forward strand.
GTCCGACGCGGGGGCCAGCACCAGGCAGCCACCGGCCAGCCAGATCGGCCAGAACTCGGCGACGGAGGCGTCGAAGCTGGGTGACGCGAACGCCAGCAACCTGCTTTCCGGCAGCTGCCGCTGGCGGCGCACGTAGTCGGCAGCCAGGTTCGGGATCCCGCGGTGCGTGACCAGCACGCCTTTCGGTCGTCCGGTCGAGCCCGAGGTGTAGATGACATACGCGGGGTGGTCGGGAAGCAAGGGGCTGAGCCGGTCGTGGTCGTCCAGGTTCGGCTCGGACCGGGATGGCTCCCGTTCCACGGTCATGGCGACGCGAGCGCCGGCCACATCCTGCCCCGGCAGGGACAACACGCAATGCGCTGACGCGTCGTCCAGCATCTGCCGCCTGCGTTCCTCCGGATAGTCCGGGTTGACAGGCACGTACGCGGCACCGGCCTTGTGCACGGCCAAGACCGCGATGACGAACTCGATCGACCGCGGCATCACCGTCGCGACGAGCCGTTCCGGGCCGACCCCGTACTCGACGAGCCGACGCGCGAGGAGGTTGGCCTCCGCGTTCAGCTCGGCGTAGGTCAGCGTGGTGTCACCCATCGCCGCCGCCGGCCGGTCCGGCACCGCCGCGGCGGTTGCCTCGAACAGTGCAGGCGCCGTGGACGGCAGCACTATCGCGCCGGTCATTCCTGCTCCTCCGCGGCTCCGCGGGCGTCCTCGACCGTGTCGACGGGGAGCCCGGCACGACCCAGGTGACTTTCGTGGGCTGACTCAAGGGGTGTCATGCGGTCTCCTCCAATGGCGCGCGGGACTCGGCGTGGAGAAGCCGGATCAGCTCGCGGTTCACCGCTTCCGGGTTCTCCAGGTAGCCGAAGTGCCCGCACCCGGGAATCGTGCGGTGCGTTGCGCCGGGAATCGCGGCGGCCAGCTCCCGTCCGGCTGCCGGCGGGGCCACGAGGTCGTGCTCGAACGAGACGACGTGGCAGGGCACCTTGACAGCGCGGTAGGCCCGGATGCGATCGGGCAACGCGCTCAGGAGCAGCTGAGCCCGGACACCCGGCCCCCCCGTGCCTGACGCCTCGAGCAGGTCGAGCCAGTCGGCGGTGAGGTCGTCGTCGGTGAGCGTCGCGGGCCCCAGGTTGTGCAGGGCGCGAACGGCGGCGAGGTACCCCTGCGGCAGATCGATACCGCGTTCGATCAGCTCCGCCTCGGCCTCGGCCAGCACCTGCTGGACGAGGCTACTCCTGCCGCAGGCCGCCATCAGCACGACCGCGTCCAGCAGCTCGGGGCGGGCAAGTGCCAGCTCCTGCGCGATGTACGAGCCCATCGAGGTGCCGACCACGCGGCACGGCGCCACACCGAGGTGCTCGATCAGGGCGGCCACGTCCGCGACGAGGTCGTCGATGGTGAACCCGTCCGTGCCGTCGTCGCTGGGCGGGATCCCGCGGTTGTCCATGGTGATCACCCGAAATCCGGCGGCGCGGAGCGCGGGCACCTGGTGCAGGTCCCACACCGAGCTCGGCGCCCCGGTGCCGGTCAGCAACAGCACGGGGGAACCATTTCCATGGTCGTGGTAGGACAACCGGATCCCGTTCACCGTTGTCATCAACATGCCGCTCCTCCCCCGCCCGCCGCACGTCCACTGCGCGGCGGAGTTCTCGTTTCCCGCAACGGTTTGGCCCTCACCAGGTGCTGTGGCATACGTGTGACCGTACCTTCGAATATCGAGCATCTGGAATAGCGCTCATAGACATCCACAGTTTTGGACACGCTCAGCGCAAATCAGCGAGAACCGCCATCAATTCGCGTCCACGGCCGCTTCTTGACACCTCAGCCACGTATGAAAAACCCTAGCATTCATGGAATCATACGGTCTATCCACTCGCTTGAGCGTGGAAACTCTGCACGGCTCCCTCGCCGATCCGGCCATCTCGTCGATGAACCTGCTCAATGAGCTGATCGGCGAATATCCCGTGGCCATTTCCATGGCGGCAGGTCGCCCGTACGAAGAGTTCTTCGACGTCCGCCTCATCCACGAGTACATCGACGCCTACTGCGACCACCTCCGGAACGACCGGGGGCTGGACGAGGCGCAGGTCACCCGCACGCTCTTCCAGTACGGCACCACGAAGGGCGTCATCACCGATCTCATCGCCCGCAACCTCGCCGAGGACGAGGACATCGACGCCGACCCCGAGTCCGTGGTCGTCACCGTGGGGGCGCAGGAGGCCATGTTTCTGACTCTCCGCACGCTACGGGCGGATGAGCGGGACGTGTTGCTCGCCCCCGCCCCCACCTACGTCGGCCTGACCGGGGCCGCGCTGCTGACCGACACCCCGGTCTGGCCGGTCCGGTCCACCGAGAACGGCATCGACCCCCAGGACCTCGTCCTCCAGCTGAAGAATGCCGAAGAGCAGGGCAAGCGAGTCCGGGCCTGCTACGTAACGCCCAACTTCGCCAACCCCACGGGCACCAGCATGGACGTGCCCGCCCGCCGTCGGCTCCTCGAGGTCGCCGAGGCGAGCGGCATCCTGCTCCTGGAGGACAACGCCTACGGGCTCTTCGGATCCGAGCACCTCCCCACGCTGAAAGCACTCGACCGGTCGGGGACCGTGGTCTATATCGGCTCCTTCGCCAAGACCGGCATGCCCGGCGCCCGGGTCGGCTACGTCGTGGCGGATCAGCACGTGGCCGGGGGCGGCCTGCTCGCCGACCAGCTCTCGAAGCTCAAGGGCATGCTCACGGTGAACACCTCGCCCATCGCGCAAGCGGTGATCGCCGGAAAGCTCCTGCTCAACGACTTCAGTCTGGTCAAGGCCAACGCCAGGGAAATCGCCATCTACCAACACAACCTCCAGCACACGCTGGGCGAGCTCACCCGCAGGCTCGGCGGCTGCCCCGGGGTCAGCTGGAACACGCCGAAGGGCGGGTTCTTCGTCACCGTCACGGTGCCCTTCGTCGTCGACGACGAGTTGCTGAAACACGCCGCCGGCGACTACGGCGTCCTGTTCACCCCGATGCATCACTTCTACGGCGGCAAGGCCGGGTTCAACCAACTCCGGCTTTCGGTCAGCCTGCTCACACCGGAGCTCATCGAGGAGGCCGTCTCCCGGCTCGCCGCACTCATCACCGCACGCCTCCCCTGATCCGAGCTCAGAGAGTCATGAGGGATCGCCCCTCAATGACGCCTCCAGCAACAGCGCGTCATGGCGGCCGCTACCCCCGGCGGACCTGAACGAAGCCGGCTCCATCACGTCGAATCCGGCCTGTTCCAGTTCCCGCACCACCTGATTCGACTCCAGGAGCCTCAGGCGACTCGTGCAGATGACGAAGGGGTCCGACGTCTCGTCGGCGGGGTAGACGGTGATTTCCTGGATTGATTCCGCCGGCGACCGCCGCACGTGCAACACGTACCGTCGGCCGCTCCGACCTGACAACTCTTGATCGCGCTCCAGCGACTCCGACTTGCCGGCGTTGGACATGCTGATCAGGAACTGCCCGCCGGGCTTGAGGTGCTCACGAACCGACATGTACAAGCCACGCCTTCCGGCGTCGTCCAGGAGGCTGATCGAGCCGTAGCTGATGACCACGCTTCCGAAGCGCTGATCCAACGCGAAGGCGCTCATGTCTCCCTGAACCACGGTGCACCGGCCCCGAAGATCTGCCGGCTCGTCCTCCAGCTGCCGCCGAAGGCTGGCGACCATCGTGGTCGACAGCTCAAGTGCGGTCACCTCGAACCCGAGCGTCAGGAAGGGGAAGGTCAGCCGGCCCGTTCCGGCAGCGAGTTCCAGCACCGGTCCGGACGCGGGGCGAATGCGGGCGGCCATCTCCTGCGCTTCCGAGATGCCGTCCGCATCCTGCATCAAGTCGGACCCGACGTCCTCGTCATAGAAACTGCGCAGTACGCCTCGCTCGCCCACGGAGGCCAGCAGAGCTTCCGCGCGAGTCGTCCGAATGGGGCCATGCTCCAGCTGATTACTCATGAGGCCAACCTCCTGGTCGACATTTATTGGACAACTTCCCAGGTCTTTTCGCCGTATCCGCCGTGTGGTGAGTTTTCCCGAGCATGCTTTTCCAGCTGGGCGAACAAATCCTTTTCGGGCCCGTTGAGCATCGACATCTGCGACGGATAGCGCTTCAGGGCTTCGAATTTCCGCGCCCGTGCCTCCGTCTTGACGGAACTGAAATCGGGAGGACCGAGACGAAATCCCCTCGGCAGTTCGACGGGACCCAACCCGAAGATCGCGTGCGGAAGGTCTTCCCACAGCCGTACCGGTATGCGCTGCTCGCGCGCCACGAACAGCGCGGCATCTCGTGCGATCTCGTTGTCGATATGGCCGTTGGCGGCCGCGCAGGTGACGATCAGCGTCGGAGTACACTCGTCGACAACCGTCTCGATGTCAGCCTTTACCGCGGAAAACAGATCCGAATCACCCTGTGGCGATTGTCTGCTGATTGCCACCTTCTGCCGGCCTGGCACGTTGTCAGCCAGCCATTGACCATCCGGCGACTTGCGATAAATGGCCTCAAGGAATCGGCCGTGCCGGTGGTCGACCCCCAGGTGGCCGAGCGCGGCAATGTCTTCTTCACGGCGATACAGCGATGCGTCTTGATTCGGCGAGATGCCCCAGATTCCGTGCAATCGCTGCGCCGCCGGGGAGTAGGGAGGTGACGCGGTGCCGGCGAATACCGTGAAGACGGTCGCCTGCGCACCGTCCCGCTCCGCCTGGGCGAGGCCGGCCCCGAAGGACAGGACCGCGTCGTCCAGATGAGGGGATATCACCAGCAATCGGGGCCGGTCGGGGCCGCGGAACGTGGCTGTCAATCCATCGACGGCCTTACCGCTTCGCAACGAGTGAGGACTGGACGGACCGGTGTGGTTCATGCGGGGACAGCCTCCTTGTCCTGGCCGGCCGCATCGAGCAGCAGCTCCGCGGCCACCCTTGTCCCATCGCCGCGGATCGTGCCCGCCGCGGCCGTCGCTCGTGCGCGGGTTCCCGGGGCAAGGGCTGTGCCGAGCGCGACCGACAAGGAGTCGAACGTCGGGGCCGGACCGTCATGTGCCACCCCGATGCCCAGCTCGGCCACCCGGCCGGCGTAGTACGGCTGGTCCGCGATCTGGGGCACCACGACCTGGGGGACGCCTGCCCGCGCGGCCACGTGCGTCGTGCCCGCGCCGCCGTGGTGGATGACGGCGGACACCCGGCCGAACAGCACCTGTTGGTTCACTTCTCCGATGGTGAAGCAGTCGTCCCGGTCGTCGGGCAAGATCAGATCGGCCCATCCGCGGGAGAGGATCACCCGGCGGCCATGGGCACGGACCGCCTCGACGGCCACCCGGACGGCGTCTGCAGGCGCACGCAAGCTGCCGAAACCCACGTACACCGGCGGTGACCCGGCATCCAGAAACGCCTCCAGCTCCACCGAAAGGGGCCGTTCGTCCGGCAGGATCCAGGCGCCGGTCTGCACGGCGTCGCGGCCCGTCGGCTGCAGCGGGGCCAGGACCGCGTCCGCCGCCAGCCAGGGATGATCGGTGTAGCCGAAGGTGAAGATGTCCTCCACCGGTGGCAGGCCGATCGCGCGCCGCCTGTCGTTGAGCGGGCCGCCGTACCGCCGGTGGGCGCTCCGGTTGTTCCGGTCCCACAGCGCCCCGATGTCGGTCACGTCCCGTGCGGGCGGCTCGCCAAGGGGCGGCGGCGGCGGGTAGTACGGCGACGGCATGTAGATCGGGCAGTGGAAGGCGTAGAAGTAGGGGATGCCCAGTTTCTCGGCCACCGACCGGACCCCGATCGCGACGGGCAGCAAACCGGTCGTCACCACCGCGTCACACCCCTCGGCGGCTGCCGGGAGTTGGTCGAACTGCGTGGCGATCGCCTCGGCCGAGAATCTGAGCATGTCCTCGGCAGTCGGCGGGGCGGTTCCGTGTCTCGGCGCGCGCGCCGACGGGCCGACCGGCACATGCGGCACACCGACCTCGGCCAGCCGCTCCGCGCAGTCCGGCGGTGCGCACACCCGCGCCTCAGCGCCGAGCTCCCGCAACCCCGCCGCCAGAGCTGCCAGCGGCTCGACGTCTCCGCGGCTGCCATACGTCGACAGCAACACACGCATTTCGCATCCCCTGTTTCGTAGGACCTTGGGCACCGGCGGACTGTCCGGAGTACGGAGGTTCACGCCGGCTGATGAGGCATCCATTTCATTCCGTCGGGCGAGGTCACGAGCCCGCCGGGGAACAGCGGCAGCTCGGGCTCGGCGTCCTCGCCGAGCAGCGCCTTCATCTGCACCTGGCCTGCCTCCTGCATCGCCTGCTGGACCACCTGCGACTTGAACATCGGCACCATGTCCTCCTGGTCGCCGCCTGCCATCTGATCCACGGCCGCGGCGAACTCGGCGCTGCGCTCGGCTATCCTGTCCGCCGGCGTCAGCGCCGTCTCACCGGACGACACCCCACCGATCAGCTCCACGAACGACTCGATATCGGTGGCGTTCTGACTGTTCGTGACCTTCTTGGCCTGCCAGAAATACGAGTCCTCGTTCACGTTCATCTGGTAGAACGACATGAGGAACTCGTAGAACACCTGGTACTCGCGGCGATACCGCGCCTCGAACTCGGTCAGTACCGTCTTCTCATCCAGCTCGCCCGCGAGGACGCTGTTGATCGACCGGGCCGCGAGCAGCCCGCTGTAGGTCGCCAGATGCACCCCGGAAGAGAACACCGGGTCCACGAAGCACGCGGCATCGCCGACCAGAACCATCCCCGGCCGCCAGTAACTCGTCTGCTGATACGAGTAGTCCTTGCGGACCCGCAGTTCCCCGTACTTTCCGGTGGTCACCCGGGTCGCGTCCGACAGGTATTCCGAGATCATCGGGCACTCGGCGATCAAGGAATTGAGTGCCTTCTCCCGATCTCCCTGGACCTTCTCGGCGTCCTCCCTGCGCACTACCGCGCCGACGCTGGTCAGCGTGTCGCTCAGCGGGATGTACCAGAACCAGCCGCTGTCGAAGGCCACGCTCAGGATGTTGCCGGAGGCGGGCTCGGGCAGCCGCTTACCCCCTTCGAAGTACCCGAACAGCGCCAGGCTGCGGAAGAACTCCGAATAGTTCCGCGTGCCGCCGACGTTGGTGTACAGCCGGCTCTTGTTGCCCGACGCGTCAACCACGAAGCGCGCCGACACCGCACGCTCAATGCCATCGGGATCGGTGTAACGCAGACCGGTGACACGATCGCCGTCTTCCACCACATCGGTGACCGCGCATCCCTCGCGCACGACCACACCCTTGCGTTTGGCGTTGTTCAGCAAGATCTCGTCGAATCGCGCCCGCTCGACCTGATAGGCGTACGACGTCGAGCCGGCCATCCGGGCGGAGAGGCCGAAGTGGAACGTCCACGGCTCCGGGCGAGCGCCCCAGCGGAACGTGCCACCCCGCTTCATCGGGAACCCGCATTCGGCCAGTTCGTCCGCGACGCCGAGCATCCGGCACACTCCGTGCACCGTGGCAGGCAGCAACGACTCACCGATCTGGTACCGGGGAAAGTTCTCTTTCTCCAGCAGCAGCACCCGATGGCCCTGCATGGCCACGAATGTGGCCACCGTCGAACCACCCGGCCCACCGCCGGCCACCACTACATCGAATTCTTCGACCGACATCTCGCCACCGTCTCCTCTGTTGCGGGTCAAATTACTGCGGCTAACTCTCCGAGCGTGCACCGCTCGATCACTACCAAGTGACTGGCACCTGATCCGGGCAGTCGACGAACGCGTTTCGGTACTTCACTTCACCGATGGGCACTGCCAGTCGGAGCCCGGGGAAGCGTTGCCAGAGGGACTGATAGGAAATCCGCAGCATCGCCCTTGCCAACGCCGCGCCCACGCAGTAGTGGATGCCGTGCCCGAATCCCACGTCCGAGACCGGTTCACGGTTCGCGTCGACGACGTTGGGGTTCGGCGTCAGCGCGTCATCCCGGTTGGCCATGAGAACCGAGCACAGCACATAATCCCCCGCCTTGATCAACTGTCCATCAATGACCACGTCCTTGATGGCCAGGCGGGGATTCGGCCCCTGCACGGGCGACAGATAACGCACCAGTTCGTTGACCAAGAGATCGGCCTTCTCACGGCCCTCGAGAAGCAACGGTATTTGGTCGGGGTTATCCAGAAGCGCGACGACCCCGAAGCCGATCATCCCCGCGACGGTCTCGACACCACCGAGGATCAGCGCCATGCACAGGCCCTTCAACTCCTCGTCCGTGATGTTGTCTCCGTGCCCTTGCACGACCATGCCGAGGAGCCCCTCGCCGGGGTCCTTCCGCTGCCGGGTGATCAGGTTGTCCAGGTACCTGTTGAACGCCGCGCTGTCGGCGGCCCTCGCCTTGAGCCCGCGACTCAGATCGACGTTCCGCCTGAGCCGTCGGACGAACTCGCGTCGATCATCCCGCGGGATGCCGAGCAGCTCACACAGAACACCCGCGCCGATCGGATCGGCGAAATCCCGCTGGATGTCCGCGGGTGGTCCCGCGGCGTCCATCATCTCAAGCCGATCGTCGATAAGGGCTTGTATGTTGGGCTCCATCTTGCGTATGCGCCGGACCGTGAACTCCGGTGTCAGCATCTTCCGCAGGCGTGTGTGCTCAGGCGGATCATACGTCGATATCTGCCCGACGAACTGGGGCTCTACGCGTTCCTCTGATTCCCCCTGGATGAACCGGGGCCGGGTCGTGAAATTCTCGTGATCGCCCAATATCCTGCGCACGACGTCGTACCCGAACGCCTGCCAAACATAGTCCCTGCCCAGCTGCTCGGACGCCTCTCCGACAATCCGGAACAGCGGGCCATGCGCTTTGAGATCGAAGTTTTCCGCATGCGGATCACAGTTCGTTCTCAACTTGAAGTTCGGCGGCTCTCGTAGGATTGGTGCGACCTGACCGATACGCTGCCCCATACGAGTTCAATCTCCTTCACTGGCAGATACTAAGGGACAGCCCTTAGCGTTCGGGGGCAGCTAACTAATCGGCGTACCCGAACTGCTTCGCGTAATGAGCGTATCCAGAGTCCCCATGCAGCAGCTCCTGATAGGCGGACTCGATGTCATCGCCCAAGAAGGACAGTGAACGGTCGCCGTACCTGCCCTCGCCCACGAACTTCGGCCCGTTACCGCCGGCCTCCTGGCCAGTGGGCGACGTCCCACCACCCACCCGTGCGCTCTGCTGCTCCAGTTCACGCATCCGTTCCAGGGTGCTGGCTTCCACCGCACGGCGAATGTTCGCGATCTCGACGGGCTCCCCGAGGGCGAGGAATTCCATGATCTCGGCGAGCCGTGCTACCGGATCGGCACGCAGATCCTCATAGCGCACCGTCAGCAGGTCCGCGTTCGGGAAGCGGTCACTCGACGACTCGGTCCAGCTCCGCACGTTCTCCGGCCACGACCCGATACCGACGCCCGGCGAGAGCGCCGCCAGTTGGTGGCCTTCCGTGGCGATGAACTCGCGGACGAAGGCGCGGCTTCTCTCCAGGTCGTCGATCGGTATCGCGGCCATGCGCAGCGAACTGAGCAGGACGTCCCTCGGGTTGCGCACAAGATAGAGAACCTTGCCGGTCGACTTCCTCAGCACGTCCAGCACCGGCACATCGGCCCTGAGGTGCGTCTTCAGCAGCAGCGGTTCCGTCGGCTCCACCGGCGGCAGATCTCCGTAGCGCAGCATCCCCTCAAGCACGGGGGTCGTGGCGTACACGTCGTTCCAGACCTTCGGGGATTCTCCCGATATGTAGGCGGCCAGCATGCACCTGAGCCACGTGTTTCCGGCCTTGGGATAGGACGCGATCCATCGGATTCCGTTCATACCTACTCCTCTGTGGTCGTTTGCATCACCGGTCACAGCAGTTATTCCGGACAATCACCAAGCGACCATCAGCTCCGTCAGTCCATACGCAGGGGTGGTCAAGCGGAACATGTCCTCCTGCGCGGGATCCGCGAGCCTCAGCCCGGGAAATCGCCGCCACAGAGCGGTATAGACGGTCCGCAGTTCGAGGCGGGCCAGAGCTGCTCCGAGGCAATGATGGACGCCGTGCCCGAACGCGACATGCGGGACGGAATCGCGCGTGACATCGAGACGTTCCGGATCCGGCGTCAGGGCAGGGTCACGGTTGGCCGCCGGAAGCGAGCAGATGACGCTCTCCCCCTTCTTGACCACCTGGTCCCCGATGATGACGTCCTCCATGGCGATGCGGGGTGTCGGGGAATAGGTGACCGTCAGGTAGCGGATCAGCTCGTCGACCGCCCGTTGCGCCGACCGCTCGTCGCCCCGAAACGCGGCGATCTGCTCGGGGTGCCGCAGCAGCGCCAGCACGCCCAGCCCGATCATTCCGGAGATGTTGTCGTCGCCGGCCAGCATCACCTGGACGCAGAAGCCCCTCAGCTCCTCGTCCGTGGCCGCGTCGCCGTGTTCGGCGACGATGGCTCCGATCAGCCCCTCGCCCGGATTCTTCCGTTCCCTGGCGATCATCGCCAACAGGTAGCGGGAGAAGGCCTCGCCGGCCGCCGCCCGCCTCTTCTGGCTTCGCGAGGCATCGAGATGCCCGTGACACAGCTGCATGAACATGACCCGGTCGTCCCGGGGCACGCCGATCAGCTCGCACAGCACGGCCCCGGGCACCTCCTCGGCGACGTACTCGATCAGATCCGCGGGGGATCCCGCCTGCTCCATGGCATCGAGACGCTCGGTCACGATCTGTTCGATGGAGGGCTGCATACGCTGCATCTTGCGCAGCGTGAAGCCGGAGGTCAGCTTCTGCCGCATCCGGGTGTGCTCCGGCGGGTCGTAGTCCATCAGGTTGCCGACCAGCTCACGCGGCCGGAAGATGCCCTCCCCGCCGATCTCGTCCCGCCGGTCCCAGCGTCGCCGTGTGCTGAACCTCCTGTGATCGCCCATCACCTGTCGGACGAGGGCGTGCGTGGTCACCATCCAGCGGGTCACGGCGTCCGCTCCGGATCCGACGGTGACCCTCGTCAGCGGTCCCGCAGCGAGCAGTTCGTCCGCCGGATCGAGGCCGTGCCTGCGAATGTGGACGGGGCGTGGGTCGTCACCACTCAACGGGAAGCTCCTCCCCTGCCATCGATTCTCCTCCTAGATCCGGCGCTACCAGTTGAGCCGCAGGGCTTCCACATTGAGCGGCGGCTGCCCCAACTTGATCTCGCGGTCCGGTTCGGCCAGCCGCAGGGTGGGAAAGCGGTGTGCCAGAGCCGGAATCGCCACCCGGAACACCATCTCGGCCAGCGACCGGCCAAGGCAGTGATGGATGCCGTGCCCGAACGCGACATGCGCGGGCTTTTCCCTGGTGATGTCGAAGCGGTCGTCCGGGCCGGGGAAGTTCCAGCGGTTCGCGGCCAGGAACGAGGGTGTGACGGTGTCGCCTGCCTTGATGGGGCAACCACTGATACGCACGTCCTCCAACGCGACGCGCGGAGTGGTCTTCTCGTCACTGGTGATGTACCGGACCACCTCGTCCAGCCAGTCCGGCACGGTGTCCGGCCTGTCCCGCAGCACGGCGAACTGCTCGGGCTCCTCGACCATCAGCCATGCGGCCGCCGCGAGGAAGCGAGCCACCTGGTCCCCGCCGGCGCCCATGACGAACGCGGCCACTCCGATCAGCTCCGCGTCGGTGATGTCGTCGCCGTGCTCGCGCACCACGACGCCGAACAGGTCGTCACCGGGATCGCGGCGGGTACGCGTCACGACCTGGTTCATGTACGCCCAGAACTTGTTTCCCGCCGCCAGGCGCCGCTTACCCGACCGTTCGGCCCGGCTGGCGTGCAGGGCACGGGACAGCTCCACCTGATCATCGCGTGGAATGCCAACGAAATCACAGGTCACCGTCGTCGCGATGGGCCACCCGAAATGCGGGACGAAGTCCACCGGGCCACCGGTGGCCTCAATGTCGTCAAGGGTGGCTTCGACGATCTTCTCAACCTGCGGCCGAAACCCCTGTATTCGCCGGATGGCGAACGGGCCTGTCACCATCCGGCGCAGACGCGTGTGTTCCGGTGGATCGTACTGGGTGAGGAAGCCGGGGAATATGAAACCGGCCGCGGTGCCGTGGTAGAGCAGCTTGGAGCTGAATTTGTCCGAGCTGAGAACGTGCCGGATCTCGTCGTACCCGGCGGCAAGCCACGCGGTCCGCCCTTCGGGGACATCCTCGACGCCCAATACGGCCATGGGGCCTTCGGCCATCAAGGCGCGCAGCTCCGGCACCGGATCGAACCGGTCCCGTCGGTGTATGTCCAGGCCCAGGTCAACGTTGATCTCCTCGAACGTTCCCCGGACAGCGTTGTTCTCCTCGGGCACTGCACAGGTCCTTTCGCCTCGTCCAGCCTCGGATGAGGAATCGTTGTCGCGAGCCGGTTGGACGGGCGCCGAGCCCGTCCAACCGTCCACATCGAGCAGCTGGACGCCTTCGCCTCAGACGCCGGCTTCCTGGATGAGGCTCTTCGGCCGGAGGTCCTTCCAGTTCTCCTCGACGTAGTCGAGGCACTCCTGACGGGTGGCCTCACCGTGGACACGGGACCATCCGGCAGGCACTTCCGCGAAGGTCGGCCAGAGGGAATGCTGGCCCTCATCGTTGACCAGCACGAAAAAGGATCCGTCGTCGTCGAACGGGTTGGTCATCGTTCTGTCCTTTCGCTCTTCGGCCGGGAATGGAGCTTCTCGGCGACGATGGCACCAATCTGGGCCAGCGCCGCTGGTTGCACCAAGTCGTAGTGGTTGGACGGGATCTCGTGGGGCTCGATGGTTCCGCTGGTGAAGTCCTTCCAGCTGGCTATCGCCTCCGGTACGGGCAGATGCGCCGGCCGTTCCATCGAGGCGATGAAGAGCAGGATGTCGCCGGCGAAGGGAGAGGCGATATGCCGCGGCCCGACCTCCCAGAGGTTTCGCATCACCGCCTCAAGGCGCTTCCTGGTGCCGGGCCCCTGGACCAGTCCACCGGCGAGCTCCAGGTCCTGCTCCTTGCGCTTCTGCACGGCCTCCTCGTCGCGCATGGCTTCTTCGCTCACCGTGCCGGTCGCGTTCCGTCCCATGTAGACGGGATAGGCGTCGAGCAGGGCGAGCAGGCCGACCTCCTCCCCTTCCGCCTCGAGCAACGCGACCATCGCCTGCGCGATCCGCCCGCCGAGGGACCAGCCGAGGAGGTGGTACGGCCCGGTCGGCTGCACAGCCCGGATGTGTTCGAGGTAATCGGCCGCCATCTCCTCGACGCTGCCGGGCAGGGGTTCGGTACGGGCCAAGCCGCGCGCCTGCACTCCGTAGACCGGCTGATCCACGGGAAGATGCCGCAGCAACGGCTGGTAGTTCCAGCTCAGGCCGCCGCTCGCGTGGATGCAGAACAGTGGCGGGCGGTCACCGCCGACTTGCAGCGGCAGCAGGATCTCGTAGTCACCCGTCTTCACCGAAGGGGTCGAGCGCCGCCGCTCGCCTACGACGACCAGGGTTTTGGCTGAGGTCTTCCGGGCGAGCAGGCCCGTGCGCAGCATCTGATGTCCCGGAGTCCCGAACGGGCAGGGCTCGGTCGATCGACCGGCCTTGCCCGCGTCCACCGCAGGCCCGGTGACGTAGAGGTTGCCCACGGCCCCGGGAGCGACCGGGCACAGCTGGTCGTCGAGCAGGAGCGCGCCGGGCGGACCGTCCTCGGCCAGGTCGGCGAGCGCCGGGGGCACGGCCCCGGCCCACCGTGCCGGTGCGATGACCGGACGGCTGCGTTCGAAGTCGTCCAGGAAGATGTCCAGGTCGCTGATCCGCCGCTGGGGATCCTCCGCCACCTGTTCCAGGACGCGGACCAGCCGCCGGGCCACCGACTCGGCCGTGTCCCGGTCGAACAGGTCGGTGGCATAGCGGAGGATGCCTTCGATGCAGTCCTCCTCGTCGTCGTCAAGGCGGTCGGTGAGCTTGAACGCGAGATCCAGCTCCATGGCTTCGGCCCCGCCGGGTTCGACATCGGTGCGCAGGCCCGGCAGTTCCATCGCGTCCCAGGTGCCGAGCCCTTCCTCCAACACCTCCAGCCCCACCTGGAACACGGGGTGGCGGGAGAGCGAGGCGGGCAGGTCGAGCAGCTCGGCGAGCCGCTCGAAGGGCACGTCCAGGTGCTCCTGCGCGGCCTGGAACGCTTCCTGCACGCGGGTGACGACTTCCAGGAAGGTCGGGTCGCCGGAGACTTCCGTGCGCAGGGCGACCGGCCGGGCGAACGGCCCGATCATCGGTTCGAGGTCGATGAGGTCCTCGTCCCGGGGCAGCGTCGTGCCGATCACCAGGTCGTGGCCCGCGCCCAGTTTCGTCAGCAGCATGGCGAGCGCGGCGTGCACCACGTGGAACGCGTCCGCGCCGGCCGACTCCGCCGCGTCCATCAACCGGGCGTACGGGCCCGCGTCCAGCCGCAGCTCGACCGTACCGGCCCGACGCGACGGGACAGCCGACCGCAGGCGGTCGAACGGCAGCGCCGTCTCTCCGTCGATGCCGGCCAGGTTGTCCCGCCAGAAGGCAACCTGCTCATTGGGCAGGCTGCCCGGCTCGTTCTCGTCCGCGAGCAGTCGCTGCTCCCAGATCGCGTAGTCGGCGAACTGCACGGCCAGGGGCGCGCGCTCCGGGACCCGGCCCTCGCGCCGCGCGCCGTACGCGGCCGCCAGGTCGCGGAAGAACACGTCCAGCGAGTCGTCGTCGGCGAGGATCCGATGCACCTGCAGGTGCAGCACGTGCTCCTTCTCCGCGAGTCCGAAGAGCTCACATCGCCACGGCACGTCCTCGGTGAGGTCGAACGCCGACTCGCGCCGCTCGGCGAGCAGCCCGGGAAGGTCCTCCTCGGTGGCCGGGACGGGAGTCAGCTCGACCGCCAGGTCGTCCTGAATGTGCTGGTGGACACTCTGTGCGTCGCCGGGGAAGGTCGTGCGGAAGATTTCGTGCCGGGCCGCGACGTCGCCGAGCGCCGCCGCCAGCGCGGGCACGTCCAACCGGCCGCGCAGGCGCAGTGCGACCGACGCGTGCAGGCCGGCCGTCTCCTTCCCGGGATCGGCCAGCAGCCGGGCGCGCAGCTGCCGGGTGGTGACCGGCACCCGGTCCGGCCGCTGGGCGGCTTCCAGTGCGGGGCGTGACTTCGCGGCGAGCACCCTCGCCAGACCCGCGGGTGTCGGCGAGGAGAACAGCTGCCGGATGGGCAGGTCCGCGCCGAGTTCCTCACGGATCCGCGCGATGAGCCGCATGGCCAGCGCCGAACTCCCGCCGAGGTCGTGGAAGGTGTCGTCGCCACCCACATGGTCGACGCCGAGGATCTCGGAGAACAGGGCACACAGCACCTGCTCGGTCTCGCTCTCCGGCACCTTCTCCGACGCGTGTCCCGCGAGATCCAGGGCGGGCAGGGCGCGGCGGTCCACCTTGCCGTGCGCGGTGACCGGCAGGCCGGGCAGGGCGACAACCGCCATCGGCACCATGTACGCGGGCAGGACCAGGGCCATGTGACGCCGGATCTGTTCTGCTCCCGCATCACTGCCGTCGGAGACGAAGTAGCCCACCAGACGCTTCTCGCCCGGCTGGTCCTCCCGCGCCATGACAACTGCCTCGACCACCCCGGGCTGGGCCGCCAGCACGGCCTCCACCTCGCCCAGCTCCACCCGGTAGCCGCGGATCTTCACCTGGTCGTCGGCTCGGCCGAGGAACACCACCTCGCCGTCCTTGTTCCAGCGCGCCAGGTCGCCGGTGCGGTACATCCGTTCACCGGCGAGGAACGGGCACGCCACGAACCGCTCGGCCGTCAGGCACGGGCTGGTGAGGTACCCGCGGGCCAGCCCCGTGCCGGCGATGTACAGCTCGCCGGCCACTCCCGGCGCGACCGGGCGCAGGAAGGCATCGAGGATGTAGACCTTGCGGTTGGTCATGGGACGGCCGACCGGCAGCTCCCGCCCGAGCTCCTCGCCGGGCTCGATCGGCTTCCACGTCGCGCACAGAGTGGTCTCGGTCGGTCCGTAGGTGTTCCGCACCCGCAGGCCGGGCTGGGCCCGCCGCAGGTTCCGCACCGACTGCGCGGGGACCACGTCCCCGCCGGTCCCGATCTCGACCAGGCCCGCGAAACACTCCGGAGACGTCTCCGCCAGGGCGCGGAAGGTGCCGGCGGTGAGGTGGACGGCGGTCGCGCCGCGTTCGACGGCCTGGCGTACCCCGGCTGCGTCCAGCACACCCGGCTCGGTGAGCAGGACACGGCCGCCCATGGCGAGCGGCACCCACATCGCGTACAGCGAGGGGTCGAAGACGTGCGTCGCGTGCATCAGCACGCCGTCGCCCGGACCGATCTGCCAGCCCGCGTCACCGGCCAGGCCGGCCACGCCCCCGTGGGGGATGCCCACGCCCTTCGGGAGGCCGGTGGATCCCGAGGTGTACATCACGTACGCCAGGTCGTCGGCGCTCGGCAGGCTCTCCGGCGCCGTGGCGGCGCAGCCGTCGACGGCCGCCCGCGTCCGAGGGGCGTCGAGGACGATCGCGTCCTTCGGCGCGACTCCGCTGGTCGCCTCTGTGCACAGGACGGTGGAGACCGCAGAGTCGTCGAGAATGAACGCGATCCGCTCGGCCGGGTACTCGACGTCCACCGGGACGTACGCCGCACCTGTCTTCCATATCGCCAGGAACGCGATCAGCAGGTCCGGCGACCTGTCCATGGCCACCCCGACCCGGTCGCCGCGGCCGACGCCACGACCGGCGAGGTAGCCGGCCAGCCGGTTCGAGGCCCGGTCGACCTCGGCGTAGGTCAGATCCGCGCCGCCGGCGTCGGTGATCGCCACCGCGTCCGGCGCCGCGGCCACCCGCCGCGCGAACATCCCGACCATGGATTCCCCTGGCACCGGGCCCTCGGTCGCGTTCCATTCGTCCACCACCAGGGCGCGCTCGGCCTCGCTCAGCAGCGTCAGGCGGCCGACCAGCACATCGGGCTCGGCGACCAGCCGCTCCAGCACGCGGGCCAGCGCGCCCACGACCGATTCGGCGACCGTGTGGTCGAACAGGCCCCGGTCGTAGTCGAGGATGAGCGGCATCTGTTCGCCGGGTCCGGTGATCAGGGTGAACGGGTAGTGCGAGGAGTTGCGCCCCCGCTTCAGCGGGCGCAGGGTCAGGCCCTCGTCCGGCGCCTGGCCGAGTCCCTTGCGAGGGAAGTTCTCGTAGATGATGAGCGTGTCGAAGACCGCTCCGGGGCCGGCGACGGCCTGCACGTCCTGCAGGCCGATGTGGTGGTGGGGCATGAGCGCCGACTGGTCGCGCTGCAGCTCGGCGAACAGCTCGACGGCCCGCCGCCCGCCGTCGAGCCGGACCCGCACCGGCAGGGTGTTGAGCAGCTGGCCGACCATCGACTCCACACCGGCGAGGTCGCCGGGCCGCCCCGAGGCGGTCGCGCCGAACACCACGTCGGTACGGCCGGCCAGTTGCGACAGCACGACGGCCCACGCACCCTGCACGACGCTGTTCAGGGTGAGGCCGTGACGGCGCGCCATTCCGGCCAGGTCTTCCGTCAGTTCCGTGGACAGTTCGAGCACCACCGTGTCGATGTCCGGCACGCGGGTCGGATCGGCCGGGGCGACCGTGGTGGGCGTGTCCAGCCCCGCGAACTCCTTCCGCCAGGCTGCCCTGGCCGCCTCCTTGTCCTGCCGGCCCAGCCACGCGAGATAGTCCCGGTAGGACCCGGTGGGCGGGAGTCCGGATGTCTCCCCGTCCGCCGCGTAGATCGCGGCCAGTTCGCGGTGGATGACCGGCATCGACCAGCCGTCCACCAGCACGTGGTGAAGGGTGTGCACGAGCCGGTGGCGCTCCGGGCCGAGCCGGATCAGGTGCAGCTTCATCAGCGGCGCCGTCTCGATCTGCAGCCGCTCGGCCACCTCGTCCGCCGCCAGCCGGTCCACCTCGCTGTCGGCGACGTCGTCCGGCAGCCCGGAAAGATCCGTCTCGTGCCAGGGGATCTCGGCGTCCCGCGCGATGACCTGCACCATCTGCGCGCCGCTGACATAGCGGAAACATGCCCGCAACGCGGCATGCCGGTCCACGACGGCCTGCCACGACGCCCTCAGTCGGGCAGCGTCCAGCGGGCCGTCGATGCCGTAGACGGTCTGCACGGTGTAGGTGTCAGGACCGTCGTGGTCGAGCGCGGTGTGATACAGCATCCCTTCTTGCAGCGGCGAGAGGGGCCAGACATCCTCCACGCTGGAGCGAGGCCTCGGGCGGGTACCGTCAACTGTCACGGTCTGCTCCTTACAGCGCTTGTTCATCGGCCAGTCCGGCCTCGAGTTGGTCCATCTGGTCGGATGAGAGATCGACGAGCGTGCCCGCCGAGGACTCCGGCACCTCGGTGGCATGGCCGTCGGCGGGGAGTTCCGCGACAAGCACCGCCAGCCGTTCCGGCGTCCTTTCCTCGAACACCTGCCACGCGGCCAGTTGCAGCCCCTTCCGGCGGGCTCGGGCCGAGAGCTGCATCGACATGATCGAATCGCCGCCGAGTTCGAAGAAGCTGTCGTCGGCACCCACCCGGTCCAGGCCGAGTACCTCCGCGAACAGTTCGCACACCCTCGCCTCCATCGCCGTGCGCGGCTCCCGCCCGGAAGACATCCCGGTGAAGTCGAGGGTCAGCAGCGCCCGGTGATCGAGCTTGCCGTTCGGGGTGAGTGGCATGTTCTCCAGCGCCACGAATGCCGCGGGCATCATGTACTCCGGCAGGCGTTCGGCCGCCAGCTCGCGCAGCTCGGTGGTCAGCGTGCCGTTCTCGCCGGAAGCGTCGGCCGACGGCACGACATACGCCATCAGCTGCTTGTCGCCGGGGCCGTCCCTGCGGACCGCGACCGCCACCTGGCCGACCCCCGGATGCTCCGCGAGCACGGCCTCGATCTCAGCCGGCTCGACCCGGTATCCGCGCACCTTGACCTGCGCGTCGACCCGGCCGGCAAAGAGCAGCTGGCCCTCCCGGTTCCAGCGGAACATGTCGCCGGAGCGGTACATCCGCTCACCGGGGGCGAACGGACTCGCGACGAACCGCTCCGCCGTCAGGCCAGGGCGTCCGAGGTATCCACGAGCCAGTCCGACGCCCGTGATGTAGAGCTCGCCGACCACTCCCGGCGGTACCGGCTGGAGGAAGGCGTCGAGCACGTAGTGCCGCACGTTGTGGATCGGGCCGCCGAGCGGGACCACATCGTGTCCTGGAGCCAACGGGGCACTCATCGTCGAGCAGATGGTCGTCTCGGTCGGCCCGTAGGCCTGGATCACCCGACGGCCCGGCGACCAGCGGTCCACCAGTGCGGCCGGCAGTGCCTCGCCGCCCGTCAGCACTGTCTGCAGGGTGTCCGGCAGGTCGTCCTCGCTCGCCAGCACGCTCGGCGACACGGTCAGGTGGGTGATACCCGCCCTGCGGATCGCGTCGCCCAGTGTCACCCGGGGCGGCATGCTCTCCGCGTCCGGCAAGACCAACGTCGCACCGGCCAGCAAGACCATGTAGAGCTCGGAGACGATGGCGTCGAATCCGATCGCGGACAACTGCAGGACACGCGAGGAGGACGTCACGGCCATCCGCTCGATGTGCGCGTACCCCAGATTGACGAGTCCGGAGTGGGCCACCAGGACGCCCTTGGGCACCCCTGTCGACCCCGAGGTGTAGATCACGTACGCCGCGTCGTCGGGTGCCACCGGCGACAACTCCACACCCGGATCGGCGGCGGGCAGCTCATCCAGCACCAGCACCCTGCCCGCGAACTCCGCAGGCACGACCGCGCGAGTCTTCCTCGTGCACACCAGCACCTCTGGCGCCGAGTTCGCCAGGATGAACTCGATGCGCTCACGGGGATAGTCCGGATCGACCGGTACGAACGCCCCGCCGGCGAACAACACCCCCATCAGGGTCACCGCCAGCTCGGCCGAGCGCTCGACCAGTACTCCCACCCGGGCCTCACGCCGCACGCCCGAGCCCACGAGCAGTCGCGCCAGCGCTTCCACCTCGCCGAGCAACTCGCTGTACGACAGGCTCCGCGCCGCGTCCTGCACCGCCGGCGCGTCCGGCGTCTGCTCGACCTGCCTGCGGAACAGCACCGGCAGTGTCTCCGCCGCAACCGGCTCGTCGGTCCTGTTCCACTCGTCCGCCACCAGGCGGCGTTGCTCAGGTCCGATCAGGCCGACCCGTCCCACCGGCGTCCGGGGATCGGCCACGACCTGCTCAAGAGCCCGGAGGAGCGACGCGAGAAGCTCCTCGACCTGGGTCCGCTCGAACGCGTCCGGCCGGAAGATGACTTCGCCGTGGACGGGACCCGCTACGGATGCGCGCATGGACAGTGGGTAGTGCCCGGTGTCGTTCGGAATTCCCGCGGGACGCATGACGAGTGCGTCGGGTTCGTCGGACACGGGCGGCGGGGGCGGGTAGTTCTCGAACACCACGATCGTGTCGAATGCCGCGCCGGGCCCGGCATGCTGTTTGATCTCGGTCAGCCCGACGTGCTGATGCGGTATCAACGCGACCTGCCGTTCCTGCAGGTCCGCCAGCATGTCGACGAACGGTTCGGCGCCGGCCAGGTGGGCCCGGACGGGCAGCATGTTCATGAACAGGCCGACCGCGGACTCGATACCGGGGATCTCGGGCGGACGACCGGCCACCGCGGCGCCGAAGACCACGTCCTGACGACTGGTCAGCCGGGCCAGCAGCAGTGCCCAGACCCCTTGGAAGAGTGTGTTCGCCGTCACACCGTGTTGGCGGGTGAACTTCACCAGGCGCCGGCTCAGATCGTCGTCGAGTGCGAACCCGACCCGGTCGGGCTCGACGGGCGCGATGATCGTCTCCGGTGGCACGACGTGGGTCGCCTCGTCGAGCCCCGCGAGTTCGGCCCGCCACGCCTCCCGGGCAGCTGCCTTGTCCTGGTGAAGGGTCCAGGCGAGATAGTCGCGGTACGACGTCGGGGTCGGCAACGCCCGGCCCTCACCGCCGGCGTAGTACGCCGCCAGTACCTCACCGGTGATGAGCGGCAGGGACCATCCGTCCGCCGCAATGTGATGCGACGTGAAGACGAGCCGGTGCCGGCGGTCACCGAGACGCAGCAGGTGCAGACGCAGCTGCGGCGCCCGGGTCAGGTCGAACCGCTCGGCATGCAGCTCCGCCGCGAGACGGTCGACCTCCGCCAGCGCCTCGTCCTCGGGCAGATGGGACAGATCGGTCTCCTGCCAGGGCAGCGTCACCTCGCCGGCGACCGCCTGCACCGTCGCACTGGACCCGAGCTGATGAAAACTCGCCCGCAGGGCGGGATGCCGGTCCAGCAGCACCTGCCACGACCTGCGGAAGTTGGCGACGTCCAGCGGTCCCTCGATGACGAGGGTACGCATACTCGCGTAGACGTCCGGGCCGCGCTCGTCGGCGGCGTGGAACAGCAGGCCCTCCTGGAGCGGAGACAGCGGCCAGATGTCGACCAAGCCCGGTACGGCGGCCTCGACCTCCGCCACATCCCGCTGCGTCAGCGCGGTGAGCGGGAAGTCGGACGGCGTGTGCCCCCCGACGCCGCCGGCGTCGACGTGGGCGGCGAGGCCGGACAG
The DNA here is from genome assembly GCF_040297465.1 of Streptomyces sp. NPDC001787. NCBI lineage: Bacteria > Bacillati > Actinomycetota > Actinomycetes > Kitasatosporales > Streptomycetaceae > Streptomyces > Streptomyces sp. NPDC001787. The sequence goes on from NZ_JBEOZE010000029.1 coordinate 40,727, forward strand.
CATGTCCATCCAGCCCTGCCCGAGCGACTCCGCCTCGGCTTCGCCGAGAATGCGCCCGGCCCAGGTCACGGTCAGTTCGAGCTCGGGTCCGTCGTCGGCGTCCAGCACGACCGCGTCGATCTCCAGGACGTGCCGCAGGGCCGTGTCCTGGTCCGTCGTACCGCCGATGGTCCCCACCATCTGCCAGGGCTCCGCGGCACCGTCGGGCCGGGACGAAAAGCGGCCGAGGTAGTTGAACCCGATCTCCGGCTTCGGCAGTGCCGCCAGGGCCGGCCCGGTCTCGGCGTTGAGGTAACGCAGCATCCCGTAGCCGAGCCCGCCGTCGGGCACGGCTCGCACGTTCTCCTTGACGCTCTTCAGCAGCCGACCTGCCGCGTCGCCACCCGAGACGGCTTCGGCCGTGTCGATCCCGGCCACATCCAGCCGGAGCGGATGTATGTCGGTGAACCAGCCGACCGTCCGGGACAGGTCCAGGTCACCGATGGGCTGGCGGCCGTGACCCTCGACGTCCACCACGACGGCCGTGTCGCCGCGCCATCGGGCCACCGCGCCCGCCAGGGTGGCCAGCAACACCTCGTGAACACCACAGTGGAAGGCCGAGGTTGCCTTCGCCACGAGCACGCCGGCCTTGTCCCGCGGCAACCTCCAAGACCTGCGTCCCGCGGTCGACATCGTGTCGCGCGTGGGGTCGAACTCGCCCGGCCACGACTGCGCTCCGTCGAGGATCGCCGTCCACGTCCCCAGCTCCGCGGTCCGGATCGCCGCCTGGTCGGCCAGTGTTCGCGCCCAACGCCGGTACGAGACGTCGACCGGATCGAGCGCCGGTTCCCGGCCCGCGGCCACGGCCGCACACGCCTCCTGCAGGTCCGGCAGCAGGACTCGCCACGACACGACGTCGGCCAGGAGGTGGTGCGCCACCACCACGAGCCGTCCGGGGCGGCCGGGTCCGGCGTCCACCCACACCGCCCTGATCATCACGCCGGCGGCGGGATCCAGCCGGGCGGCCGTCTCCTCGGCGCAGCGCTCCGCGATCTTGTCCACGTCACCGGCACCGGCCTCGACCCGCTCGACCAGCGTCGCCGCGGTCACCGCTGCCCGGTCGGCCACGACCAGTCGGGGCTGCTCTCCGTCGGTCTCGACGATCCGGCTGCGCAGCATGTCATGGGTGTCGATCACCGCGGCCAGTCCGGCCGCCAGCACGTCCACGGACAGGTCGTCGGGCGCGCCCACGGTCACCCACTGCGCCAGTGCGCGTCGGGTCATCGCGCGGGGATCGCGTTCGAGCAGTGCCCGCACCACTGGCGTCCACGGAACCTCGCCGATGCCGTCGGCGACGTCGGCCCGCGCCGGTCCGCCACGCTCGGCGACCGCCGCGATCCTCGCGGGCGTCTTCTGCTCGAAGACCTGCTTCGCCCCGAAGACGAGATCCTCACGACGCGCGCGGGCGGCCAATCGCATCGACAGGATCGAGTCGCCGCCCAGCTCGAAGAAGCCGTCGTCGGCGCCGACCCGGTCCAGCCCGAGTATCTCGGCGAACAGGTCGCACAACACACGCTCGGCCTCGGTACGCGGCTCGCGGCCTGCCGCCCTCGCGGTGAACTCCGGAGCTGGCAGGGCCGCACGGTCGATCTTTCCGTTGAGCGTCAGCGGGAAGCCGTCCAGCACCACCACCACCGCGGGCACCATGAACTCCGGCAGCCGCGCCGCGAGCTGCTCGCGGATCGCGTCGGAATCCGGTCCCGTATCCCCTTCCGTGGTCACATACGCGATCAGCCGCTTCTCGCCGGGCTGGTCCTCCCGCACCACCACGATCGCCTGCGCGACCTGCGGAACCTCGGCCAGGACCGCCTCGATCTCCCCGGGCTCCACACGGTAGCCCCGGATCTTCACCTGGGAGTCGGCCCTGCCGACGAACAGCAGCTCACCGTGGTCCGTCCAGCGCGCCAGGTCGCCGGTGCGGTACATCCGCCCGCCCGTCGCCCGACCACCACGTACGGAGGCGGGAGCGAACGGATCGGCGACGAACCGCTCCGAGGTCGGCCGGCTCGCGCCCAGATAGCCGTGCGCGAGGCCGGCGCCCGCGAGGTAGAGCTCGCCGGTCACGTTGGGCGCCACCGGCTGGAGGAACGCGTCGAGCACGTAAGCCTGCCGCCCGGCCAACGGTCGGCCGATCGGCAAGGTGCCGCCCGTCTCGTCCCCCGGTTCGAGGAGGTGCCACGTGGCGCAGAGGGTGATCTCGGTGGGGCCGTAGAGCTGCCGGACTCGAACCTCCGGGCACGCCCGGCGCACCCGCGCGACGGACGCGAGTGGTACCGCGTCACCGCCGGTCAGGATCTCGCGCAGCCCGCGGAAGGACTCCGGCGATTCCTCGGCCACCACCCGGAAGCTCCCGGCCGTCAGATGGGCGGTGGTGACGCCACGCTCGATCGCCTCGCGCAGCTGCTGCGCGTCGACCGCGCCCGGTTCCGCGACCAGCACGCGGGCCCCGCTGACCAGTGGCACCCAGATCTCCACCAAGGACGCGTCGAACGCATGCGAGGCGTGCAGCAGCACGCAGTCGTCCGGGCCCTGCGACCAGCCGGCGTCGCTCGCCAGCGCCGCCACGCTTCCGTGCGGCACCACGACGCCCTTCGGGACCCCGGTCGATCCCGACGTGTACATCACATAGGCCACGTCGTGCGCCCCGACCGTGAGTGCCGGCGCCTCGTGCGGCACTCCCCCGATCGCCGGTGCGTCCATGACCACCGGCTCGACCCCGTCCGGCACCGCGTTGCGGGTCGCTCCCACGCAGACCGCCACCCGTGCGCCGGCATCGGCCAGCATCCGGTCGATCCGTTCCGCGGGGTAGTCCACATTCACCGGCACCTGCGCGGCCCCCGCCTTCCAGACCGCGAGCAGGGCGACGAACAGGTCCGCGCCTCGTTCCATCACCACGCCGACGCGGTCGCCACGCCGCACGCCCATCCCGGCGAGGTGCCCTGCCAACCAATCCGATGTCCGGTCGAGTTCGGCGTACGACAGGGTGCGTGCCCCGTCCATGACCGCCACCGCATCCGGGGACCTGTTGGCCTGCCGCCGGAACAGCGACAGCACCGACCGGCTGCCGTCCGCTTCGCCGACCGAGCTCCCGTGCTCCACCACCGACGCACGCGTCGATTCGTTCGTCACGGCCAGGCGGCCCACCGGAAGCGAGGGCTCCGCCACCATCCGTTCAATGACCCGTACGACCTGCCTGGCAACCTCGGCGGCCGTTTCGCGGTCGATCCGATCGGGCCGGTAGGCCACGTCGATCCGCAAGCGGTTCCCGGGAGAGACGCTCATGGTCAGCGGATATCCGGTACCGGTCCGGGTGCGGATCGAGCGGATCGCGAACCCACCGTCGCCGCCGGGACCGGCGTCGTCGTCCGGGTAGTTCACGACCATCACGATGCTGTCGAAGATCGCGCCCGTCCCCACCAGCCGCTGGATTTTGGACAGTCCCAGGTACTGATGCTCCGTCAACGCCGCTTGGCGCCTCTGCAGGTCCTGAAGCATGTCCAGCGTCGGCCGGCTGCCTTCGAGGCGCACACGCACGGGGACGGTGTTGATGAACATCCCCACCATCCGCTCGACGTCCGGCACATCCGCGGGACGCCCCGACACCACGGTCCCGAACACCACGTCCGTCCGGCCCGCCAGCCGCGCCAGCACCAACGCCCATGCGCCCTGCACGATCGTGCTCAGCGTCAGTCCATGGCCACGTGCGAAGTCGGTGAGGGCCTGCGTCGCCCCCTCGGGCAGCCATTCGGCGTGCCCGTCCGGCATGACCATCGACTTGTCCGCGTCGGCGTCCATCAGGGTCGGTTCGTCCGACCCGGCGAGCTCGGACAGCCACGCCGCTCGTGTCGCCTCCTCGTCCTGACGGCGGAGCCACGCCAGGTAGTCCCGATAGGACGGCGGCTTCGACGAGCCCTGTCCACCCGCGTAACCCGTCGACATCTCACCCAGGACGATCGGTGTGGACCAGCCGTCCAGGACCACATGATGCGACGTCACGACGAGCCGGTGCCGGCTCTGACCGAGACGGATCAGCAGCAGCCGGAGCAGCGGTGCCCTGGTCACATCGAACCGCTCCGCCTGGTCCCGCGCGAGCAGGCGCTCGACCTCCGCCGTCGCGGCCTCCTCGTCGAGGTGCGACAGGTCGGCCTCACGCCATGGGATATCGACCTCGCCCTCGACGACCTGGACCGTTTCGCCGGATCCGAGCTGGTGGAAGCTCGTCTGGAGCGACTCGTGCCGAGCGACCAGCCGTTGCCACGCCGTACGCAGCCGTTGCGCGTCGACCGGTCCGTCGAGGTCCAGGATCCGCTGACTCTGGTAGACGTCGACGCCGTCCTCGTCGATGGCCCGCTCGAAGAGCATGCCTTCCTGCAGCGGTGACAGGGGCCAGACGTCCGTCAGCCCTGGCGCCGCGGCCTCCAGATCCGCCACGTCCCGCTGTGTCAGCTCGACGAGGTCGAAGTCGGACGGGGTGTGCCCGCCGGTGTCGGGATCCTCGGCCAGCGCCGCGAAGCCGGTCAGCATCTCCAGCCATGCCTCACCGAGACGCTCCACCGTGGCGGGGTCGAGATCCCTGCCTACGATGGACAGCCTCAGCCGGGGTCCGGCGGGCGTGTCCTGAACGTCCGCGGCGACCTCCATCGGGTGGGCCGCAAGCATCTCCGGACCGCCACCGAGCGACTCGTCGCTCCCCTGCCACGCGGTCTCCTCGGCGGCGAGGCTGGACCGGCCGAGGTAGTTGAATCCGATCTGCGGGGACGGCAACTCGGCCAGCCTGGCCCCGGTATCGGGGTTGAGATAGCGCAACAGCCCGTAGCCGAGGCCATCGCCGGGGACGGCGCGGGCCTGTTCCTTCACGGCCTTCAGCAGCTGCCCGGCCGCGGCGTTCCCCGCTGCGGCGGCGGCAAGGTCGACATCGGAGACATCGAGGCGGACCGGGTGGACGCTGGTGAACCAGCCCACGGTGCGCAACAGATCCTCACCGTCGGCGGCATGGCGACCATGGCCTTCCACGTCCACCAGAATCCCGGCGCCGGCACCGCCCCGGCGCGCCACCGCACCCCCGAGGCCCGCCAGCAGGACTTCGTGAATCCCGCAGTGGAAAGCCTTCGGAAGCCGGGAGACCAAACCGCGCGCCGTGGTTCCGGACAGCGTCCGTGACCACGAGTGCGACTGCCCGGTCTGCCTTTCGAGGGACGAGTCCGCACCATCCAGTACGGCGACCCAGTGATCGACTTCAGCGATCGTGCTCTCGCTGAAGGCCTGCTCGGTCAGCCGCCGCGCCCAGTGCCGATACGACGTCGTCGCGGGCTCAAGGGCAGGGAGCCCGCCGGAGATCACCGCGTCGTACGCCGATCGCAGATCCGGCACCAGGATTCCCCATGAGACCGCGTCGACCGACAGATGGTGCACCACCAAAGCCAACCGGCCCGGCCGGTCGCTTCCGGCGTCGACCCACACGGCCCGCACCATGATTCCCGCCGACGGGTTCAGCGTGCCGGCCGCCGTCCTGGCTTCGTGCTCGGCGAGCTCATCGAGGTCCGCGGTCCCGGCCGGCACCCGCGTGACCAGGCCGGCCGCGTCCACCGCGCCGCGCTCGGCCACGAACAGCCGTCCGTCCGGCTCCACCCGTGCCCGCAGCAGATCGTGCACATCCAGCACCGCTTGCAGGGCGATCACCAGGGCATCCGGACTCAGGTCTGCCGGGGTGACGACGACTTTCGCCTGCACGAAGTCAGGGCGCACCGCAGCGTCCCCGAGGGCACGCATCACCGGCGCCCAGGGGATTTCTCCCACGCCTGTGCCCGCCTCGGAGCGGTCCCGTATGCGTGTCGTCAGGGCCTCTTGTGTCAGTGCCGCAAGTCGCTCTGGGGTCCGGTGCTCGAATATCTGCCGCGGGGTGAGGAAGATCCCCTCGCGTCGCGCACGGGCGGCCACCTGCATCGACGAGATCGAGTCCCCGCCCAGCTCGAAGAAGTTGCCCTCGACCCCGACCCGTTCCAGGCCAAGGACTTCGGCGAACACTCCGCACAGGATGCGCTCGGCCTCCGTGTCCGGCTCGCGGCTGACCGCCTTCGCGGCGAAGTCCGGTTCGGGCAGGGCCTGCCGGTCCACCTTTCCGTTGACCGTCAACGGCAGCTGGTCCAGCACCAGCACCGCGGCCGGAACCATGAACTCGGGCAGCGACTCGGCGAGCTGCTCGCGCAGCCGCACCGGGTCGACGTCGTGCCCCGCTTCGGCGACCGCATAGCCGATCAGCTGCTGCTCGTCCCGTACGGACACGACGGCCTGGCCCACACCGGGCAGGCCGGCGAGGACCACCTCGATCTCGCCGGGCTCCACTCGATACCCGCGGATCTTGACCTGGTCATCGGCACGTCCGGCGAACGCCAGCGCACCCTGGTCCGTCCAGTACGCCAGGTCGCCGGTCCGGTACATGCGCTCGCCCGTCGCCCGGCCACCGCCCCCCGCGGAGGCGCTGTGCGCCGCCGCGTCACCGGGAACGAACGGATCGGCCACGAACCGCTCCGCCGTCAGTGCCGCACGACCGAGGTAGCCCTGTGCCACACCGGCTCCAGCGACATACAGCTCGCCCACCACGCCCGGAGGCACAGGGCGCAGGAACGCATCGAGGACGTATGTTCGCCGCCCCGAGAGCGGTCGTCCGATCGGCAGCACTGATCCCGTCGTGTCGCCGGGTTCGAGCAGCCACCACGTCGCACACAGCGTGGCCTCCGTCGGGCCGTAGAGATGCCGCACGCGCACGCCAGGACTGCTGCGCCGCACCCGCTCCACCGCCGCGGGCGGCACCGCGTCCCCACCGGTCAGCACCTCGCGCAGACCGGCGAGCGACTCCGGTGACTCCTCGGCCACCACCCGGAAGGTCCCCGCGGTCAGGTGGGCGACCGTGACACCGTCGGCCACATAGCCGGCCAGAGCCTCGCCGTCCACCGCACCCGATCCGGCCAGCACCACCCTGGCACCCGAAAGCAGCGGCACCCACAGCTCGAACAGGGATATGTCGAACGCGTGCGAGGCATGCATCAGCACGGCGTCATCGGGGCCGATGGCCCATCCCGGCTCCCCGACCAGCGCCGCGACGTTGCCGTGCGTCACCACGACGCCCTTCGGTGTTCCCGTCGACCCCGATGTGTACATCACGTACGCGAGGTCGTCAGCGTGTACGCCAACGGACAGACGGGGGCACTCCGCCACCGCCTTCCGCGTCCGGGCATCGTCCAGGACGATCGGATCGAGCCCTCCGTCCAGTACGACATCTCGGTACGCTTCTGCGCACAGCACCGCCGACGGCCCCGCATCCGCGAGCATGAACTTCAGGCGTTCCGCCGGATAGGCGGGATCCACGGGGACGTACGCCGCTCCTGCCTTCCACACCGCGAGCAACGTCGCGATCAGCTCGGGCGACCGGCCCATCACCACGGCCACCCGGTCCCCGCGCCGAACTCCCCTGCCGCGCAGATAGCCGGCGAGCCGCTCCGCGTGCTCAGCCAGTTCCCCGAACGACATCGCCCGATCGCCATCGACGACCGCCGCCCTGTCGCGGTGGCGCTCCACCTGACGGTCGAACAGATCCGGGGCCGGCCGGCCCGGCATCATGGCGGCTGTCGCACCCCATTCGTTGACCACCTCACGCTCGGCCGCGGTCGTCACATCGACCTCGGCCACCGTCAGGTCGCCCGCGCCCGTCAGCTGACGCAGAACCTCCTTCAATCGCTCAACGATGGAGAATGCTGTGGCCCGATCGAAGAGCTCCGTCAGATAGTCGAGTTTGAGGAGCATCGATTCGCCGGGGACACAAACCAGCGTCAGCGGGTAGTGGGCGGCTACCCGGCCCTGATTTATTCGAATGCCAAAGTTTCCCTCGGAGTCCGATTCGGCGGGCTTGTTGGGGAACTTCTCGAAGACGAGCAGGGTATCGAAGACCGCGCCGGGGCCGACCGCCTGCTGTATGTCCACCAACCCCACGAACTGGTCAGGTATGAGCGCCGACTGCCGTTTCTGCAATTCCGCCAGCAGCTCCATCACCGGCATCGAGCCGCGGAGCCGCACGCGCACCGGAACGGTGTTGAGGAATAGCCCCACCATCTCCTCCACGCCGGGCAGATCCGGCGGGCGCGCCGATACCGCCGCCCCGAACACCACGTCCGTCCGGCCCGCCAGTCGCGCCAGCACCATCGCCCACGCGCCTTGCACCACGGTGTTCAGCGTCAGCCCATGGCCACGAGCCAGCTCGTCCAGCGAGCGCGTGAGGGTCGCGGGCAGCTCGATCTCGACGCTGTCCGGCACGCCGGGCGCTCGCCCCGGATCGGCGGGCGCCACCAGCGTCGGCTCCTCGGCACCACGCAGCTGCGCCGCCCATGCCGACAGGGCCCGCTCCTTGTCCTGCCTGCTCAGCCACGCGAGGTAGTCCCGATATGACGTCACCGCAGGCAGGGCCAGCGGGTCGCCGCCGGCCGGGTACAGCTTCGACAGCTCGTTGACCATGACCGGCAACGACCAGCCGTCCGTGATCGTGTGATGGCAGGTCATCACCAGTCGATGCGTACGGTCGCCGAGGCGGATCAGGGTCAGCCGCAGCAACGGCGCCTGCGCGAGGTCGAATCGCGTCGTCCGATCCTCCTCGGCCAGCTCGCGCACGGCCTCGTCGGGGTCATCGAGGTGGGAAACGTCGACCTCTCGCCACGGAAGCTCCACCTCTTTGAGGACGATCTGCACCGTCTCGCCCGATTTACGCTGCCGAAAGCAGGCCCGAAGCGGAGCGTGCCGGGTCAGCAGCGCCTCCCATGCCGCGCGCAGCCTGGCCGCGTCCACCGGCCCGTCCAGGTCCAGGATCCAATGGCCTACGTAGACGTCGGGCCCTTCGCCGTCGTAAACCGCGTGGAAGAGCAACCCAGCCTGCAGTGGCGAAAGCGGCCAGATGTCCTCGATCCGCGACTGGGCCATCAATGTCTCCCTTAATCAGCTATGGGCTTGACGTTGGTCGTCGAACTCAGCCGTGAATTCCTCAAACTCGCCCTGATCCAGGTCGAGGAGGTCGACGTCGAATGCGGAACGTGCCGCACAGAAGAATCATCCGCCTGACGGGCGAGCCCGGACAACATGTCCAGTCGCACCAGCCGCGGTCGCTCGATCGCGGTCGTCCGATACACCCGCAGACCACTCTCGTAACCCGCCGTTCCAAGGGCTGTCCCGCAATCCCTGGCGGATCAGCGCGCGGCGCCAGATGCGGTGCACCGCAACGCGGAGGGACGCCCGCATACTGAATGCATGGGGGCGTCCGGACAACGCGGCGAGGTGCCGCAGCGGTCGTCGTGCGCCCGCCGGCACCGACTCCGTCGGCGGACGTCATGAGGCTTCTGGGCCAAGGGCTGGATCCGAGTGGTGCCGTGCCGTCGTAGGGACGGGAAGGTTGCCTGCCGTTCCAGGCCGAGGGGATCCCGACGGACAACGGGGCCGATGTCCGGTCCGCTTTCCACTTCCACGTGCTCGACAAGGCATCGCGCACGCCTCGCCCCAGGCGTAGTCCATGGTCTTCGGTCGCACACCCGCGGCGCGAACTCCTCGCCGCCCAGGGACTCGGGCCACACATCGGGCCGAGGCCGGCGCTCAGCGCTCGTGCCAGCCGCCGATCCGCAGGGCTTCCCTCAGCGGTGCCGTCATGCCGGGAGCGACGCTGACATGGACCAGGCCGGCCTGGCGGCCGGTGGCATGCTCGATGCGGATGTCCTCGATGTTGACGTCCGCGCGGTCCGCATCCGTCAGCAGCCGTGCCAGTTCGCCCTGCTGGTCCCCGATCATCACGGTCACCGATTCGAACCGCTCAGGCTGCGTCCCGTGCTTGCCGGAGATGCGGCCGCGGCCTGACTTCCCCTTGCGCAGCATGGTCCCGACCGTCTTCATGCCACTGCTGCGCTTGGCTTCGTCCGTCGCTGCCATGGCGCGCAGCCCGGCAACCATCTCGCCCAGATCGGCGCCCAGTTCGTCCAGGACGTCCGCCACGACCGCGGCGTTGCCGCCCAGGATGTCCAGCCAGAGCTGGGGGTCGGCCTCCGCGATCCGGGTCAGGTCCCGCAGCCCCGGGCCCGCCAGGCTCACCTCACGTTCCTCGGCGCTGTCCAGGCGCATCGCGACCAGGCTCGCCACCACATGGGGCGCGTGGGACACCAGCGCCACGGCACGGTCGTGCGCCGCCGCCTCCATCAGCACAGGAACAGCGCCGCACAGCGTCACCAGTTCCAGTGCCGTGTTGAGCGTTTCGGTGTCGGTGTCCGCCGTCGGCGTCAGCGCCCAGGTGCGGCCCTCGAAGAGGTCGCCCCGGGCCCTCAGCGGACCGCTGCGCGACGCGCCCGCCATGGGATGTCCGCCGATGTAGCACGAGGTGTCGCATTTGAGGGCGATGACGTCGTGCTGCGGTTCCGCCTTCACGCTCGCCACGTCCGTGTAGTGCCGCGCCAGGTGCCTGCCCTGTGCGTCCGCCAGCACCTTGCCGATCAGCGGCGGGGGCACCGCGACGATCGCCAGGTCGACGGCTTCCGTGGGCGACTGCACCGTACCGGCGCCCAGCGACGCGGCCGTCCGGGCAGCCGCCGAGTCGACGTCCCTGAGGTACACGGTCACGCCACGCGCCCGCAGCGCCAACGCCACCGACGTACCCATCAGTCCTGTGCCGATCACCAGCGCGGAGTGCATCACGGCCACATCCATTCCTAGTACCTGAGAGCTGCGCGGGAGGTTCGCTCCCGTGCCGGACGCCGACGAAGCGGCGCGATCCATGACTTCGGCAGGTGATCCGGTGACGGACGAGGCGTCCGACCCGGAACCACCTGATCTGGCACCACATCAGGAAGCGGCGGTGGGGCGTGGAACCGGAGACGCCGAAGCGGGGTGGTAGCGCCCGCCGGACGCGGTTCGCGACCAGTCCCTTGGGGGATGGCCGCGAACCGCGTCTCCTCAGGTGTGTCCTGAGTCCCGCCGCCCTGAGGCCGCACCTTCGACGGCGGGATCAGTGGCTTCGCGATCTCCGACACCCCGCCTGAGACCGTCCAACTCCACTTCTCGCGCCGCATGTTGAGGTTCTGCCGTGCCTCACCGCTGAGGACACTGTCCTACCGGTGGTCGAACTCGGCCTCGAATTCGTCGATCTCCTCCTGGTCCAGGTCGAGGAGGTCGACGTTGGATGTGATGTCTCCGCCCGCAGCGGGATCATCCGCGCCCAGCTCTACGATCGTCGCGATGCCCGCAGGCGTCCGACGATCGAACACCTCCCGCGAGCCGAAGACCATGCCGTCACGGCGGGCCCGCGCCGCCAGCTGCATCGAGAGAAGCGAATCCCCGCCCAGCTCGAAGAAGCTGTCGTCCGCACCGACCCGCGGCAGACCGAGCACCTCGGCAAACAGATCGCACAGCATCCGTTCGACCTCGGTGACCGGCTCCCTGTCCGAAACGCGTCCGCTGAAGTCCGGATCCGGCAGCGCCTTGCGGTCGACCTTCCCGTTCGATGTCAATGGCAGCGCATCGAGCACCACCACTGCCGCCGGCACCATGTATTCCGGCAACCGGGCCGCCAGACCCTCGCGCACCGCGACGGCATCCACGGCGGTCTCCCCGGCCGCGGTCACATACCCCACCAGCCGTTCGCCGGCATGACTGGGGCGGACCACCACCACCGCCTGGCCCACCGACTCCTGCGCCACCAGCGCCGCCTCGACTTCACCGGGCTCGACTCGGAACCCCCGCACCTTCACCTGGTCGTCGACACGACCGACGAAGACCAACTCCCCTTCCGGGTTCCACCGGACCAAATCCCCGGTCCGGTACATCCGCTCACCGGAACCGAACGGATCGGCTACGAATCGAGCCGCGGTCAACCCCGCTCGGCCCAGATATCCCCGCGCCACACCCACACCAGCGATATACAGCTCGCCCACCGCACCCGGTGGCACCAGCCGCAGCCACGAATCCAGCACGAACGCCCGCGCGTTCGCGGTCGGATACCCAACCGGCGGGATCTCATCACCGACCGGAATGTGCCGGCCGATCGTCATGGCGATGGTGGCCTCGGTCGGCCCATAGGTGTTGATCATCCGGCGTCCGGGCGACCACCGATGCACGAGCTCAGGAGGACACGCCGCCACACCCAGTACCAGGCATGGCAGTACCGTCTCGGGTGATTCGGGAACGGTGGCCAGCACGGGGGGCGGGATCAACGCATGGCTGATCTCCCGGTCGGCCAACACCTCGGCCAGCTCTCCACCGGCCACAACACCCTCAGGCGGAACCACCAGTGCGGCGCCGCCACCGATCGCCATGAGCAGTTCCAGTACCGAGACATCGAAACTCGGCGATGCCAACGCCAGGACCCGGCTCCGTGTGGTCAGATCCAGCCGCTCGGCCAAGCTGCCGGCCAAACTGGCCAGACCGGTATGGCTGACCACAACGCCCTTGGGTTCCCCGGTGGAGCCGGAGGTGTAGATGAGGTAGGCCGCATTCTCGGGCACAGCCCGCAACCGCACCGGATCGGTGGGGTATCCGCTGACCTCGCGCACCACCGACTCGTCCACCACGACCGCCGGCTGCGCGTCCGCGAGGATGTAGTCGATGCGCGCCTGGGGGTAGTTCGCATCGATGGGTAGCCAGGCGGCTCCGGCTTTGGTGACACCCAGCACGGCGACAACCAGTTCCAGGCAGCGAGGCAACATGATCGCGACCCGGTCCTCGGGTCCGATGCCGTGGTCGATGAGCCAGTGGGCGAACTGGTTGGCGCGGACGTCGAGCTGGGCGTAGGTCAGCGACTGGTTCTCGAAGATCGCCGCAGTCGCCTCGGGGGTGGCGGCGACCTGCGCGGCGAACATCTCCGGCAGCGTCTGTGCCGGTACCTCCGCCGCGGTGTCATTCCACGCCCACAGCTGTTGCCGTTCGGACTCGGTCAGGATCGGCACCACGGACAGCGGCACCTGCGGAGCAGCGACCAGGGCTTCGAGCACCTGCGTGAACCGATCCAGCACGGTATCGGCCTGCGCGGCGGTGACCAGCTCCGGCTGGCGTTCCAGCCGCAGCTGCAGGCCGTTGTCCGGGATGGCCGTCAGTGCCAGGGGGTAGTGGGTGGAATCGGCATCGGTCACACCCCGCACACGCAACCGATCCGGTCCTGTGTCGGCAGCTGCGTCATCGCTTGCGGCAGGCTTGGGGTAGTTCTCGTAGACGAAGAGGGTGTCGAACAGCTGCCCAAGTCCGGCGGCCTGCTGAATGTCGGTGAGCCCGAGGTGGTGATGAGCGAGCACCGCTGTCTGCTCGCTCTGCAATCGCCGCACCAGCTCGGCGAAGGTGTGCTGCGGCTGCATCCGTACCCGGACCGGGACGGTGTTGATGAAGAGTCCGACCATGGTCTCGATCCCGGGAAGCTCGGCCGAGCGCCCGGACACCACCGACCCGAACACCACATCGTCGCGACCGGTTATCGCCGCCAGCACCACTCCCCACACCGCCTGCAGCAGTGTGCTGACCGTGACGCCGAACTCGCGGGCCCTCGCCGCCAACGCCTCGAAGAACGCCTCGTCCAGTGCGGTCCATGTCTGTTCGGACATCTGGACCGGCACCGGCCGGTCCGCCGCGATCAGAGTCGGCTCCGGCAGGCCGGCCAAAGCGTTGCGCCATGCGGCGATGGCAGCGTCCCGATCGGTTTCGCTCAACCAGGCCAGGTACTGCCGATACGGCGTCACCGGCGCCAGCGCCAGCGGATCTGCTCCGTTGCCGTACAGCTTGAACAGTTCATCCAGCAGCAGGTGTATCGACCAGCCGTCGAGCAGGATGTGATGAGAGGTCAGCACCAGCCGGTACTGGTCCGGACCCACCACGATCACCGCGAACCGCAGCAGCGGGGGCCGGGCAAGCTCGAACGGTCTTGCCCGTTCGGCCGCGGCCACCACCAGCGCTTCGGCTTGCGGATCTACCGATTCCGTCACGTCCACCTGGGTCAGTGGCACCTCCACGGTGCCGGCGATCACCTGGTAGGGGGCCCCGGCGGCGCTGTGCCGGAATCCGGCACGGAGATTGGCATGCCGATCCAGCAGCCCGCGCACCGACTTCCGCATCAGCTCCATGTCCAGCGGACCGGTCAGGTCCAGCACCGCCTGTGCGGTGTAGACATCGACGCCGTCGCGTACGTAGCCGGCGTGGAAGGCCAGCCCGTGCTGCAACGGGGAGAGCGGCAGCACCTCGGCCAATCCGCCGGCACCCGAGTGTTCGGCCTCAAGGGCCTCGATCTCGTCCTGCTCCAGGTCGACGAGATCGAAGTCGGATGCGGTGTGTCCGCCTGCGGCAGGGTCATCCGCCTGACGGGCCAACCCGGACAGCATGTCCAGCCATGCCTGGCCCAGTCGTTCGATCTCGGCCTCGTCGAGCAGATCGTCCGGCCATTCCAGCGTGAGTATCAGCTCCGGACCGTCCGGCAGGTCCTGGACGATCGCGTTGGCGTCCACCGCGTGCGGCAGATCCGTGCTCGCATCCATCGAACTGCCGATGTCCCCGGCCAACTGCCACGCCCGCACACCGTTCTGGTCACCGACAGCGAACCGGCCCAGGTAGTTGAACCCGATCTGGGGCGATGGCAAGGCCGCCAGAACCGGCCCCGTCTCACCGTTGAGATGGCGCAACAGCCCGTAGCCGAGCCCATCGCCGGGCACCGCCCGCGACTGCTCCTTGACCGCCTTCAGCAGGTGCCCGGCCGCCGAACCACCGGACAGCACATCCGTCAGGTCGATCCCCGCCACATCCAGCCGCACCGGATGCACGCTGGTGAACCAGCCCACTGTCCTGGACAGATCCATCCCGTCGACGGGATGACGGCCATGGCTTTCCACGTCCACCAACAGCGCGTCCCCGCCGTGCCACCGCGCCACCGCGCCGGCCAGCCCGGCCAGCAGGACTTCATGCGCCCCGCAGTGGAACACCCTCGGAGCCCGCCCCAGCAGCACCGACGTCTCCGCCTTCGGCGCGACCCACGACCGCGAGCGCACAGCACCGCCCGCGTCCCGGCCGGTGGTCAGCCCACGCGCACCGAACGGCTGTTCCTCCTGACCGACGATCGCCTCCCACGCCGCCAACTCACCGACGCGCTCCGCGGAGACCGCCCACTCCTCCAACAGACCTGCCCACCGCCTGAACGACACCTCCACGGGTTCCACCACCGGATCCCGCCCGGCGGCCACCGCCTCGCAGGCGGCCTGCAGATCCGGCAGCAGGACCCGCCACGACACCCCGTCGACCGCCAGGTGATGCACCACCACCACCACCCGGCCCAGCCGATCCGGCCCTCCGTCCACCCATACCGCCTGCACCACCGCACCCGCCGCGGGATCGAGCCGCTCCACCGCACCCCGCGCGGCGTCCTCCACGACCTCGTCCAGCCGACGTCCAGCAGCCTCCACGCGCGTAACCAGGCCGGACGGATCCACCGACCCTGGCTCACCCACCACCAACCGCCCCGGCTCCACCCGCACACGCAACATGTCATGCGAATCCACCAGCGCCGCCAGCCCCGCCGCCAGCACGTCCTCCGTCAAGTCCGGCGGCGCACCCACCACCGCCCACTGGGCAAACCCTGCCCCCACAACCCCGTCCCCCAGCATCCGCATGACCGGCGTCCACTCGACGCCACCCACACCGTCAGCCGCGGGGGAACGATCACTGTGCGGCAGCGTCGATTCCGCCGCCAGCCGCGCGAGCCGCTCCGGCGTCCTGCACGCGAAGACGTCCCGCGAGGCGAACGTCAAACCGGCATGCCGCGCCCGCGACGCCAGCTGCATCGAGAGGATCGAATCCCCACCCAGCTCGAAGAAGCTGTCGTCCGCACCGACCCTGTCGAGACCAAGCACCTCGGCAAAGAGGTCACACAACAGGCGCTCGGCCTCCGTGACCGGCTCCCGTCCAGCGGTCGCCGCGGCGAAGTCGGGATCAGGCAGGGCGCCCCGATCGATCTTCCCGTTCGCCGTCACCGGCAGCGCATCCAGCACGATCACCGCCGCAGGCACCATGTGCTGAGGCAACCGGGAGGCGAGCCTCTCGCGCACCGCTCGCGGATCGATGTCGCTCGGTGAGACATAGGCCAGCAGCCGGTCCGCGCGGACGGTCACCGCAGCTTGGGAGACCCGTGGGTGGTCGGACAGGACAGACTCGATCTCGCCGGGCTCGATCCGGAATCCACGGACTTTGACCTGGTCATCGGCCCGCCCTGCGAACACCAACTCACCCTGGCTCGTCCGGTACGCCAGGTCCCCTGTCCGGTACATCCGCTCACCGGGGGCGAACGGATCAGCCACGAACCGCTCCGCGGTCAATCCCGCGCGACCCAGATAGCCGCGGGCCAACCCGATTCCGGCCACGTACAGCTCACCGGCGATCCCCGGCGGCAAGGGAAGCAGGAACGCGTCCAGCACATAACAACGGCCCCCCGCGATCGGCGTCCCGATCGGGACCACATTCCGGCCCGCCGTCAACGGCGCACTCATCGCCGCGCATACCGTGGCCTCGGCAGGCCCATAGGCGTCGATCAGCCGCCGCCCCTCCGCCCAGCGATCCACCAGGCTCGGCGGACAGGCCTCCCCCGCCACTACCACCGTCTGCAGCTCGTCCGGCAGGGCGTCGGCTGTGCCCAGCACAGACGGCGGAACCGTCACGTGCGTGACCTGCCACCGTTCCAGCGCCTCGGCCAACGACACCTGCGGCGGCAGATCCCGCGCCGGCGCCATGACCAGCGTCGCCCCCGACAGCAATGCCATCAGCACCTCCGACACCATGGCGTCGAAGCCCAGCGCCGCGAACTGCAGGACCCGTGACGACGGCGACACACCGAACCGGTCGATCTGCGCCGCCGCCAGATTGCCGAGCCCCGCGTGGGAGACGACGACCCCCTTCGGAGCGCCCGTCGACCCCGACGTATACATCACGTACGCCGCGTCACCCGGACCCACCTGCGGCAACCCCGCGTCCGAGCGCCCCGCCAGATCGACGTCGCCAACCACTACCAGCCGATCCGCGAACTTCTCCGGCACCGCCGACCGTGTTGTTCCCACACACACCACCGACACCGGATCTGCGTCGTCAAGAATCCACTGCACGCGTTCGGCCGGATACGCCGGATCCACCGGAACGAACGCACCACCCGCCAATGACACGCCCAGTATCCCGACCAGCCACCACGACGACCGCTCCACCACGACGCCCACCCGGCGCTCCGGCCCGACCCCGCGAGCCCGCAGCACAGCGGCCAATCCCACCGCCCGGTCCCACAGTTCCCGGAACGACAGCTCACCCTCACCGTCCACTACCGCAACGTCGTTCGACCGCTCCGTCACCACCCGCCTCACCAAGGCCGGCAATGACTCCCCCACCACCAACGCCGGGTCCGAGTCATGCGCCCGGCCCTCGGCCACACCGACCCGCCCCACCGGTCCGGACGGATCAGCGACCAGCGCGGCGAGCGCATCAACGAACCACTGCAGAGCCGACTCGGCAACGCTCTCCCGGATCTGCCCGTGCCAGTAGCTGAGCTGGATCCGGAAACGCTCTCCCGGGATGATGCCGAGGGTCAGCGGATAGTGGGTCCCCTCAACCGTGCCCAGATACGTGAATTGGCCTGCGAAGTCGCGCGGATAGTTCTCGAACACCAGCAACGTGTCGAATGCCGCGCCGGAGCCGGCCGACTTCTGGATCTCCGGCAGCCCCAGATGCTGATGCGGGATCAGGGCCGCCTGCCGGCGCTGCAACGCAGCGAGCATGTCCATGACCGATTGCCCGCCGTCCAGGGGCACCCGGACCGGCACCGTGTTCATCATGAGGCCCGGCATCGACTCCACACCCGGTAGCACCGCGGGACGACAGGCGACCGTGGCGCCGAAGACCACATCGGTCCGCCGCAGAAGTCGCGCCAGTACCAACGCCCACGCACCCTGCACCACCGTGTTCAGCGTCAGCCCGTGGTCGCGGGCCAACCGCATCAGCCGGGTGTGAAGATCCGTCGACAGGTGGACGACGCGGTGGTCGTAGTCCGCCGCAGAGGCCGCCGTCGCGACCAGCGCCGGCTCGTCCAGACCGGACAGCTCCGCCCGCCAAGCCGCACGTGCCGCGTCCTTGTCCTGCCGGTCCAGCCACGCCAGGTAATCCCGGTAGGAGGCCGAACCCGCCCGTTCCGGGAGCTGCCCACCGGCCGTGTACGCCTCGGCCACCTCGTTGAGGATGACCGCCACCGACCAGCCATCGATCAGGGTGTGGTGAATGACGACCAGCAGGCGGTGGCAGTCCTCCGCGATCCGAATCAGCACCAGCCGGGCCAGCGGAGCCTGGGCGAGATCGAACCGCTTCTCCTGTTCCCGTTCGACCAGGGCGTCGACGGCCGCATCGACATCGCTCGCACCCGTCAGATCCACCTCCTGCCACGGCAAGGTGACGTGCCGGTGGACGACCTGCACCGTCCTGCCCGACGGGAGTCGGTGGAAGCTCGGTCGAAGCTGGGCGTGCCGGGCGAAAACCGCTTCCCACGTGGCCCGCAACCGGTCCGCATCCAGCGGTCCGTTCAGCTCCACGAGCCAGTGCACCTGGTAGATGTCGCGACCCTGATCACCGAGCCCCTGATCATCGAGGGTCGACTGGAAGACCAAACCCTCCTGGAGCGGTGCCAGCGGCCAGACCTCCTCCGCCTCCGAATCGGCGATCGCCAGCTCCGCCTCGTCCTCCGCGGTCAGAGCGATCAGCGGCTGGTCGGCGGGGCGATCCGCCGGTACGGCACGCGCCACGGCCGCCAGCTTTGCGGGGGTCTGCTCCCTGAGGATCTGGGCGGGTGTCAGCAGCAGACCGGCTTTGAACGCACGTGCCGCCAAGCGCATCGCGCCGATCGAGTCCCCGCCCAACTGGATCAAGCCGTCGTCGACACCGACTCGTTCCACGCCGAGCATCTCGGCGAAGAGGTCGCACAGGACGCGCTCCGCCTCGGTCACGGGTTCACGGCCGGTGGCATTCGCCTCGAACTCGGGCGCGGGCAACGCCGCTCGGTCCACCTTGCCGTTGCCGGTCAGTGGCAGCGCGTCCATCACGATCACAGCGGCCGGAACCATGTAGTCCGGCAGGTCCGCCCCGAGGCGCTCGCGGATGAGATCGGGATCCGCGTCCGCATCCGCCACCACGTAACCGATCGGGCGCCCATCGATCGCCACCAGCACGGCGTCGTGGACGCCAGGCTGAGCCATCAGGGCGGCCTCGATCTCGCCGGGCTCGATCCGGTACCCGCGGATCTTCACCTGGTGATCGACCCGGCCCGCGAACAGCAACTCACCGTCCTCGGTCCACTGGGCGAGGTCCCCGGTCCGGTACATCCGCCCACCCGTCACCTGACCGCCACCCGCCTCGGCGGCACTCTCGGGTGCGTACGGATCCGCCACGAACCGTTCCGCCGTCAGACCCGGGCGGTTCAGATAGCCGTCCGCCAGACCGGCACCGGAGAGGTACAGCTCACCGACCACACCCGGCCCCACGGGCCGCAGCGACTCGTCGAGCACGTGGGCCCGGCGGCCCGACAGCGACCGTCCGATCGGCAACGTCGGCCCCATCGCGTCACCTGGTTCGAGCACATGCCACGTCGCCCACACCGTCGCTTCGGTCGGGCCGTACATGTGCCGAATCCGCGCTCGCGGACAGGCCTCCCGCACCCTTTGCACCGCGTGCGCGGGTACCGCGTCACCACCGGTCTGCACCTCACGGAGCCCCGCGAATGACTCCGGCGACTCCTCCGCCACAGCGCGGAAGTTCCCGGCGGTCAGATACGCCCTCGTCAGCCCGGCCGCGACCAGCTCACGCAGGCGCTGGGCATCCACCGGCCCCGGCCCGGCGATCATCACACGGGCGCCCCACGCCAGCGGCACCCAGATCTCGAACATGGAAGCGTCGAAGGCGTACGGCGCGTGCATGAGGACCGCATCGTCGGGTTCCATCGCCCAGCCGGAACTCTCCACCAGCTCCACAAGGCTGCGGTGCGGGACGGCCACCCCCTTCGGGGTACCCGTCGAGCCGGAGGTGTACATCACGTAGGCCAGATCGCCCGGGTGCACCGTGACCGCCGCCGCGTCGCACGCACCGTCGTCCGTGGCAGTGTCCAACTCAAGCAACTCGGTCCCGTCCGGTACGCCGTCGCGCGCCGCGACCGAGCACACCATCAGGGACACCCTTGCATCCGCCACCATGAACGCCACCCGCCGCGCCGGATAGGCGGCATCCACCGGCACGTACACCGCCCCCGCCTTCCATACGGCGAGCAGCGCCACCAACAGGTCGGCCGAACGGTCCATCATGACCGCGACGCGGTCGCCGCGGCGGATGCCCCGACCGATCAGGCGCCCGGCCAGCCGGCCCGCGTGCTCATCGAGTTGCCGATACGTCAGAACCCGATCACCGTCGACGACGGCCACCGCATCGGGCGTCCGGTCGACGTGCGAGGCGAACAGCTCCATCACCGTCGGTGTGGCTTGCGCTGTGGAATTCATCGTTCTCCTTCACGAACCGCCTGATGCACCGACCGGAGTGCGTTGTCCGGTCCCAGCCCCGTCCCGAGGTCGGTGGGCTCGGCTCCGCTGCTTCCCGGCATGACGAACTGCGTGTGATAGAGCTCGGCATAGAGGCCGCCCTCGGCCAGCAACTCCTCGTGCGTCCCGTGCTCGCAGACCCGTCCGTCGTCGATCACGAGAATCTGGTCGGCCTCGCGGATCGTCGACAGCCGGTGGGCGATCACCAGCGAGGTACGGTTGCGCAGAGCGATCTTGAGTGCCCGCTGGACGGCGGCCTCCGACTCGGAGTCCAGGTGCGCGGTGGCTTCGTCCAGCACGACGACCGAGGGTGCCTTCAACAGCAGCCGGGCAATGGCCAGTCGTTGCTTCTCCCCGCCCGACATGCGGTAGCCGCGATCGCCCGAGACGGTGTCGAGCCCACTGGGCAGGGATTCGATCAGATCCCAGATCTGGGCCCCTTTGCAGGCCTCGATCAGCTCGTCCTCGGTGGCGGTCGGGCGAGCGTAGAGAAGGTTCTCCCGGATCGTGTCGTGGAACAGGTAGGTGTCCTGGCTGACCACCCCTACCGTTTCGCGGAGCGAGTCGAAGGTGAGGTCCCGCAGGTCGTGTCCACCGACGCGAACGGCCCCGGAGTTCGGGTCGTACAGCCGGGACACCAGGTGAGTGATGGTGCTCTTCCCCGCGCCGGACGGGCCGACGAGCGCGGTGAGGGTTCCGGCCTGCACGTGGAAGCTCACGTCGCGCAGGACATCCGGCGTCACTTTCCCGCGCTCGCGATCGGTCCGCAGATGCTCCAGAGACGCCAGTGAGACCTCGTCCGCGGTGGGATAGCGGAACGACACATTCTCGAACTCGATGTCCGGCGCCACGTTCTTCGCGAGCGCGACCGCATCGGGGCGTTCCTGGATCAAAGGCTTCAGGTCGAGCAGTTCGAAGACCCGGGAAAAGCTCACCACGACGGTCTGCGCGATCTGCTGCATCCCGGACAGTTGGCTGATCGGCCCGAACAGTCGCTGAAGCAGGGTGGCGATGGCGATCAGCGTGCCGAGCTGGAAGGTCCCGTCGAGCACGAGCCCGCCACCGACCCCGTAGACGATCGCCGTGCCGAGCGAGGCCATCAGCGTCATCATCACGAAGGCCATCCGGCCCCAGACGGAAAGGTTCACGCCGATCTTGCGGATCCTATTGGCACGATCCGCGAATTCGGCCATCTCCTCGTCCGGACGGCCGAAGAGCTTGGAGAGCATCGCCCCCTGTACGTTGAACCGCTCCTGCAGCTGTCCGCCGAGGCCGGCGTTCTCGTCCATCTGCCGTCGGGTACGCCGCTGTATCACCCGCCCCACGTGAACCCAGGGCACGATGAATATCGGAACCAGCGCCAGCGTGATGACGCCGACAAGCCACGACAGGTAGAACAGCTCGGCCAGCACCACCACGACCATGACCGCACTGGTGGCCGCCATCAGCAATCCGCTGAACTGCTGCTGCGCCATGATCAGTTCAGTGTGCAGCCGGCCGACCAGCACCCCCGTCTGGGTGCGGGTGAAGAACGCGAGCGGCAGCCGCCGGACGTGGTCGAGCGCCTGGACCCGGAGGTCGTAGGTGACCACCTGCCCGATCCGCCCGGAGATATAGGCGGACACCAGCGACAACCCCGCGCCCAGCACGGCAAGTCCGGCGGCCAGGCATGCCGTCACGACCACGACCCCGTGATCGTTCTTGACGATTCCGTTGTCGACAAGCTCCCTCAGTAGCAAGGGAGTTGCGGCGACGGTAAGCGCCTCCATCGTGGCAACTACGCCGAAGAGCGCCACCATGCGGATGTGCGGGCGAAAGTAGGCGAGTACTCGGCGCACCGTCCCCGGGTGGATCGTGGTCTGCCAGGGATCGGAATCGTCATCGCTCTTCTTCACCCCCTGATAGCGCAACACCATCTCCACGCAGGCGCCCCTCTCACACAACTCACGAAGTCAGCGAGCCTCAATCGTGCTGAATCAAGTCGATGTCCACGAGTGAACCGTGAGTCCAACTGAAGACTTCCGGCACTTGGACGCATCTGCCGACATCCAAGGGCTGTCCCGTAATCCCTGACGGATCAGCGCGCGGCGTCGGATGCGGTGCATCGCAAGGCGGAGGGACGCCCGCATACTGGATGTATGGGGGCGTTCCGGGAACTCGGCGAGGTGCCGTAGCTGTCGTCGTGCGCCCGCCAGGGATTACGGGACAGCCCTTGGGCCGCACGGCCGCCGCGGCACGGGGGACCACCGCGATCACCCTCTCGACCCGGGGCTCGTCGGCTTGCCGCCGTGGAGTAGTCCCGCTCTTGTCGACGGTGAGCCTCTTCGAGGTGGCCATGTGCCACCCGGTGGCCTCGTCGGTCATCCGACCTGGCGCACTCGCCCTGCCGCGCGCACGCGTGGAGCGGGTCACCGTGCTCACCTTGCCCGCGGGGGCGACCGGCGTTGCAGGCTCCGCCCGTCTCAGCGCGCGCCGGCGCCGCAGGCGTACCCGCGCGGACACATCACCTTGACGAAGCTCGCCACCCGGTTCGGGATCAGTGGGCCCTCCGCCCACGGCTGCACCAGTGCGGTCGTCCGCCTGCGCGCGAACGCGCACCGGGTCGCGGACTCACGCGCGGACGGCTCCCCCTCGCACCGCCGGCACGGGGTGCATGCGTAAGGGCTGGCCCGTCATCCCTGGCGGGCGCGGCGTCAGGGATTACGGTCCAGCCCTTGGCAACACGCGACAGCGACGCTCAGGCGGTGTCCCCGCCGAGCCCCGCGAAGGCCGGCACTGGGCAGGATGATGCCTGAGGGCTGTCCCGGACCTTACTTCCTTGCGACGATGCAACTGGCCACAGGATAGTCCGGGTGGTATGTGCTCAGTTCCAGGGCGTCGAGTTCCTCGGCTGCGATACCCATGAGCGACGCGATGACACTCAGCGGATTGCCGTACTGGTACACGGTCTGTTCGGACCAGGCGCCGAACATCTCCCGCAACGCTGCTGGGAGTGGCCGCCAGTAGTCCTCGGGCGCGCCGTGCAGTCGTTGGGCGCTGGGAACCATGCAGTACGCTGTTCCGCCCTTTCGCAGCCATTGCCGCATGTTGTCGACGACCTGCCACGGGCGCGCGGTGTGTTCCAGAACGTTGAAGGCGATGATGGTGTCGAGGGAGTCCGCCGGGATGATTCCCAGATCCGCCGCGTCACCGACCAGAGATACTCCCGGGGCATCATTGATGTCCAGACCGCGGTATCCCGAAGTTCGGGTGAAACCGTAGACGTCCTTGTTGCCGTCGTTTCCGCCGATCTCCACGACATCTCCCTGAACGAGATCACGGATTTCGGCGATGAACTGGTTCAGGTAGTGACGGTCGATCGGGGTGCCGCGGGATATTCCGAAGTCCGGGCAGATCGGTGCCAGCCTGCGCAGCTGGCCCCAATCGATCTCGCCAACTGACGGTACCAGGAGGCCACGTTCCTGCAGTTCCGTGAAGAGTTCGCGAAAATTCGGGGTTTCTGGATCGTGACTCAGGTTTCGCCGCATTCCCAGGGCCCGCAGCACCTGCCGGGTCGAAAGACTCTGCGCGGTCAGGTCCGCCGCCCGGACCATCTTCCGATCATCGCGCACGGTTAAAGTTCCACGCCGGGCGTGTATCGAGCAGGTGTTCCCACTGTAGCTGAGCTCATCCACAGCGGCTTGCGCGTCGGCCGCCAGCGGGGCTTTCCGCACTGCGGTGAACTGGGCTTCCGCCGCTGCGAGATCATGCTCGTGGAGCATGATCTCCAGAATGAGCAGCATGTCCAGGGAGAGCGGAAAGCCTTCCTCCCCGTTGACTGCACCCGCCTTTACGCACATCCGGTCGGGTTGCGCGGACAGCGCCACGGTGGAGGTGAACAGTCCGTTCTTTGGCATTGTGCATCCACTCCTCACTATTTTTCCGACACCGTTCATCCGGCGCTCATAACCGGCCGGGCGCGTGGTCGTTCACGCTGCACGGGCGCTCCGGATTCCCGGTCTCTGGACCGATCCATATCCAGAAAATTCACGCCGCTCCGAGGCGCACCGTACGGCAGACTCTCAACGTGCAGCAGCTGCGGGCGGACATCAGCGACAACCCCGCGCCCAGCACGGCAAGCCCGGCGGCCACATGCCGTCAAGACTCAAGTGCCCCTCTCACACGACTCACGAAGTCAGCGAATCCCAATCGTGCTGAATCAAGTCGATGTCCACGAGTGAACAGTGAGTCCAACTGAAGACTTCTGGCGCTTGGACGGCAGCGAGGATGGCAGGCCACCTCGCCTTTCGACCGCCGGGCATCCAAGCAGCGCAACACCGTCGAACGGTGCGTCAACAGGATCAAGCGGTATCACTACGCTGCAACACCGCTTCCGCCGCGGCGACTTGGCCTCGCGTTTGGACGCGGAGCTCAACGAGGAGTCGATGTATATGCTCTGTTCGCGCTTCAAGGGTCTGCCGACAGTGGTGATTGAGAGATGGCGCATGCCTGCCGGGCATCGCCTTCGATTGCCAGGCCGGGCCGACCAGGCCAATTTCCGCACCGACGACAAGGACGGCCTGCTCGACGGCTCACCGCGCCGCTATGAGTTGGCTCATGACCGACGAAGGGCTGCGCGCCGACCCGGGCCGCCAAGACCGCCCGCACGACGTGCACGCCCGGGAACCGTACGGCTGCAGTGGGAGCCCTGTTCACCGACCCTCCGCCCTGGAGGCAGGTCCGATTGCCGGGTGCGCGCATGACCGTGCCATCCCTGGGAGCCACAATGCCCGATACTGAACGACGAACTCGCACCGCCGCGCTCGACCACGGTGTCACCGTATGGCTGACCGGTCTGCCCAGTGCGGGCAAGACCACGATTGCCCACGCGCTCGCCGAACTGCTGCGTGCGAAGGGGCGCCGGGTCCAGATCCTGGACGGCGACGAACTGCGCACCTACCTGACAGCCGACCTGGGCTTCTCCCGCGCCGACCGCGATGCGAATGTGCGCCGCATCGGCTTCGTCGCCGCACTCCTGGCATCCCACGGCGTGATCGTGGTGGTACCGGTGATCGCCCCGTATGCCGAAGCCCGTGAAGCGGTGCGCATGCGGCATGTCGCGGCGGGCACGCCGTACGTCGAGGTGCATGTGGCGACGCCGGTGGAGGTGTGCTCGGCCCGGGATGTCAAGGGACTGTACGCCCGGCAGGCGGCCGGTCGGCTGACGGGCTTGACCGGCATCGACGACCCGTACGAGACGCCGGACGCGCCGGAAGTGCGCCTGGATACGAGCGAACGGTCGGTGACAGCGTCAGCGGCTGCGGTGTACGCGGATCTGGTGGAACGGGGTCTGGCATGAGTGACGAGTTCGACCTGGAGCACCTCGATGTCCTGGAGTCGGAGGCAGTGCACGTCTTCCGGGAGGTGGCGGGAGAGTTCCAACGGCCGGTGATGCTGTTCTCCGGCGGCAAGGATTCCATCGTCATGCTGCACCTGGCGCTGAAGGCCTTCGCCCCTGCCCCGCTGCCGTTCGCGCTCCTTCACGTGGACACCGGGCACAACTTCCCGGAGGTGCTGGGGTATCGCGACGGAGTGGTCGCGGAGCACAACCTGCGCCTGCACGTTGCTTCGGTGCAGAATTTCATCGACAGCGGCAGGCTGCGCGAGCGCCCGGACGGCACCCGCAACCCGCTGCAGACGGTGCCACTTCTGCACGCCATCGAGACCGAGCGGTTCGACGCCGTCTTCGGCGGCGGGCGACGGGACGAGGAGAAGGCCCGAGCGAAGGAGCGGGTGTTCAGCCTGCGTGACGAGTTCGGCGGCTGGGACCCACGTCGGCAGCGTCCGGAGCTGTGGCACCTGTACAACGGCCGGCACGCTCCCGGCGAACATGTCCGGGTCTTCCCGCTGTCCAACTTCACCGAGTTGGACATCTGGCAGTACATCGCCCGTGAGGAGATCGAACTCCCGTCGATCTATTTCGCCCACAAGCGTGAGGTGTTCCGCCGCGACGACATGTGGCTGGCCGCCGGCGACTGGGGCGGCCCGAAGCGCGGCGAGACCGCCGAGACCCGGCTCGTCCGCTATCGCACTGTCGGCGACATGTCCTGCACCGGTGCCGTCGACTCCTGTGCCGACACCGTCGAAAAGATCGTGACCGAGATCGCCGCCTCCCGGCTGACCGAGCGCGGAGCCACCCGCGCCGACGATCGCCTCTCGGAGACTGCGATGGAAGATCGCAAACGCGAAGGCTACTTCTAACCCATGAACAGCATCTCACTTCTGCGCCTGGTCACCGCCGGAAGCGTGGACGACGGCAAGTCCACGCTGGTCGGCCGGCTGCTGCACGATTCCAAGTCGGTCCTCGCCGACCAGCTCCACGCCATCGAGCGCGCCTCGACGAGTCGCGGTAAGCAGGGCCTGGACCTGGCGCTGCTCACGGACGGCCTGCGCGCCGAGCGTGAACAGGGCATCACCATCGATGTCGCCTACCGCTACTTCGCCACCGCTGTCCGGCGCTTCATCCTGGCGGACACCCCCGGCCACGTTCAGTACACCCGCAACATGGTCACCGGCGCCTCCACGGCCGAACTCGCGATCATCTTGATCGACGCCCGTACCGGCGTGGTGGAGCAGACCCGTCGGCACGCCGCCATCGCCGGCCTGTTGCGCGTCCCGCATGTGGCCCTCGCCGTCAACAAGATGGACCTGGTCGGGTACGACGAGGGTGTCTTCGCCTCGGTCGCCGCGAACTTCGTCGACTACGCCACCCGCTTGGGTGTGCCCGCGGTGACGGCCATCCCCATCTCCGCGCTCAATGGCGACAACGTCGTCGAGCCCAGCGCCCGGATGAGCTGGTTTGCCGGTCCCACCGTGCTGGAGCACCTGGAGTCCGTGCGTATCGACCACGACCCGAGCCGTCGAGTGGCCCGTTTCCCCGTCCAGTACGTCATCCGGCCGCAGACCGCAGAACACCCGGACTACCGCGGCTACGCCGGAAAGATCGCATCCGGGCTCTTCCACGTCGGCCAGCAGGTCACCGTTCTGCCGTCGGGACGCACCACCACGATCTCCGCGATCGACGTCCTCGGCAGGGCCGCCGAGACCGCCTGGGCTCCGCAGTCGATCACGATGCGCCTCGCAGACGACCTGGACGCCTCCCGTGGCGATGTGATTGCCCCGTCCGACCAGCTGCCCACGCTGACCAACGAGATCACCGCCACGGTGTGCCACCTCACGGACACGCCGCTCACCGCAGGCGACCGAGTGCTGCTGCGACACGGCACGCGTACGGTCGCCGCCAAGGTCAAGGCCATCGACTCCCGGCTCAACCTGGACGACCTGTCCCAGCATCCGCACCCGGAGCGACTCATGGTCAACGACATCGGTGAAGTGGTGCTCCGCACCGCGGAGCCGGTCCCAGTGGATGACTACGCCGTTTCCCGCCGCACCGGATCGTTCATCCTGATGGATCCGGCCGACGGCGCCACGCTCACCGCCGGCATGGCGGCCCACACCCTCGGGTGGAGGCGGTGACGTCGGCGGAGGTCCACCTGGAGCAGGTGTCGAAGGTCTACGACGACAACCCGGTCCTCCAGAACATCGATCTGCACCTGGCGCCGGGCGAGTTCACCTGCTTGCTCGGCGCCTCGGGCTGCGGGAAGTCAACGCTGCTGAACCTGGTGGCCGGCCTTGAGCTGCCAACGCACGGCACGGTGCTCGCGCCCGGCCGTCCCGCGCTGATGTTCCAGGACCACGCGCTGTTCCCCTGGCTGACCGCCGGGCGCAACGTCGAACTCGCCCTGCGCTTTGCCGGTGTGGATCGCAGTGCGTGGCGCACCCGGGCGGCCGAACTGCTGCGGATGGTCCACCTCTCGGAGGCCTACGACAAGCCGATTCACCAGCTCTCCGGCGGTATGCGCCAACGCGTCGCTCTGGCCCGCGCCCTGGCCCAGGAAAGCCGGGTGCTGCTCATGGACGAGCCATTCGCCGCCCTCGACGCCATCACCCGCGACCTGCTGCACGGGGAGCTGACCCGCATCTGGGAGGAACGGAAGCTCACGGTGCTGTTCGTTACACACAACGTCCGCGAAGCGGTGCGTCTCGGCGGGCGGGTGATCCTGCTCTCCTCTCGCCCCGGTCGTATCGCCCGCTCCTGGGAAGTGGACATCCCGCATCCGCGCCGGATCGAGGACGCCGACGTCACCACCCTGACCCGGGAGATCACCGCAAGCCTGCACCAGGAGATCATCCGCCATGCCCGCACCTGAGTCCACTGCCTTCGCGGCGGGCCTCGACACCCTGGAGGCGCAGCAGGTGCCCGCGGCACGGAGGTGGCCCCGTCGCACCGCTGCCCAGGCTACGCCACCGCTGCTGGCCGTCACCCTGGTCCTGGCGCTCTGGCAGACGGCCTGCCTTCTCGGCTTCTCCGACACCCTTCCGGCGCCGGCCGAGGTGGCTGACGACCTCGGCGCCGCCTGGAGAGCAGGCACGCTGCTGCCCGCTCTCGGCCATAGCCTGGCGCGCTGCTTGTTCGGATTCATGGCGTCGGCGGTGATCGGCACCCTGCTGGGATTGCTGCTGGCGCGTATCGGACCGCTGCGCACCACGGTCGGCCCGGTCCTCGGAGCCCTGCAGTCGCTCCCCGCAGCGGCGCTGGTGCCGGTCGCCGTGATAGCGCTGGGGGAGTCCGAGTCCGCGGTGTACGCGGTAGTGCTCCTGGGCGCCGTACCTTCGATCGCCGTCGGCATACTGTCGGCCGTGCGGCAGATCCCACCACAACTGCTCCGCGCCGCACGCACGATGGGCGCCACCGGGCGCGCCACCGCGACCCATATCCTGCTGCCCGCCGCCCTGCCCGGCTGCGTCATGGCATTGAAGCAGGGGTGGACCTTCGGCTGGCGTGCGCTGATGACCGCCGAACTGATCACCTCGACCCAGCTGCCCGGGATCGGCCGCATGCTCGACGAGGGCCGCAACCAGCATGACTTCAGCCTCGTACTGGCCGCGGTGGTACTGATCCTGGCGCTGGGCACCGCGATCGACGTGGGCGTCTTCGGCCCGCTGGAGCGCCGGGTGCTGAGCCACCGCGGGCTGGCTCCGGACACGATGTCGGCGTGATGTCAGTGGACGTCAAGTCCGATCTTCCTCGGTCCGTGACCGCTGTCGGCCAAGGGCTGTCCCGTAGTCCCTGGCGGGCGCACGACGACAGCCCTGTGAGATCCGGACCTTCGTCAGGCCTGACCGCCATCCGTTTGTGTGTGCGCTGACGCGGCGGGCAGTCGCACCGTGACGCGGAGCCCGCCGGCGGGGCGGGGGGTGAGGGTGAGGGTTCCGTCGTGTGCTCGGGTGATGCTTTTGACGATTGCCAGGCCGAGGCCGACACCTGCGTGGTCGGAGTGCAGGCGTTCGGTGCCGCGCTGGAATGGCTCGGTGAGCTTCGACGCCAGCTCTGAGGTGAGCTTCTCGCCGGTGTTCTCGACAACGAGCACAACAGAGTCGCGGTGGACGCTGGTATTCACCCATACGATGCCCTGTTCAGGCAGGTTGTGGCCGATCGCGTTGTGCAGCAGGTTCGTGGTCATCTGCAGCAGGAGCGCCTGGGAGCCGATGGTGATGCTCATGTCGCCGGTGGTTTCGATGGTGATGCCATGCTTTTCCGCCAGGGGGAGGAGCGTTTCCGTGGCTTCCTCCGCCATGAGGGACAGGTCGACGCGTTTCCTGGTGAATGACCGCTGGTTGGCGCGGCTGAGCAGGAGCAGTGCTTCAGTGAGGTCGATGGCCCGGGTGTTGATCACGCGGAGGCGCTCGACAAGCTCGCCGGTGTCGCGGTTCGGATCGTTGCGGGCCACGTCGAGAAGCGCCTGAGTGACCGCCAGCGGAGTGCGCAGTTCATGAGAGGCATTGGCCGCGAATCGCTGCTGTTCGGCGACGTGGGCTTCGAGCTGCGCGAGCATGACGTCGAAGGAGTCGGCTAGTTCGCGGAACTCATCTCGGCGACCCGGTAGGCGGATCCGGTGGGAGAGCGGTCCATTGTTCGCCACCCTGCGTGTGGCGTCGGTAATACGAATCAGCGGGGTGAGCATCCGGCCGGCCAGAATCCACCCGCCCACAAGACCGAACAGCAGCAGGAACGCCAGTACTAGGATTCCCGCCGGGATGAAGACGACCGGTCCGAAATTGCTCGGGTCGAAGACGCGTAGGAAGTCGGTCCGATCAGGGACGCTCAGGCTGTCCGACCTTCCTCGCAGCAGAAACATCCACACGGCGGCGAGCAGCAGGGCGCCCGCGATCTCCAGGAATGCGGCGTAGCTGAGGGTGAGCTTGAGGCGGACACTCAACCCTTGACGCCTATCCACGCTCCGCTTCCTGGTCATCGGCGTTCGGTCCTGTGTCGATGCGGTAACCGACCCCGGCCACGGTGCTGATCAGCCAGGGCTCGCCGAGTCGTTTGCGCAGGGCCGAGACCGTGATGCGCACCGCGTTGGTGAACGGATCCGCGTTCCCGTCCCACGCTCGCTCCAGCAACTCCTCCGCGCTGATGACACCGCCTTCGGCAGCGACGAGGACTTCGAGCGTGGCGAACTGCTTCCTGGTGAGCGCGATGTAGCGGCCGTCGCGGTAGACCTCGCGGCGGAACGGATCCACACGCAGGCCTGCGATCTCTCGCACAGGTGGTCTGTTGTGGGCGCTCCTGCGGTCGAGTGCTCTGAGCCTGAGCACGAGTTCTCGGAGTTCGAAGGGCTTGGTGAGGTAGTCGTCAGCGCCGAGCTCGAACCCGCTGGCCTTGTCGTCGAGCCGGTCGGCAGCGGTCAGCATGAGGATCGGCATGCCGCTGCCGGAGGCGACGATGCGTTGGGCGATCTCGTCACCGGTAGGTCCGGGGATGTCCCGGTCGAGGACGGCGATGGCGTAGGTGTTGATGCTCAGCAGTTCCAGAGCGGTATCACCGTCCCCGGCGATGTCGGCCGCGATCGCCTCCAGGCGCAGCCCATCGCGGATGGCCTCTGCCATGTATGGCTCGTCCTCAACGACTAAAACTCGCATGGCCTCATGCTACGAGCCGATGCATATCGTCGGCATATCGAAAACTGGATACGGGCTGACAACGTCATGCCCCCTCGAATGGAGGTATGAACGAACCACACATTATCCCGCCTCGGCCCCGTGACCGGCTGTTCGCCGTACTTGCGGTGGTGCTCGCCGTGCTCCTGCTCCCGGTTGCGTTCGTCCGCAATCCCGGCCGCGCCCGTGAACTGGCCTGCGACTGGGCGTTGGGGATCCGCTTTCCCGCCGAGGATCTCACCGGGCTCACCGACGGTGCCAGGGCGGCGTTCACCGCCGCACGCGCCGGCGCTCTCTGGCGCCACGGGCAACTCATCGGCCTCACCTCGGGATACCGCGATCCCCTCGTCCAGCAGCAGTTGTTCGACCAGGAGGTGCGCCGCGTCGGCTCACTGGCCGCGGCCCGGATGCTCGTGCTGCCACCGGCGGAATCCAAGCACGTCAAGGGCACCGCGCTCGATGTGCGCCCGTACGAAGGCGCGCGCTGGCTCGAGGAACACGGTGCCCGCTACGACCTCTACCGCATCTACGACAACGAGTGGTGGCATTTCGAGTACCACCCGGACGCCGACCTGCCTCCAACGCCCCAGGAGATCCGCAATGCTCCGCAAGCTCGTTGACAGGGGCGGGGGCGGGGGCAGGCCGACGCCTCGCGGCCCCGGCACGAGCAAGTGGGCCGACTGTGGCCGAACTCGGGAGCAACCTGCTGATCGCAGCCGGCGAAGGCGATCCACAAACCAGGGCACAGGAGGCGTCCGACGCGGAGGCCGCGGTGCACACGGTCGAGGACGCGGCCGGGACAGTCAGGGTGACCACCGAGCTGATCGCGCCGGGGGACGTGGTGCTCGTCAAGGCTTC
The DNA here is from genome assembly GCF_040297465.1 of Streptomyces sp. NPDC001787. Taxonomy (NCBI): domain Bacteria; kingdom Bacillati; phylum Actinomycetota; class Actinomycetes; order Kitasatosporales; family Streptomycetaceae; genus Streptomyces; species Streptomyces sp. NPDC001787. The sequence goes on from NZ_JBEOZE010000029.1 coordinate 73,255, forward strand.
CAGCGAATACGGGCTGGGTGCCTGCGCGCGTGAACCGGCCGCATAGCGAGAGGCGCCGCCTGCGGCGAAACGCTGCCGAGCGCGATCATTCTGCGGCCAGACTGGCCACCCTGTTCTCCAGGCGATCCGCGAACCCGGTCCAGACCCGGGCGTGCTCTCTGGCAAACTCGGCGATCACGCTGTACAGATGCGGCGGGACACGATGCAAGATCCTTTCCCACTCCTGCCCGTCGATGGAGTGCATGGTGAGCATGCGCAACAGAATTCGGCCAGTCTCATTCAGCCGCAACGACGGATCGGCCTTGAGGCGCTCCAGCATCGCGAGACGATCTCGATCCACGGCGCGGCCGAAGCCCGGCTCCGTGGGATGCAGTGGATGCGACTCGGCCCGTAACCTCACGCTCCCGTCCGGGACCGGGCTCTCACCGCGCTCCAGCCGACCCCGCACATCCCGGACCGTCTCCGGTGAGATGCCGACCTGCTTGGCGACCTGCCGGAGCGAAAGGTCTGGATCACTGCGGATGAGCTCGGCAGCGAGTGTCCTCCGCCCCGAACCGTCGGCCGGACGGACGCGCCCATCCCGCCCGATCCTTGCCTCGGCTCCACTGTCTCCGCCGCGCCTACGCAGGTCGGCCACCGTGCAGGCCGAGATGCCGGTCGCCGAGGCCACCCGCCGATCGGACCACTGCGGGTGCGTCCCGATGATGTGGACAGCCGCACGCTTGCGATCAGCGAGCGAGAGAGGCAAACCATGCCGTATGTTCGCCTCGACGGCCAGGACGAAGGCGTCCGATTCGGTGCCATCGACAAATCTTGCCGCGATTTTCGTATCGCCTCTGAGTCGTGCCACCTTCAACCGGTGCAGGCCATCAACCACCCGCATCGTCGGCCGGTGAACGAGAATGGGCGGGAGCCCTCCCTCAATCGACAACAGTGTCTCGACGTGCTCCGTATCCTCACCTGAGGTTCGAGGCGAGGATACGGAAGTCAGGCGGGACACCTCGATTTCGACGACAGGGAGAGAAACTATGTCAAGGCTCGTCGTTTCTGTGTGAACCCTCCCCCTCTTTATCTCTTCCTTTTCGAAACCGTTGCGGTGCGGTACAGAACTCATCGTTGCCACTACTCATCCGATCGGTGTCGACGGTGCAGACTCAGAATTTTCTCCGTGAAGGCAAACCGCACACACACCTTCACAGACTCCGCCCAGGAGCCACAGGAAGGTGCTTTAACCTCAAGAGTTTCCGTTGAATACCGATGTTGTGGGATTTTCACAGGCAGGCGCAGAGGGAGCGACATGCGCGAATGTCCCTGCCCGGATGTTCACGTCTACTCCTCGGCTGCCGCCGGTCACAGCGATACGTAATCAGGCGACTTTGCAATCACCCTGGGCGACCTACTCGACGGTGGCCTTCGCAGCCCTCGGGCAGTGGGCGAAGGAGGCCTCCATGCCGATCTACTGGCTGACCGACATCGCCGAATTGGTCAGCGGAAACCATGATGGTCCGTCAGTAACCGGCGCGGCAGTACGCCACCGAAGAGGCAGGAGGCGAGCAACGGAACCACTGGCGCGGCTGTGGAGCCGGCCAGCACATTCGGCGAATCGCTCTTGCCGATGATGTACGCAGCGAAGGCGACACGGAACGTGCGGTCCCCCACATGGGAGATGGTCCCGGGCTGCCCGCAGGCAGCCGAAGTCCCGCTCGGCCACCATCACGTTTCTGCAGTACCATCATCGGTCGCTGTACCCGTCCTCTCTGCCTCAAAGCCCGGGCCAGAGCGCCAGGGCGCGGCCGGACGAGCTGCTGTGCTGGAGCGGAGCGGTGAACCGCCCCAGGCCCCGGGGCCACACGAGAGGGGCCCACTGGTGTGGGTGCCAACTCCCCGTCGTGGCTCACCAGTTGAACGATCGCGACGCTAACAGCCCCCAAAGCACGCGTCAACAGAGGTGGATCCGTACACACCCCCGGCCTTCACGTGAGTTGATGGACGTCGACTCTTGTCTCCAGTCCGGACTCGGAACCTGCAGCACTCTGACTGTTCGTCAGGCAGGCTGCTCGGGCTGCCCCATCCTCCGTACTTTCGCGGCTCCGGTGACCAAGCTGATCGCGCAGACGCCCTGGGGGCGGCGGTGGACGACACGCTGTTCAGACAGCCGGAAGGTGACGTCCGGAGCGGCCTGGCAGCGCGACGGCGCCACTTCGCCTCCGCCACCGTTCACCGCTACGGACGCGTTGACCGCGCGTTCCAGATCGAGCGCACCTGCCCGCGATCCGCTCAGGGCCGGCCGGGCCCGCAGCCGCACCCAGGCAGCGGCCGAGCACCGAGCGCGCACTCCGCGGTACGTCACCAAGACTCACCCGGCGTTCCGCGACATGGCGCCAAGCTCCGCCCGTCGTGATCGCAGCCCGGACGTCGAGCGGAGTGTTCGGATCCCGCAGGGGATTGCCGGGCACTGCGATGAGATCGGCATCGTGCCCGACGGCGATCCTTCCCTTGCGGTCAGCCGGCCCACAGGCCGGCGCAGGGAGGCAGGTGGTCGAATCCAGGGCTGCCTGTCGGCATCGCGATAGCCAGTGAGTGGCTAAGGGCTGGTCCCGTAAACCCTGGCGGGCGCGCGACGACAGCTACGGCACCTCGCCGCGTTGTCGGAACGCCCCCATACATTCAGCATGGGGCGTCCCTCCGCCTTGCGATGCAGCGCCGGTGCAAGCCGCTCAGGTTGACGCACCCTCTCCGTGCCTCTCGTCGGGCGCTGCGCCGCCAGGCGACGATGGCAACTCTCCGTCCTGGTGGCCGCGTTCTGCTGAGCGGTGATCCGGCGCGTCCTTCAGCAGACCCTCCAGTTCACGGACCCGCTCGATCACCTCGCTGATCGAGTGCAGACTCTTGGACGACAAGCCGGCCGCTCGTAGCGCCACGTTCTGCACGCCCGCATCCCTGAGCGCGACGAGCAGCCCCAAGTCCGCGTCGACGTCCGCCGCCACCTGTTCATCGAAGAAATACGCCGCAGGCACTCCGAAAAAATCCGCGATCCCCTGCAGATGCCGCATTGTGGGGTTGTCCCGCTGGCCTTTACGCAGCAGCCAGACATAGCTGCCGGAGATCGACGCCCCGCTTGCCGTGATGGCCTGGGCTACTTCCTCCGTGCCGTACGGCCCACGTCCGGGTGGAATGACAGTCTCGAACAAGTGCTCCAGCTTGCTGGCCAGCGTGCGCCCCCCTTTCGGGCCGCGCTCGCTGTCCATAGCCATCTCCGTTCTGGCGTTTGTGCTGCACTCCGGTACAACGGACAACCGTGGAAGCTCTTCCATCAGTTGACTGCACGCATATGCCAACAGTGGCATCTCACACCGCCGGTCCTCACCTAAGGGCTGTCCCGTAAACCCTGGTGGGCGCACGACGACAGCTACGGCACCTCGCCGCGTTGCCGGAACGCCCCCATACATCCAGTATGCGAACGTCCCTCCGCCTTGCGATGCACCGCTTCTGACGCCGTGCGCTGATCCGCCAGGGTTTACGGGACAGCCCTTAGGTTAGGGGAAACCGCCTTTGAGGTCCATCGTGAGCCGAACGAGTCCGGGCGGCCCCAAAGAGCAGGCGTCGAGGGCGGGTTGTTCATCGGCGGTGCGGGCGTCGCCGATGACCATGTCGCGGCCGCGGAGTCCGTTGCCCCACGCACGGATGCCTCCGTATGAAGGTCACCAGCAGTGATCGTCGGCATGGTGCGCACAAGTTCAGCCGGCGCCGCGGGTACGTCGACGAAGCGGGGATGTCGTCCCGGTTCCTGCGGCCTCCAAGGTCCCGGACCACGTCGTCGACCGTCCACTCCGCGACGCGGATGCCCGGCTCGCCCCGGCAGGCTACGTGAGCGCGGCGGCGACCTCGTCGAGACACGCACCGCGGGAAGCCTTGACGAGGACCACGTCGCCTGCGGCAATGTGGCCGCGCAGCCAGTCGATGGCCGCGTCGTTGTCGGCCAGCGCCACCGCCGCCTCTCCCGCGCCGGCGGCGATCCAACGGCCGCCCGCGCCGACGGTCGCCACCACGTCGGCCCGGTCGGCGGCGTACGCGCCGATTGCACGGTGCTCGGCCTCGCTCTCCTGCCCCAGCTCAAGCATTTCGCCGAGGACGGCGATGCGACGCCCGCCCTCGATTGCTGCCAGCGCGTCCAGGGCGGCGCGGGTCGAGTCGGGGTTGGCGTTGTAGGTGTCGTTGAGCAGCATCGCGCCGCCGGCGAGGTCGCGCAGCTCCATGCGCCACTTCGACAGCGAGACCGTGCCCAACGCCGCCGCGGCCACCTCCAGAGGTATGCCGGCCGATAGCCCCGCCGCCACGGCAGCCGCCGCGTTGAGTGCCTGGTGCGCACCCACGAGCGGCAGCGCGACGCGAGCCGAGGCGTCGGCGGTCCGCAGCGTGAAGGACGGCCGGCCGAGCCGGTCCAGCGCCAGGTCGAGCACACGTACGTCGGCATGCTCGGCCAGCCCGAAGGTCAGCACCGGACCGTCGGTGAGCGCGCGCATCGCGACCACCCGGGGATCGTCGGCGTTGAGGACGGCGGTGCCGCCGGGCGCCAGCCCCTCCACCAGCTCCCCCTTGGCCTTGGCGATGGCTCCGCGCGACCCGAACTCGCCGAGGTGTGCCTTGCCGACGTTGAGGACGACGGCGATGTCAGGCGCGACCAGGCCCGCCAGCGCGGCGATGTCGCCGATGCGGCGAGCTCCCATCTCAAGGACGAGGTACTGGGTGCCCATGCCGGCGCGCAGCATGGTGAGCGGTACACCGAGCTCGTTGTTGAGCGAGCCGATGGTGGCGACCGTCGGCCCGGCATTCGAAAGCACGGCAGCCAACAGGTCCTTGGTGCTGGTCTTACCCTGGGAGCCGGTCAGCCCCGCAACGGTCAGCCCTTTGCGCAGCTGGACCACGACATGGGTGGCGAGCTTCTGCAGCGCCGCCTGGACATCGTCGACGACGATGGTGGGCAGCGGAGTGGGCTGGGAGCCGAGCACAGCCACCGCCCCTGCCTCGCCGGCCTGGCCGGCGAAATCGTGGCCGTCGGCACGCTCCCCGGCTATGGCGACGAAGAGGCCGCCCGGCTCGGCCAATCGACCGTCGAGCACGGCCGGCGCGGTCACCATCACTGTGTCGTCGCCCGCGACCGTCCCGCCGACGACCGCAGCAATCTCGCCGAGGCTGAGCGGAACGATGCTCACGCGGCGCGGGAGCCCGCGAGCGGGAGCGAGGCCGGCGGAGTGGAGGCACGAGGAGGCTGGTTCGCTATAGGTCACCCCTCAAGTCAAGCCGGTGCGGTGTTGCCGGCGTGTATGCGGTTTTCAATACACCGACGATATGCTACCCACCGGTAACATATTGTCGGCATATCGAAAACCTCATACGTTCCGGCAACGCCACGCCGCCTTGACTGTAGGCATGACCTACAGCGAACCAGCACACGCGGCGGTCGGCCGCACCCAATCGCTGACGTCCCCGCATCCCACAGCCGCCGCACCCACGGGAATCACGGTTTATGGGTGTGGGAAGGACGAGGCCGCCCTGTTCCGAGAGATGGCGCCTCGCGTCGGCGCAATTCCCACCATCACCGAGGCAGCGGTATCCGAAGCCAACGTTGAATTGACAAACGGAAACCGATGCATCAGCGTCAGCCATAAAACTGGCATCGAAAATTCCACTCTTCTTGCACTCAGCCGGGCAGGCGTGGCTTACATCTCCACAAGAAGCGTGGGATACAACCACATCGATGTGGGGTACGCAGCGAGCGTCGGCATCTCCGTGGAAAACGTCGCCTATTCACCGGACAGCGTGGCCGACTACACGTTGATGCTGATGCTGATGACGGCGCGAAACGCAAAGTCCATCATCCGTCACGCAGATGTGCACGATTACCGGTTGAACGAAGTCCGCGGAAAAGAGCTTCGCGATCTGACCGTCGGAGTCGTGGGAACGGGGCGCATCGGCGTAGCAGTCATGGACAGGCTGCGGGGTTTCGGATGCCGGACATTGGCCCATGACAGTCACCCCACGAACGAGGCCGATTACGTCCCTCTCGATGAATTGCTGCAGTTGAGCGACATCGTAACGCTCCACACACCGCTCACCGCGGATACACACCACCTCCTGAATCGCCACCGCATCGAGCAGATGAAGCACGGCTCATGCATTATCAATACTGGACGCGGTTCACTTATCGACACCGAGGCCCTTGTTTCCGCATTGGAAAGCGGCCGTTTGGGCGGTGCCGCGCTGGACGTCCTCGAAGGAGAGGAAGGAATCTTCTACACCGATTGCCGAAACAAACCCATTGACAGCAAGGCGCTGTTGCGGCTGCAAGAGATGCCGAACGTGATCATCAGTCCGCACACCGCCTACTACACAGACCACGCCCTGAGCGACACGGTCGAAAACTCCATCACCAATTGCCTGAAGTTCGAAAGCAGGAACCAGCATGGATAAGCTCAACGTCGGAATCGTATTCGGGGGCTGCTCCGAAGAACACCCCATCTCCATCAAGTCCGCGCAAGAGGTCGCAAAAAGTATCGATCTCGAAAAGTACGAACCCTTCTACATCGGGATCACGAAGGGCGGCGCCTGGAAACTCTGCGACAGCCCTGGCCCAGACTGGGAGAGTGGCAACTGTCGTCCGGCGCTGTTGTCACCGGACAGAAGCGTACGCGGATTGCTCGTCCTGGAGCAGGGGCGCTACAGCACGATCAATCTGGACGTCGTGCTGCCCATCCTGCACGGAAAACTTGGCGAAGACGGCGCGATGCAAGGCCTGTTGGAGCTCACCGGCATCCCCTACGCGGGCTGCGACGTGCAGAGTTCCGCTCTGTGCATGGACAAGTCCCTCGCTTACCAGATGACCAGGAGCGCGGGAATCGCCACACCGAACTTCTGGACCGTTGCGGCGAACGAGAGTATTGATCCCGAGCAGCTGACGTATCCCGTCTTTGCGAAGCCGGCCCGTTCGGGGTCTTCCTTCGGCGTCAGCAAGGTATCACAAAAAGAAGAACTGCTGCCGGCGGTGGAAATCGCGCGACAGTACGACTCAAAGGTGCTCATCGAAGAGGCTGTCGTCGGCAGCGAAGTCGGATGCGCCATCCTGGGGAACGAACTGGATTTGATCGCAGGCGAGGTGGATCGAGTCGCGCTGTCGCACGGGTTCTTCAAAATCCATCAGGAGAAGGACCCGGAGAGCGGATCCGAGAACTCAACGTTCATCGTTCCCGCCGACATTTCAGAAGAGTCGCGCTCGCTCGTTCAGGAGACGGCAATGACCATCTACCGCGCCCTGGGGTGCAGCGGCCTGGCACGAGTGGACATGTTCCTCAAGGAGGATGGAAGTGTAGTCCTCAACGAGGTCAACACATTGCCTGGCCTGACCTCCTACAGCCGTTATCCGAGGATGATGGCGGCTGCGGGGATCACGCTGACCGAAGTGATCGACCGGATGGTGACGTTGGCAATGACGGGAAAGATCCGATGAATGACAACTTTGCCTTCCTGGACGAATGTGTACCCGGAGTACGCTGGGATTCCAAGTACGCCACCTGGGACAACTTCACCGGCAAACCCGTGGACGGCTACCTGGCCAATCGAATCGTCGGCACCAGGCCTTTGTTCGCGGCCCTGGAAAGGGCGCGAGAAGAGGCCCAGTCCTATGGCTTTGGCCTGCTCCTCTGGGATGGATACCGCCCTCAACGCGCCGTGGATTGCTTTGTGCGCTGGTCGAGGCAGCCGGAGGATGGCCGCACGAAGCAGCGACACCATCCGCATATCGACAGAGCCGATATGTTCGAGATGGGATATGTCGCCACAAAATCCGGCCACAGTCGGGGCAGCACCGTCGACCTGACTCTCTACCACATGGCCACCGGAGAACTTGCCGCCATGGGCGGTGACCACGACCTGATGGATCCGATCTCGCATCACGGAGCACAAGGGGTCACACAATCCGAGGCGCGAAATCGAGAACACCTCCGCTCCATCATGGAGGCCTCCGGCTTCAGCCCATACGAGTGTGAATGGTGGCATTACACCCTGAAAGACGAACCCTACCCGGACACCTATTTTGACTTTCCCATAACGTGACTGAACCGGACCGATAAGTCGAAGTCGTCGAAGCACTACGAGCGACTGCGGTTCCAGTTGCGCGACTCGCGCAAGAAAGGGAATGTCATGTCAGAGCACCATTCCGACTGGTGCCTCCGGTGTGGACACAACCATCGCCACGGGCCGACGGGGGATCTGAGCGGGGCGATCCCGCTGTTCGAGCGGACCCTCTCCGACACCGTACGGGTGATGGGCGAGGACCACCCTGACACGCTGACCGCCCGCAACAACCTCGCCTGCGCCTACGAGTCGGCCGGGGACCTGGACCGGGCGATCCCGCTGTTCGAACAGACCCTCATCGACACCGTACGGGTGATGGGCGAGGACCACCCCGACACGCTGACCGCCCGCAACAACCTCGCCTATGCCTACGAGTCGGCCGGCGACCTGGACCGGGCGATCCCGCTGTTCGAACAGACCCTCTCCGACACCGTGCAGGTGCTCAGTGAGGACCACCCCGACACACTGACCGCCCACAACAACCTCGCCTGCGCCTACGAGTCGGCCGGCGACCTGAACCGGGCGATCCCGCTGTTCGAACAGACCCTCTCCGACACCGTACGGGTGATGGGCGAGGACCACCCCGACACACTGACCGCCCGCAACAACCTCGCCTATGCCTACCACTCGGCCGGCGACCTGGACCGGGCGATCCCGCTGTTCGAACAGACTGTGGACGCCCGGGTCCTGGTGCTGGGTGAGACTCATCCCTCCACCCTGACCGCCCGCAACAACTTGGCCTACGCCTACCATTTGGCCGGCGACCTGGACCGGGCGATCCCGCTGTTCGAACAGACCCTCTCCGACACCGTACAGGTGCTCGGCAAGGCCCACCCGCTGGCGAAAGCGCTCCGCTGCGCCCACGTTGCAGCTTGCGCCCAGAGGGCTGTCGACGGCCCCAAGATGATGTAGGCGCCTACCTCGGCCCGCAGAGGTTGTCCCGTCAGTCGCAGTTCGAGCAGCTCGTCGTGCTGGTTGCTGGTGGCGCCGCTGTTCGGGATCACCTCTGCGTCGAGCGCGAACTATCGCTGCACGATGGGTGCGGTACCTCCCGTTTCGTTCTCCTCGGAACTGGTCCTGGTTGCCGATGGCCGAGGTCTCCCGCGTTGAAGGCGAACTCTTCGTGGGCTGACAGGAAGTCAGCCGGTCGACAGTGACGGCGGTGAAGGGCTACGTGCGCGTCGCGGATCCGGTCGTTGGACGTTCTTGAGTTCGCTCAGGCTGGCTTCCCGAGATCCCGTCCGATCGTGTCGATCGGGCGGGATCTTGCAGCTTTCGGGGGCGTTCTGCGGTCCGGCCGGGGCTGAGCGGCAGCTTCCGGGGCTCTCGGGGCGCCATCCGGGGGTGCCTCGGGCGGGGTGGCGATCGTCAAGAAGCACGGCGAGCCGTGGATCAGGGTCTCCCCGCGCGGCAAGCAGGAGGAGTCCGAGAGCCTGGTGGCGATCAAGGGCGAGACCGAGCGGCGCTGGGGCACCATCGACCTGAACAGCCGCCTGGACCTGGACCTGGTCGCCGTGTCGGCCGTGCCCGGCCCGCGCAGTCCGCAAGAGGCGGCTGCCCCGGCCCCCGCGTGACACCGACCGGCAGACCGCCGAGCCGTCCGACGCGACTCCAGTTCCCACAGGCCGCCCAATAGTTTATTTAGACTGATAGAGTTCGACTATGCCACGTCGCGCTCTCGACAACCCGATCGTTCTGGCAGTGCTGGGTCTCCTGCTCGAACAGCCCTCGCACCCGCACCAGATGCTTGCCGAACTGCGAAAACGCAGCGACAACCACGCGGCCGCGATCACGCGAGGCACGCTCTACAACACCGTTGCCGCCCTGACCGAAGCGGGATGGCTTGCCTCACAAGGCCGGCAGCGCTTGGGAAACCGTCCGGAGAGGACCGTCTACGCCCTCACGGAAGAGGGCCACCACGAACTCGTACGACGCCTGGACTCCCAGATCCGCAACCCAGAGCGCGAGTTCTCGCAGTTCCTGGGCGCGGTCACCTATCTCGGCGCCCTAGGGGTGAGCGGTGCGGTGGAGGCCCTGGCCGAGCGTGCTCAACGCCTTCGGCAACGCACGGCCGCCGATGAAGAACGCCTCGCGGACGCCCTGGCGGCCGGCGTACTCCGCATGCACGTCATCGAAGCTGAATACGCGTTGTGCCTCGCTCGCGCCGAAATGGCATGGATCGACTCGGTCATCGACGACCTGCGCACCGGCTCACTGACGTGGCCGACCGATGCGGCGACAACCTCCGCACCCCTGTAACGCCGAACCGAAAGGAATCGAACGCGTGACACCGACGGCGCATGACGGCATGCTCTTCGGGATCTATCCGGGCGGAGTCGCCGGCGATGACACCGGGGGCCTGGCCAGCGGCCTCCCCGATGACCCGGCCCTCGTGTCGAATGCACTCGACCGCCTCCAGGGCCGACCAGGCCGCCCGTTCCTGGTGCGCGCCTATATAGGCTTCGACGACGCCACCCGCCTCGGCGAGCCACACGCGACCGCGGCGCCGGCCGTCGCAGCCCAATACGCCATCCGGGGGCGCCGCTTGGACCTGGTGGCGCAGTACCAGTCCACAGCCGGAGACGTCGACGGCTACTGCGACTTCCTGCGCGAGCTGGTCGAGCAGTACGGCGCGGTCACGAGCACGTTTCAAGTGACGGAAGAGCCCAACGTCACGTCGAACCCGACGCTGGACGGCTACTACCCGGCGGTGCGCGAGGCGATCGTCCGTGGGGTTTCCGTCGTCAAAGCGCGAGCACGTGAACTCGGTTACACAGACCTACGGGTCGGATTCAACACCACTCCTCTCTTCGGGCCAGCAACATCCTTCGTCACTGATCTGACCAACCTCGGTGGAGGAGACTTCATCACCGATCTGGACTACGTGGGCCTGGACTTCTTTCCCGACGTCTTCCAACCCGTTGACGCATCCGACCTCACGCTCGCTGTCGAGGGACTGCTGCGTCATCACCGTGACTCGGTGCTGGCACCCTCCGGCTTGGGACACCTGCCGCTGCACATCACCGAGCACGGTTGGCCTACCGGACCCGAACGCCACCCGCACCGGCAGGCTGACGTCGTCGAGACCGTGGTAAATGTGATCGCCGCCCAAACGAAGCGACTCCAACTGAGCGGTTACACGCATTTTGCGCTGCGAGATGCAGACAGCGCCCGAACGGGACTGTTCCATCAGTTCGGGCTCACCACCGATGACTACTCTCCCAAGCCCGCCTTCGACACCATGAAGATGCTCGTCGAACGCTTCAGTGTCTGAAGGGAACGACCGGCCGCCGCACGGGACAGAGCCCCAGCCTCTCCGGCATCCACCGCGCGCCGGCCGAGCACGAGAAGACCCGGGCGTACCCGGAGGCCGTCGAGACAGCGCACGCCGGCTTCGCCGCCTCCAGCAGCGCGACCGCAGCCCCGAGTGATTACTCAGTGCTGCACGCCACCTGGCGGTAGCTGTACGAGAACAGGGCCGGAGCAGGCGTGGACGAGCACGTACGGCGTGTCACATCGCCGGCTCGGGCGGCTCTGTGGAAGGGAACGCGGGGCTCGTCACGTGGCGCGTTCCATGTGCAGGTAGTCCTGGGGACAGGTGAGGCGGTATCCGCCGTCGGGGGTCCGGTGGTGGTCTTGGAGATAGCCGGCCAGGTCGTCGAGGCGGGGCGGCGGTGTGGGCATGGGCGCGTCGTTCAGGAGGAACTGGGCGATGGTGAGCGCGGTGTCCAGGTCGGGGGTCTCGACGGTCCCGGCGACCGTGGTGAGGGTGAGGCGCCACTCATGGTGGATATCGGTGGCCATGAACGGTGTGATGAGGCTGCGCAAGTCGTAGCGGTGTCCGGTGAAGTGCCGGAGCATACGCATGCAGTCGCCGTCGGGATTCTGCAGCACGACGACGGTCCGGCCGCCCGGCGCGGTCCAGGAAGCCAGGCGCTCCAGGGTGGGGAGCCACTGGTCGGTGTCGACGTGGTAGAGGACGTGCTCGCACAGCACCAGGTCGGCCGTCTCCTCCGGAACCGCGGTCGCGATGGAATCGGCCAGGATGCGTGCTTGCGGGCAGGCGCGGGCCAGCCGGGGCCTGAGGTGGGGGCTCGGTTCGATGGCGGTGATGCGCTCGAAGGAGCCCGCCAGCGCGGCGGTGGCGCGGCCGGTCCCGGCGCCTGCGTCGATGAGCACGCCACGGCGTGTCAGAGCGGCCACCGTGGACGCCAGATGGGCGCTGCCGGAGTTCTTGCCTTCGGTATGGGCGAGGAACGTCCTGAACGCCTCTTCGTACTCCGAACTCAGTGAGTCGAACGCACTGACCGTCTGCCTGCGATCACCCTGTGGAGCAGGAACCGTGTTGCTCACGTAACCTCCTTGACAGCGAGCGGAGTTACTCCCACTCAGCGCAACCGAACTCTATGCCGCGTTCGGCTCCATCGGCCTTGGCCGCCCTGATTTCTGTAGAGTCCGCCGTCGGGCGCAGCGGCGGCCTTCCGGGTGCCGGCACGGATGGTCGAGACGCCGGAGACGCCGGAGACGCAACGGGACCTCGTGATGCAGGCAGCGGGACCTCGCGAGGGCGAGGGAGCAGCGCGAGCGTGGAAGGCACGGGGAAGAGCCATGAGCAGGAAGCCGGGACCACAGGTCCAGCCGCCCGGCAGGGGCGTACGGCGGCTGTGGCTGCTGCCCGACCCGGGTGAGGACGAGCCGTTCATCGACGTCCGCAGGGACGGTCACGGGACGCTGAATGTGTGGGTCGCCCGGGACGAACAGCATGATCATTTCTGCTTCGCGGTGACCGCACGGCACATCGCCGCCGCGGAGCGCAGCGCACTCCGGCGTTGGGCCGTCTTCGCCACGCTCTTCGGTGAACTCGCTGTCTTTCACCCCGATGCCGCCCCGGCGCGTCCGCCGGGAGAATGCCAACGGTTGATCGACACGATCCTCGGTGGCACCGATTCCGAGGTCGAGCGGTACTTGACCATGATGAACAAGCGTTTTCTGGGCGGCCTTCGGGATTCTCTGGCGTTGTTGTGCGAGGCCGATCTGACGCGTTCCCGGGACCGCGAGGCGTTCGAGAAGCGGCTGTGGTTCGGCGTCGAGTCATTGATCATCAACGATGCGGAACGCGCCCGGCGTGCGCGGGAGACGGAACGCGGGGCAGCGGCCCGGGCGACCGCGGTGCGGCAGGCCTTCGAGCCGTACAACGATGCTCTCCTGATGGCCGAGTGCGACGACGTCGTGCGGCGTGCCATCGATCTGCTCGGCTCGAACCCGGTGATCAGCGAGTTCGAGGTGGGTGCGCCCGCACACCACGACCGGTATCTGACGTTCGGCTCCGGCGGCGAGATCATGCTCCGGGACGGGGCGGTGACGGCGGTCCTCTTCCATGTGCAGCCCACCGAGGCCGCGCCGCGCGGCTTCACGGGGCTCAGCACTCTGATCCCCGGGTTGAGCCGGGACGCCTCACGGAGCCAGGTCGAGGAGGCACTCGGGGAGCCGGTCGTCGGACGCACGGGCCCGAACGCGACCTACCTCGTCGGGGGCGGGTTCGTGAAGGTCTTCTACGACGCGTGGGCCGAGAAGGACGCGCCGGGTCATCTGAAGCTCATCCAGATGACAGCACAGGACACGTACGCCAGGACCGATCCTGCTGACGAGCGTTGCCCTGGCTGCGCGGGAATGCTGATCAGGACGACATCGGCGTCCGATGGTGTCGACGTGGACGCAACCATCACAGCGTTGCGTGACGGGGTCGCCGTCGGCCGTCTCCGCCAGGCGCACAACTGGGTGGCGCTGGACGACATGCTCCGCCTGCACGACTCCGGACTGATGGAACACGTCGTGGCACAGCTGGGATGCACGATCTGCCACCGGCACATCTTCTTCGCCCTGCACCGCGACGCGGACCCGACGTTCGAGTACGTCTCGCTCAACGACACCTATCGCCGCACCCCGGAGCAGGTCCCGCCGGTGGAACGGTGGGGTGATGCCGCCCGGATCTCACGGGAAGCACAGCGCCCGGAACGGATCGCGACCGACGGCAGCACCTGGGTCCTGTTCGCCAGGGGCAAGCATCTCTTCATGAACGCGCGCTGCTGGTACAGCGCCGTGGAGGGGTCGAGGCTGATCCGCCTCAAGGCCGCCGAGGTGCTGCGGTACGAACGAGAAGGTGAGGCCTATTTGTCCCGCTTGCAGCAGGCGATCAACCGCACCTGGACGAGCGACGACGATCCGTGGCGCTCGTGCGACCTGACGCGGAGCGGGATGTCGGACGAGGAGGCCATCGAGGCGAGCCTGGCCGCAGAGCAGGATCAGCAGGTGTGAGCGGCCGGAGCATCACCGCGCCCGAGGTCGCCGGTATCGCCGACATCGCCGGTATCGCCGGTATCGCCGGTATCGCCGGTATCGCCGGTATCGCCGCAGGGAACGGAACCACGGCGCTGCCGCACGTGGACATGTGCGGCGTGCTTCCATGATCCGATGAATCCCGAGAGCGCCACCGCATCCGCCCGAGTCCCGGTTCCTCATGTCCGGCGTCGCGGCCCGCTCGACCTCGACGAGTGCGTCCATGCCCTCGCCGAAGTCCATGAGCGCGACGCGTATCCGGTGAACTGGCCGGACAGCCCCGGCGATTGGCTGACGCAGCCGTCGTTGCTCGTGGCCTGGGTGGCGGAACTGGACGGGCGGATCGTCGGTCACGTAGGCCTGTCCCGCAGCGAGGCAGGGGATGCGGCACCTGCCTTGTGGAGCAGTCGCAAGGGCGTGGACATCGAGGTCACCGCGGTGGTCAGCCGGCTGTTCGTCGCCCCAGCGGCACGAGGTCACGGGATCGGCGCCCTGCTGATGGCGGAGGCGGTGCGGGAGGCCCATGCGCGCGATCTGCATCCGGTCCTCGACGTCGTGGCATCCGATACCTCGGCCGCCGCTCTGTACGAACGTCTGGGCTGGGAACTGCTCGCCACCGTCGAGCAGTGGTGGAGCCCGGACCAGAAGGTCGCCGTGCGCTGCTATGCGGCGGCCGGCTGACGACGCGGAGCCCGGGTAGCACCAGTGGCACAAGTGGTATCAGTGGCACCAGAGCGAGTAACTGATGGACTCGGCCGGGTGCCATCTCCTCCATCCCCCTTCACGGAGATGTGGTCACGGCTTCGGGGGCGTGGTCGACGAGATCGGCGGTTCGCCGCCGAAGTAGACCCGGGTGAACGCCTTCATCGCCCCTTTGGAGACCGAGACCGGGGACGGCACATCCCGACGAGGTTCATCGGGCCGCGCACGAGGATCGCGCGGGCCCGTCACGATCGTCGGTACGGCGGACGACCGCGCGGCCCGGTCACGCGACCAGGCGCAGCCAGGCCGCCGCGAGTGCGGCGTGGCCGGCCGGCGTCGGGTGCACGCCGTCCGTGGACCAGTACTCCGGCCCGGTCGTCGCGGCGAGCTCGGCGAACATGCCGTCGGCGGCGAGCAGATGCGCGCCGTACTCGCGGGCGAGCCTCCGCACGGCCCGGATCTTCGGGTCCAGGTCGGCGCGCCATTGCTTTCGCTCCTCCTCTCCGACGAGTGCGGCTCCGGCCTCGACGGTGCCGTGTATCGGCAGGAGGAACGGCTCTATGAGGATCAGTTCCGTGCCCGTCCCGGCGAGGGGAGCGAGCAGGCGGTCGTAGCCCGCTTCGAATTCCTCCGCGGGGATCACATGTCCCTCGGGGTCCAGCGAGTGCCAGCCCATGTCGTTGACCCCGACGAGGATCGACACCACGTCCGGGCGCGCGTCGAGCACATCCGCCTGCCAGCGGGCTTCGAGGTCCATCACCTTGTTGCCGCCGATCCCGGTGTTCAGCCAGGTCACGGGGCGTTCCGGGTGCCGCAGTCCCCACTCGCCCGCGACGCGCAGCGGGTAGCCGAACCCGAGGCCGTCCTCGCTCGCCAGCCGTTGGCAGTCGGTGATCGAATCACCGGTGAACATCACGGTGATTCCGGGGCGGACAGTGATCGTCATGTGTGCTCCTTGGGCTCGGCCGAAGAGAGAAGAGCGGAAACCCGCGGCGGGTCGGGCACCCGGCAGGCATCCGGCAGGACTTCTCGAAAGGTGCCAGACCTCACCGACACCCGACCGACACCGGGCCGACAGTTCCCGACATGCCACCGACGCCGCGGCACCGCCGCCTGACGCGTCGTTCATCTGCGGCGATCGGTCGCTGCGCGGGTACCGACCGGGCCGACGAGCCGGTACGCGGCAGCCCTGCGCACGCCGGGGAGCGCGTCGACAAATCCATTTCACTCTGCGGCTATCGGTCGATACGGTTGCGTCGGCGACGCCTCGAATCCGCACGGGCCGAGTGCTGCTGCCAGTTCGCCCGCGGCCCACGCGTGCCGGCGGCGATCGCGGAGGAAACAGAGGTGGGCGAATGGGTCGGGAGAGCATGATGCGCGTCGCCGTGGTCGGCTCGGGCGTCCTGGGCGCGGCGGTGGCCGACGAGCTCGTGCGCCGCGGCCTGTCCGTCGTCGTCTGCACGGCGGAGGAGTCACGGCCGCCGGTGACGGATGCGGCGTTCGGCTGGCTCAACTCGCACGGGTCGGCGGCGGAGCCGCCGTCGGGCGCACGCGATCAGGGCGAGCTCGCCCGGTCGCTCGGCGTGCTGCGCAGCGTCACGGCGACGCCGCCGTTGCGCGGCCTCATCGCTTGGAACGGCGCCGTGAGCTGGGCGTCGACCGCGACCGCGACGGCTCGGTTCGCCGAGCAGTCGGGGCCCGGCGTCGCGACCGTCGAGGCGGAGGCCCTGCGGCGTATCCTTCCCGGCCTGCGGGTGCCGCCGCCGGTCGTCGCCCACGCGAGCGACGAGGGCATGGTCGAGCCGGACGACCTGCGCCACGCGTTCCTCGCCCGCGCGCGGGCCGGCGGGGCCACCGTCGTCGCCGCCCGGGTGGATCGCGTCCGGGCGCGGCGGGCCGGCGGCTACGAGCTGCGGGGCACCGGAGCGGCGCTGGTCGTCGATCGGGTCGTACTCGCCTGCGGGACGGGCCTGCCCGCCCTCGCGGAGCAGTTCGGCGAGCACATCGAAGTGCCCGGTGTCCCGGCCGCGCGCTTCACCTTCACCGCGCCGGGACTGCGTCTGGACCGGGTGGTGTCCACGCCGTCCTTCGAGATCCGGCCGTCCGCCCGGCACGGCTTCGTCGGCGCCGAGGACGTGGTCCCGGGAGAGCCGGAGTCGGCGACGCGGGCACGGGTGCGTACGTCCCTGAGTGCCGTGACGGAGGCGTTCGGGCTGCCGCGGGAACCGGTGCTGGAGGGCATGGCCATCGGCATGCGCCCGATCCCGGCGGGCGACGGCGTGCTCTGCGCCCCGCTGGCGAGCGCTCCGGGGGTCGTCGCGCTGGCCGCGCACCCCGGGGTGACGCTCGCGGCCTCGCTGGCGCAGCGTGCGGCGGAGCAGCTCGGGGACTCCACCGGCTCGGAGCAGTCCGGGGACTCCGCCGGCGCGGAGTAGACCGGGTTCTCGGGCTGCGGTTGCGGTGCACGGCGAGGCATCGAGAATGAGTGCGTGAGGCGGATTGCTCCTGTATGCGTGTTTCGCGCCGGTCACAAGACCCGGAAACACCGGAGGAGACCCCGCCGAGAAGGAGGTGGGACCGTATGCCGACGCTCCCCTGGGCGACACCGAACCCGGCTCCACCACACACGCGGGCGTACGTCATGGCGTCCCGTTTCACGCTGGGGTCGCGGCGGGACGTGCCTCGGTTCTTCCTGAAGTCCCTACAGGCATGGCGGCAGGTGCGGTCCGCGCCGGGTGCGTTCGGCGCCTCCCTCGTCGCCCACCCCCTGGCCGGTGTCTTCCTGACCCTGTCCGCGTGGGAGAACCGCGACGCCCTGTACGTCTTCGCGGGGACGGAGCCCCATCGGAGCATCATGGACGCCGTACGGCCCACCATGCGCGCGGCGACCTTCACCTTCTGGGAAGTCTCCACCGACGATCTTCCGCTCACCTGGGACGACGCCCGGCGGCGTCTCGACGCGCAGGCCCACGCCGACGCCGCCCAGGGGCCGGCCACCGCAGCGGACGGCTGACAGCCGTAGCGTTCCTCGAACTCGCCGGACAGGCCGCCGTGCGGATCTCCGGCGCCGGTCGCGCGGATCCTGGAGAAGTCGCTTATCAGTTCCGCCAGTTCGCGCCGGCTCTGGACGTCCGGGGCGGTCCGGGGCGGTCCTGAAGGCCGCCGCCCGCAGCCGGCCCGCGCAACCGGCCGCGCGCAAACGGCCGCCGCCGTCCCGTCGGGAACGGGAGCGGCGGCGGCCGAGGAGCGTGTCAGGCGTTCAGGTCCGGGGCGCGGACCGCGTCCCGGCCGGCCGGGGCGTCGCCCGGCCGGGGCGGAAGGGGATCAGTGCTTCGGTGGGTTTGCCACCACCCAGTCGGAGTTCCGGAAGTGAGTGGAGATCCCGTTCCCCTCCTGGGACTTGTTGGGGGGTCCGGAGCTGGGGAACAGCGACGGCACGATGGGCCGGCCCAGCCGCTCCTCCCATACGGTCGACCACTTCTCGAGGTCCGGGAAGGCCTCCAGAACCGCCGTACGGTTGACGAAGCTGTATTTCTGATGAATGAATCCCTTGCGGATGTCTTCATCACTGAGCTTTCCCGCACTCTTCAGCTCATCCCACTTCACGCGGGCCTCAGCCACCATGACGTCGGACGAGATCTGGAAGTCCCCGTCGCTGGGTCCGAACGGCTTCCCGTTCTCGTCGAGCATCCCCAGTTTGTGCAACGCGCCGAACGGACGGCGCGCCGGGCGCTCGGCGGGGGGTGTGGAGCCCATCCACTCCTGGAACCGTGCCAGCGCCACCGGCTGCCCTGCCAGGTCCCGTTCGGTCGGGAAGTCCTTGTGGCGGCCCGAGAAGAAGAACGCCCATGATCCCTGGAGCCGTACGTCATAGTCCTGGGGGCGCTCACAGGCGGAGCACAGGACCCTGAACAGGGACGCCGACATGCGCTTGAACTGGTGGGGAGTCGTACCCAACGGCGCCTGGTAGTGGCGCCACCACTTGACCTGCTGCTGCGTCAGTCCGAGGAATTCCAGGTCCCGGGGCTGGATGCGGTATCCCGTGTCATCGAGTGGCCATGCGCGGCTCCCCTCGCTCTGGCTTCCCGGGACCCTGCCGTCGGCGTCGATGAGCCCCTCGGCCTGGGCTTTCTGACGCCTTTTGAGAAAGCCCGGGTCCTCGTCGGCCGACGGACCCGCCAGGACGGCCTGCCCATGGACGCTCGTTGTGACCGGCCAGGAGGTTACCGCCGCGGTCGGGGCAACCGCGGGACCCGACAGAACCAGTGCCGCAAGGGCAAGCACTCCCAGCCTCAGACGCTGACGTGACACTCTTTCGCCTCCAGGGGAAAACACTTCGCATGGCTCGCGCTTCTCGCGTTCCATGACTCAGAGTTACGCATATCACCGCGTGTCACCGTCACAGCCACGCCGTCCTTGACGGCCCGAGCCACACGGCGCCCGGGGGCGAGGCGTGTGCGGTGGGTGATCACCGGGCCGATCATGGGTGACCTGCCGTCGTCGGGCGGCGTTTCCGGGGGCGACCACCGAAACGGGTGAACCTCGGACTGGAGTCACATCGCCGATGGGAACCTGCGGCGGGCGGGGACCCGCCCCGCCCAGAACGCGCTCAGCACCCGCTGGGCCGAGGGCGGCATCGCTGTCGGCAAGAGTGTGAAGGGGCGTCAGCCCTTCGGGACCCGGCGCGGGATGTTCGCGACGAGCGAGCTGCGGTGCCCCAACAGACGCATCCCCTGGCGGTAGGCCCGTACCGCGCGCTCGCTCTCCCCGCTCCTCTCCAGGATCTCCCCCAGTTCCGACCAGGCGAAGGCGGCCTGGCGCCCGGCCTCGGAGGCTTCGAGCAGCAACGCCGCCCGTTCGTACGCGGCCCGTACGGTGTCGTGGTCGTCGCGCAGCAGATGGGCGGCGGCAAGCACGAGATGCACGCGCGCGCTCTCCAGCCGGTGTTCGGGTCCCAGCAGATCAAGGGCGGCCTCGGCGTGCTCGATCGCGGCCCCGGCACAGCCGAGCATCACCTCCACGCGGGCCAGCGCCGTCTCGACGTGGGCCACGTCGAGGCCGCCGCCCAGGGTGCGCAGGGTGGCGGCGCTCTGTTCGAGGAGCGTCTTGGCGGCCTCGGGGTCGGGGTCGTCCGACTGCAGCAGCACCGTCGCGTGCGCATTGCGCACCCGCGCCAGCGCGCGCTCGTCGTCACCCTCGGCATAGATGTCGACGGCCTTCCTCAGCAGGTCCAGGGCCTCGCTCGACCGTCCGCGCCGGTGCAGGACCACGCTCGCGTTCCAGTAGGCGCCGCCGAGCGCCCGGCGGTCGGACATGAGCTCGGCACGGCTGATCGCCTCGCCGGCGAGGAAGTTCGCCCGGTGCAGGTCACCGCGCTCGCAGTACACACCGACCAGTGTGGACAGCAGCTCCAGCTGTGCGACCGTGGGCGGCAGGTCGGCGGCGTCCGCCTCGGCCAGCACCTTCTCGGCCACGTCCACGGCGTGCGAGAGGTCGCCCAGTTCTCGGTAGCACCGGCACAGCGGCATGACCACGCTGAGCCGGTCCAGGACGCCGCGCCCCCGCGCCGCGGACCACTGAAGCAGTGACTCGTAGTTCCGGGCGGCCTCGTCCAGCTCGCCCTGGTGCTCCAGGCACTGGCCGATGCCGAGCTCCACCGCGAACCGCAGATCCGTCCGGTCGGTGGCCGGCAGCTTGGCCCGCAGAGCGGTGAACGCCTCCAGCGCAGCACGCGATTCACCGTTGCGCAGGGCGAGTTGCGCGTGGTGCAGCTCGATCTCCAGATCCACCGAGTCCGGCTTGGCGATCACCCCTGTGAGATAGGCCTGATCACATCCCAACCGCTCGGCGAGCTGCGCGAGGACGTCCTCCGAGGGGACGCGCTTTCCGGCCTCCAGCAGGGAGACGTAGCTGGGGGAAAGGCTGGGACGGGCCAGTGCCTCCTGGGAAAGACCGGCAGCTCTGCGCAGTCGCCGAATACGTGATCCCAGCCCTTCGATCGCGGTCACTGCGACCCCTCACTTGACAGGTATTCGAGAAAGCGAGCCTGAAGCGGACTTTTCCCGGACCGGCGGACTGGCGTATATGTCTTCACCCGAGTTCAGACATGTCCGCGCCTTCCACGGCCGTCCTGATCTGCGAGATCATCGCAATGCAGGCGGTACGGGCCATCCGGTTGGATCAAACGAACGTGGCGCGACAAGCATACTGACCGACTTAGTAGAGTTCTAGTCAACTTTCATATCGGCAGCAACCTATTCCTTCCCAGGAAACTCACCCCCGTTTCCCGTCGCCCGCACCGAACCCTCCCGGTGCGCCACCACGGACCGGGAGGCGGGCGAGCGGCGAGCGGGCGACGGCACCCTCGCTCCGTGCGGGCGGCGGAGGTGTTCTGACGGGAGGAGGCGGGGCGGCGACCCTGCCCGGCCGCACCGCATCCGACCCCAAATAGTTGAACAAATCCGGCATTTGACGCTTTTCACCCGCCCTTTGGGCATTGGTCTTGACCAATATCTGATTGTGTGAAAACTATGGGCAGCCGCCACGGAATCTTTACAACCACCTCCGCTGGAGAATCACGCCCCATGCGCATAACCGCAACCGCCGCAGCAGCCATGCTCGGTGGAGCTCTCGTTCTCGGCCTCACGGCCGTCCCTGCCGCACAGGCCGCCCCTGCCGACTCGGCAGGCTGCACCACCGACGCCTTCGGAATCGCCGGTAAGTACGGCGAGTTCGTCCTCGGCGACGATGTCCATTCCCCCGACGCGGAGGGCGCGGTGGCCGTGGGTGGCAACGCCGACTTCCGCGGCGGATTCAGCGTCGCCAACGAGCTGACCGCGGCCGAGGTCGACGCGCTGCCCGGCCGGGCTTCGCTCGTCGTCCGCGGCGACCTGATCAACGGCGGTTCGGTCACCGCGGTGATGAAGGGCAACGCGGTCGTCGGCGGCGAGATCCGCGACCGCGCGGTCGAGCTGCACTCCGGCACGTTCCGCAAGGACGCCGGGCTGATCGACTTCGACGCCGAGTTCACCAAGCTCCGCGCCTACTCCTCGGCCCTGGCCGGGGAAGCGGTAACCAGCGGCACGGACGTCGCGCTGGAGGGGACCAAGCTCACCCTCAAGGGCAGCGACACCGGGCGCAACATCTTCAAGGTGACGGCCGGCCAGCTGGAGCAGGCCAAGGACATCTACCTCAAGGTCCCGGCCGGTGCCACCGCGATCGTCAACGTCAGCGGCCAGACGTACGACATGGCCAAGGCGGGCACCACCGGCTTCTTCCTGTCCGGCGGGCAGGACTACGTACTCGACGACAAGCTCCAGAGCGCCTCCGACGGCAAGGTCCGTGCCCGGCTGCTGTGGAACTTCCCCGAGGCCCGCACGGTCACCAAGAGCAGCAAGGCGGCCTGGCCCGGCAGCGTGCTCGCGCCCCGGGCGCACCTGGAGCTGGGTACCGGCGCACCGGTCAACGGCTCCGTGTGGGTCGCCTCGCTGCACGGTTCGGGCGGCGCGGAGACGCACCACTTCCCCTTCACCGGCTGCCTCCCGGAGACCGGGAAGCCCCCGACCACCACGCCGACGCCGAGCGACACCCCCACGACGAAGCCGCCCGTGGACGCCACGCCGTCCGCCTCGGTGACGCCTCCCACGGAGAGCGGCACGCCGTCCTCCGGTTCCTCCGAGCCCGCGGCACCGGGCACGCCCGCCCCGTCGTCGAGCAAGACGCCGGGCACCAGCGGCGACCTCGCCTCGACGGGCAGCAGCGGCACCGTCCCGATGATCATCGGCACCGCCGCGGTACTCGTCGTGGGTACCGGCCTGGTCGTGGCGGCCCGCCGCAGGTCCAAGCGAGCCTGACACCCGGCGGCATCACCCGCCCGCCCCGTCCGTCCGGCGACGGACACAGCCGCGGCCCGGCCCGGCTCCCTCATCAGGAGCCGGGCCGGGCCGTGGGCGGTTGGCCGTGCTCCGCTCGGGTCATGCCCTCTCCCCCCGTAGCCGCTGCGCTCGGGGGGCGCGGTCGTTGGCCGCCCTGTGCGAGGGTGCGGCTTCCCGGCGCCCGGTGGTCGGTGCCCGGTGGCCGGCGCCCGGTGGCCGCCCGGGAACTCACGGGCGGGTGACAGGGGCGGCAGGGGTGCTTGACTGGCCCGTATGCCGACAAGTCTTGGGGTTTCCACGCCCGATCAGGCCGCGTACATGCTGCGGTCCGCCGCCACCGATGCCGGCCGCGCCTACAAGCGGGAACTGCTCGATCTCCTCGCCGTCCAGCCGGGCCAGACCGTCCTCGACGTCGGGTGCGGTCCGGGCACCGACCTTCAGGACCTCGCCGACCGGGTCGGTCCGGGCGGCACGGTGATCGGTGTCGACCGGGACCCGGCGATGCTCGACCACGCCCGGGGCCGCGTCGACTCACCGGCCGCGGTGGAGTTCCGCGAAGGGGACGCGCACGCTCTGCCGGTCGATCCGGGGACCGTGGACCGGGTCAGGATCGACCGGGTCCTCATGCACGTCGACGATCCCGACGCCGTCCTCGCGCAGCTCCGTCTGGTCACCCGCCCCGGATGCCGGATCGGACTGGCCGAGCCCGACTGGGACACCCTGGTCGTCGATGCGGAGGACATCACGACGAGCCGTGCCTTCACCCGCTACACCGCGTCGGAGGTGGTGCGGAACGCCACCATCGGACGGAGCCTCGCCCGGCGGGCGGAGCGGGCGGGGTTCACCGTCGACGCCGTACGGACCACGGCTCCGGTGTTCCGCGACTTCCGGGAGGCCGACCACTTCCTGGGGCTGGGCCGCACCACGCAGCGCGCCATCGAGGCCGGTCACATCGACGAGACCCGTGGCCGCCGGTGGTTCGACTCCCTGTCCCGGGGGCCGTTCTTCGCCACCTTCACCCTCGTCACGGTCATCGGCTCCCGCTGACCACCGCTCAGCCCCCGCGCCGGGAACGCCGTCGGCCGTGCCGGAAACCGATCAGCCGGACCGCACGTCCTGGAGGGGGCAGGAGCAAGCGGAGGGGATACATGGTGCGGCGGGCGGACAGCGGTACGGCGTCGAGAGCGGGGGCGGCGTTCCGGTGGGCGGGACGGAGCGGGGGCACGGAGGGGCGCCCGGGGAACCGGCCGGCCTGGGTACGGGGGCGGGTGCTCGCCGCGCTCGCGGTGCTGACGGCCGCGCTGCTGGTGTTCCACGGGGTCGTCGCCGACCTCGCGGGCGGTCCGGGCAGCCTGCTGGAGACGTTCCTCCCCTGGCTCGGGCTGGTGGCCGTGCTGCTGCTCGGCCTGGCCCTGCTGCGCCGTTCGGCCCTCGCGCTGGTGGCCCTGCTGCTGCCGGTGACGGCCTGGACGTACCTCTTCGGCGGGCTGCTGCTGCCCGGGGACGGGCCCGGGGCGGACGATCTGCTCGTGGTGCAGCACAACGTCAGCGACGAGAACACCGACGCGGCGGCCACGGCCCGCGCGCTGACGGACGCCGAGCCGGATCTCATCGCGCTGGAGGAGCTGGTGCCCCCGGCGCTGGCGGTCTACGAGAAGACCCTCGCCCCCGACTACCCCTACCACGCGGTCCGGGGCACCGTCGGGCTCTGGTCGAAGCATCCGATGTCCGGCACCCGGCTGTTGGACATCAGACCCCGGGGAATCGCGGAGGGCTGGAGCCGCGGCCTGCGGAGCGTCGTGCACACACCACGCGGCGAGGTCGCGGCGTACGTCGCGCACCTGCCCTCGGTCCGGATCGGAGCGAGCGGCCTCGCCTCCGCCCGCCGTGACGAGAGTGCCGGGCTGCTGGGCGAGGCCGTCGCCGCCGAGAAGGTACGCCGGGTGATCCTGCTGGGCGACCTCAACAGCACGGTCGACGACCATGGGCTGGCCCCGCTGACCTCGCGGATGAACACGGCGCGACGCGGCTTCGCCCTCAGCTTCCCCGCCGCCTTCCCGGTGGCCCGGATCGACCAGGTCATGGCCCGCTCGGCGACCGTCGGCCACATCCGTACGCTGCCCGCCACCGGCAGCGACCACCTGCCCGTCGCCGCCCGGATCACCCTGGACTGAGGCGGGTGCGGTTCCCGCCTCCGCCGCCGCGGTGCGAAACCGGCTGGCCCGCCCGTCCGGCCGGCTGTCAGACTCGCTCCATGCAGGTGATCATCGAAGACATGGCCGCGCGGCTGGCCGAAGTCCCGGGAGTCGTGGGCGTACTGCTCGGCGGCAGCCGGGCGCGTGGGGAGCACCGGCCGGACTCGGACTGGGACCTCGGCGTCTACTACCGGGCCGGACTCGACCTCGACGCGCTGCGCGCACTGGCCGGACCGGACGTCGAGGTGGCCGGGCCCGGTGGCTGGGGGCCGTGGGTGAACGGCGGTGCGTGGCTACGGGCCGACGGCGTCGCGGTGGACTGGATCCTGCGGGACCTCGACCGGGTCGAGCGGGTGTGGGAGGACTGCCGCGAGGGCCGGTACGAGGTCGGTGTGCAGGCCGGGCATCCGCTCGGGTTCTGGTCGCCCTGCTACGCGGGCGAGGTGGCACTCGGTCAGGTGCTGGCCGACCCTTCGGGCGAGCTGACGGACCTCCGGCTGCGGGCGTCGGCGTATCCGGAGCCGCTGCGGGAGGCGTTGACGGCGGGAGCCTGGGAGGCGGAGTTCCTGGTCGCCGCCGCGGGGAAGGGCGCGGCCCGGGAGGACACGCTGTACGTCGCGCTGTGCCTGTCCCGGGCCGTCGGCGTGCTGGTGCAGGCGCTGTTCGCCCGGGACCGGCGCTGGTGCCTCAACGAGAAGGGGGCGCTGGCCGTCGCCGAGTCGCTCCCGGGCGCCCCGGCGGACTTCGGCCCCCGGGTCCGTGAACTGCTCGGAGCGCCGGGCGTGAGCACCGAGGCGCTGACGGCGACGGTGGACCGGGCGCGGACGCTGGTCGAGGAGACCCTCGCGGCGCTGCGGGGCTCCGCCTGATGACGCCCGGCCCGGGGAACACCCCCGGGCCGGGCCGTCATCCGCAGTGCCCGTACGCCACTCACGGTCTGGATGTCCTGCGCGTGGCTCAGGCGCCGAGGGCCTCGGCGGCCATGGCCGTACCCTGGATCCGTGCGGCGATCTTCGCGAACGCCAGGTCGCGGGAGGTGGAGGCGTCGTCCGCGAACGGGGAGAAGCCACAGTCGTCACAGGTGCCCAGCTGTTCCACCGGAAGGTGACGGGCGGCGGCGAGCACCCGGTCACGTACCTCCTCCGGTGTCTCCACCCGCGGATCGATCGGGTCGGTCACACCGACGAACACCCGTGTACCCGCCGGGAGATGCTCCGCGACGATGCTCAGCACCCGGTCCGGGTCCGCCTCGCTCGCGAGCTGGAGGTAGAAGTTGCCCGCCCTGAGCTGGAAGAGCTTGGGCAGCAGCTCGGCGTAGTCGACATCGAGGCTGTGCGTGGAGTCCTGGTCCCCGCCGGGGCAGGTGTGCACTCCGATCCGGGCGCGTTCGGCGTCGCTGAACCGGTCGAGGACCGTGTTGTTGAGAGCGATGAAGTCGTCCAGGACACCGCCGCTCGGATCCAGTTTCAGCGACAGCCGCCCCTCGGTGAAGTCGAGCTGCACCACATGGGCCCCGGCGTCCAGGCAGCCGCGGATGTCGGCCTCCGCCTCGTCGGCCAGATCCCGCAGGAACTCCTCGCGGGAGTACCCCTCGATGGGCGTGGCCGGATAGAGCAGGCTGAGCGCGGAGGGGGCGATGACCGCCTGTTTGACGGGCAGGTCGGTGAGCCGCTGCGCCTCGCGCAGATAGGTCTCCGCGTGCACCTGGTACCGGAAGGGGCCCTCGGTGATGCAGGGCAGCTGCCGGGTGTGTCCGTCGGCGAACGGGATGACGACGCCGTCCGGCGAAAGGCTCACCAGTCCGGCGACCGGGTAGGTGGCGAAGCTCGGTTTGGCCTGCTCCCCGTCCACCAGGACGGGGCTGCCCAGCTCCGCCAGCCGGGCCAGGGTCTCCGCGGCGGCCTGCTCCTGGTGCTTGGCCAGCTCGGCGTCGCTCAGCCGCCCCCGCGCGTGCGCGGTGAGGGCGGAGAGAAGGTCCGAAGGGCGCGGAATGCTACCGATCAGCTCGGTGGGGATACTCATGGTCGGGAGGATAGGGAAGGCCTCGGACGATCACGCGAGGAACATCCGAAGTACCCTCAAATTTACGGCAGTTGATCAAAATTCGGGACCTGCGGGCCGGGTGTGGTGTAGGAGCCCCGGGGACCGCGCAGGACCCCAGGGCCGCCAGGTGCACCGGATCCGGTTCTCGGCCCGGCCCGGTTCGGCTCAGCTCAGCCGGGTCGTGGCGTACGCCTCGATGACGTCACGCTGGTACGCGGCCAGGCCCGGCGTGATCGCCTCGTATGCCGCGCGCCACGGTTCGTTCTCCACACAGGAGCGCCCGATCGCCCGGTACTCCTCCGCGGTCACGGCGCGCAGTTCGCTCAGCTTGCGGTACTGGGCGTCCGCCTCCGCCTGCGCGGGCGCCGCGTCGGCGGGCGTACCGGCGGTCAGCAGTTCGGCCAGCCGGATCATCTGTGCCGTGCGCTCGCGGTGTCCGCTCTCGATCTGGGTCTCGGTCATCGTCGCGGTATGGCTTTCGACCTCCCTGGCCAGCTCGGGGAAGTCGCGCAGGTTCTCCCCGTACATGGTGGGGCGGACGCCCTCGAACAGGTTCTCCGGTCGGTTGATGCCGGTCATGGGACCACCGTTCTCTCTGGATCGCTCCAGTTCGGTGATCGTGCGGGAGACGGTGCCGGCCAGGGCATCGAGCCGGTCGCGCTCGGCGAGCAGCCTGCGGTGATGGCCGCGCAGGGCTTCCAGCTCGTCGACCTGCGCGGCCAGGACCCGGCCGATCTCGGGCAGGCCCAGGCCCAGTGCCCGCAGTACGAGGATCTGCTGGAGCCGGAGCAGCTCGCGCTCCTCGTAGTAGCGGTGGCCGTTGGTGCCGGTCCAGGCCGGTGGCAGCAGGCCGATCTCGTCGTAGTGGCGCAGGGTGCGGGCCGTCACGCCCGACATCCGGGCCACTTCCGCGGTCGGCCAGGCCATCGCCGTCCCCCTCACGATTCGCTTCACCGGGCCGGCCTCTCCGGCCCTGCTCACGAAGGTAGAGGCTGCCGCTGCGGAAGCTTCAAGCCTGTGGTTCCGCAGGTGGCACGGCCGACGCCCCGCCCCGGGAAGCCGGGGGCGGGGCGTCGGCCCGCGTGCTCATGGTGGTTACTTCGGGTCGTGGTGGAACGTGGAGGTGGACCAGAGGTAGCCGAGGATGGTGAGGCCGAGGGACCAGGTGAGGGTGAGCCAGCCGTTGTGGCCGATCTCGGTGCCGAGGAGGAGGCCGCGGAAGGTTTCGATGGCGGGGGTGAAGGGCTGGTACTCGGCGATCGGCCGGAACCAGCCGGGCATGGTGTCGACGGGGATGAAGGCGCTGGACAGGAGCGGGAGCACGATCAGGGGCAGGGCGTTGTTACCGGCGGCCTCGGCGTTCGGGCTGACGAGGCCCATACCGACCGCGATCCAGGTCAGCGGTCGCGAAGAGGACGAGGAGCCCGAGGGCCGCGGCCCATTCCAGGGCCGTGGCACCGGAGGAGCGGAACCCGATGGCGACGGCGACGGCACC
>NZ_JBEOZE010000030.1:0-97900 GCF_040297465.1 Streptomyces sp. NPDC001787
CGCTCCGGGCCGCGGTCGCGGCCCGCGGCGGGCAAGCCGCCGGAGTGATCTTCCACGCGGACCGCGGATCGATACGTCCGCCGCGTTCGCCCAGGCCTGCGACCGGTACGGCATCCGCAGGAGCATGAGAAGGGTCGGCTCGAGCTACGACAATGCCCTCGCGGAGAGTTTCTGACAGGGTCTGAAGCGAGAGACGATGCACGGGAAGCTGTTCTCGACGATGCAACAGGCGAAACTGGAAATCTACCGGTGGCTCACCTACTACAACGCCCGCCGACGCCACAGCGCGCTCGACTACCTCTCCCCTATCGAGTTCGAACAGCAGCACCACACGACAGCTAGACTCCAACTCGCAGCATGAACCCCTGTGTCCACACTCCGGGGGTCACCTCACTCGCCGCCGTCCCCCATCCCGTAGACATCCCCAGGTGCTGAGGGTGGACGATCCGGCACGCCGGAGCAGACCGGTCGTCCACTCCCCGGCATCACGGCTGGTCAGCCTCCGAACAGCCCCGGACGAAAAGAGACCGTGCCGGGCGCGCAGCCAGCAGCGTGTACCGCACCGGTCCGGCTGCCGCCCGCAGGTCCGAGGTCGTCCTTCGACGTCCGCGCCCGCCACGCCGTCACCAGCTTCTCCGACACGTCCCCGAACAACTTCTGCGCCAGCTCCTGCGCACGCGCCCGCTGCAGCTTGTTCACCTCCGTCAGCAGACTGTCCAGGCGCAGCGCCCGGGCTCCGCCTTCAGCTCGGAGAAGAACGTCACCCCGCCGCCCGCCGAGTCCTCGACACCGCCGTCCTCAGCGACCAGGTTGTCCAGCCGGGACCGAGTCGCCGCCGAGAGCCGATCCACGGTGGCCGCGCAGAACCGTTCGTGGAAGGTAGTGACCGCCGAACTGAACAGGCGGGCGATGCGTCCCGGTGTCGGCGGCTCAGCGACCTGCCGGATCCTCGCCTCGGGCCGCGACTCGTACAGCGCGACCGCATCCGCCGTGAACTGCGGCGGACAGTTCATCACGACCGAGATGTCCGTTCCCAGATCCTCAGGATCCAGTGTCTCGTGTGTCCATGATCCGAGCTCAAGGCCGTGCCCGGTTCTGCCAGCCCTGCCCTACGACCGAGTGCCCAGCAGTACAGGAACGTCGAGCCGGCCATTGAGCATGAGGGAGGGGAAGGTCTGGAGGGCGGCGGCGGGTACGGCGATACGGATGCCCGGGAATCGTTCGAACAGTGCAGGCAGCGCTGTGGTGGCTTCGAGCCGGGCCAGCGGCGCACCGATGCAC
The DNA here is from genome assembly GCF_040297465.1 of Streptomyces sp. NPDC001787. Classification (NCBI taxonomy): domain Bacteria; kingdom Bacillati; phylum Actinomycetota; class Actinomycetes; order Kitasatosporales; family Streptomycetaceae; genus Streptomyces; species Streptomyces sp. NPDC001787. The sequence goes on from NZ_JBEOZE010000030.1 coordinate 1,282, forward strand.
ACATGGGGTCCGTGACCGAAGCCGGTGTGTCCGCCTTGCGGGCGTCGGGTGATGTCGAAGGTGGACGCCTCAGGACCGTAGCGTTCAGGGTCGCGGCCCATGGCCAGATAGTTGACCAGCAGAGGGTCTCCGCGCCGCACATCCGCGTCGCCGATCCGCACAGTCTGCGTGGCGTAGCGAGCGAAGAAAGAGGCGAGGGGAGCGTCGTAGCGCAGGATTTCCTCGACAGCACCGGCCCACAGTGCCGGGTCTCCCGTCGCCCGGCGCAGTTGCTCGGGGTGGGCGAGCAGCGCACGAAGACCATTGACCAGGACGTGCACGGTGGTTTCGTGGCCCGCCCCGATCACCACCAGGAGGGTGCCGATCAACTCCTCGTCGGAGTAGGGCTCGTCGACGCAAGCGGCCAGCAAACCGCTGACGAGATCATCCCCGGCCTCCATCCGGCGACGAGTAATCAGCTCGGTGATGAGCTCACGGATTCCCCGGACAGCAGCACTCTTCCGCTCGGCGGTCACGGCTTCACTGAAGAAGTCCTCGAACAGCACGCGCAACGTCTCATGCCAGCCCTCTGGGATCCCTAATAATGCGCCAATTACCTTCATCGGAACCTGGAACGCGAAAAGGGTGCGGTAGTCCACGATCCCTCCGTCGCTGGCCGCGGATGCCTCGGCAAGTCGGTCCAGTTGCTCCTCGACGATGGCGCTCACCCGCCCACGCAGAGCCTCCACTCGTGTCGGCGTGAGTGTCCGGGCGAGCGGGGCCCTCAGTCGGCGATGCTCCATGCCGTCCACGGTGATCATGATACGTGGCGTGTCCACGACAGCCCGCAAGGGCCAATCCGCCGGGACCTCTCCACGCTGCCAGGCGTGCCATACAGCGATGTCCTTCACGAAACGGGGGTCGACCAGCAGTGCCCGCCCCAACGCGTCGGACGTCACCACCCAGGCAGCCAAGCCGCCTGGGAGCTCGACGGGGACAAGCGGTCCGAAGTGCCGGAGACGAGCCGCTTGACGGTGCAGATCACCGTCGGAGGGGGCGATCCGGAGAGCGGGGCGGGACAAGGCCAGATCCACGGGCGGTACTCCGTTTACCTTGAGGGGCAGGAAGGGGTAGGACCCTGCTGTTTCCTCGCACCAGCATGACGGAAATCACACTCACGACGAAAGTTTCTCGGCTGAACTGCCGAGGCCAGCCTCAAGAAGATCAGGGAACCCTCGGGCGACAGAGCTCGGCACGTCGTGTTCTGAGCCCACACGGCATGTCTCGTGCTCAGAGATGGGTGTCAAGGCCCACGGTGCCCAGTGCCCGAAGCTGGTCAGGGCTGCGCCGGCGGTGGCGGCACCCGCACGAGACTGTCTCCCGCTCTCCTGGGTATGGGGCCATGGATGGCTCCGCTCGCAGGTGAGCTCAAGGCGCGTTCTCCGATTCTCCGTCGACAGCGGACGACCGACCCCGGCTCATGTCGGCACTGCACAGAGGGACCCCGGGCACCACTTCCGTTCTAGTGGTCGTCGCAACACCCCAGCTCAGGGGACGCGATGGACCATCAGATCCGTAAGGACCGGAGGCCGCAGGGGCGCAAGAAGCTGGTCGCCGAGAGGGCGGCATACTTCGAGCTCATGCGGCAGGGGTACAGCAACACAGAGGCATGCCGTCTGGTGGGGATCAACCGCCGGACCGGCAAGGCGTGGCGCTACGGGCGCAACGCTGGCAAGGGCCGACCGAAGGCGACGGTCAGGTGGGTGTTGTGCGGTGTCACCGCCACCTCCTCTACCGGTGCAAGGAAGGTCAGTGCCGGTCCTGTCTGCCGGTGGGTGGTCGGGTCCCATACGCGTACTGTTCCGTCGTCGCTGCCGGTGACCGCTATGGGACAGCCGTCCACCACCCCGTCGCCACCGACAGCACCCAGCTGGTATGGCCGGTGAGGCGTTCGCCGAACTGCTGTCCGGTGGTCAGGTCCCACACCCGCGCCGACTTGTCCAGCTGGCGGTGACGGTGATGGTGCGGCCGTCCACCACCCCCGTCGCCACCGCTGACACCTCGCGGTCGTGACCGGTGAACGCACGCCGGAACGGGGCATCGACATCGCTACCGGTCGCCCAGTCCACCCCCACCGGGCCGCGTCCAACGCCAGCAACTGCCGCCGCACCCCCGGTGCCGCTCCCCGATGCACATGCGCCGACGCCCGATACACCGCCGCCGCCAGCCGCGCCCCCGGACCCACCCCCGAATCCAGCAACCCCCACACAAGATCCGGATCACCGTTCACCAGCAACCCCGGATCCGACCACCACGCACCCGCCCCGGACAGAACCGCTGCCGAACCACCCTCACGCACACCATCACTCATGACCGGCACGTAGACGCCCCCACCGACACCCAACCCGAACCCGAAACCCGCTGCGTACATCTACTGACAACCACGACCCGACCAGGCCCCCCCAGCCCGGCCTGCCCCCGCAGGCTCCTGCCCTCCCGACCGTGCCGCATCCCACGGTGTGGAACTGTGTGGAACCGCCCGGGGCCATACGGACCCCGGCGCCGTCGATTCGCACGCAGGGCCACGAGCAGGACCAGGACGAACCGCCCCGGGCCAGCCCTACGGGTGCGGGGAAGGTCAGTGCCGGTCCTGTCCGCTGGTGGCCCGTGGCGGGGGCCGGTCAGCCGCAGCCACCGGCCCACCGAGACCACGATCACCTGCCACCGTTGGTGTGCAGTCATGGGCGGCGGTGCGGTCGTCCGTCCCAGCGGCGGGTCATCCACGCCCGGCGGATCACGCTGCGGACGGTGATGACGGTGCCGGCGAGGTCGAAGAACGCGTCGATGACGACGGCCCGGCGCTCATAACAGCGGGCGAGGCGCTGGAAGGCGTTCGGCCAGGCGTGGGTGCGCTCCACATGCCACCTCTGACATGCCTGGATGGGCGCCTTCTCGCCCTTGCGCGCGATCCGGCCGTGCAGGCCGCGTTCGGCAAGCAGGGCTCGGGTCCTGTCGGATTCGTAGCCTGCGTCCAGGTGCACGGTGATGTCGTCGGGCAGAGGTCCGAGGTCGTCCAGCAGGTCCAGGGTCGGGGCGAGCAGCGGGGAGTCGTGGCGATTGGCTCCGGCCAGGACGCGGCCCAGCGGAATTCGGAACGTTTCAGGCCGTCAGCTTCGTCGCGGAGGCGTTCGCGCAGGTTGAGGAGAAGGTGCAGGCCGACGGAGTCCATGTACGTGACGCCGGTCAGGTCGAGGTGCAGGGTGTAGCCGCGCTGGGTTAGGGCGTCGACGGCCTGGGTGAGGTCAGGCCGGGTGTCGAGGCGCAGCCGCCCAGTGCAGCTGGTGCCGATGAGACCTTCGGCGGATGGTGGGCAGAGGTGGCGTCGACCCGGGCGCGCCTGAGACCGGGGCGCCCACCTGGCACGAGCTGGCCGAGGACAGTCGACCAGGCACGCACGGCGGTTATGGGCAACGCGCCCGACGGGCAGACGAAAGACGCCCCGGTATTCCGCACAGGTGCGGAACAGCAGTCGGAGGCCGTATCGACGGCGAGGAAAGCGAAGGAACTAGTGCCACGAGTACGTGGAGAAGGAAGCCCCTTCATGGCCTCGCCACGGCCACGTTAACAGTCAGGCGGGGATCAGGTCACGCAGGTTTACCAGGGTGACGACCTTCGACTCCGGGTGCAGCCCGGCGGGCCGCTGCAAGCCGATGTAGGTGACGGGGCCGGCCGGAACTGTCGTGCCGTCCCAGAAAGTGATGGTCGTCGACGCACTGGTCATGAGCCCGGTGAGATGGCGCACGGTGAGCTGCTCGCGTTCGACGAAGGCGCGCAGCAGCGTTGCGAGCGTCACACGGTGGTACTCGACCCTGTTCGACGCCGGAGTTCCCTTCAGGTGGAGGTGCAGCCACTTGGCGCGCCATCGGCCGCCGGGGCCGCGCAGGAAGACCAGCGGAAGGGCGACCCGGCCGGGGCCTCGCAGTTCGGACTTCATGCGTACCGTGCGCGGCTCGAAGGGGCGTCCCTTCTGCTCGCCCTTGCGCAGCATGAAGCCGAAGAACGACTCCTCGACCTCGTCGAATCCCTCCCCGGAGAAGATGTTGACCTGCGGCACGATGTACGCCGCCCGCACCGCGCCCAGGCGGAGGTTGATGAACTCCGACGCACCGTCCGGGGCGTCTGTGATGTCGCCGGAGTGCTCGCCCCCGACACCGCGCAGGTTGGTGTACGACAGCCAGGAGGACGTGGAGTAGTCGGCGTTCAGGAGCGCCGCCGACAGGTCGTAGTCGGTTTTGTCCGTGCTCTGCTTCCAGTACACGAAGAAGCGCAGCAGCTTGCCGTTGACCGGGGAGACCGAGCCGCGCGGCAGCACGCCGAGACCGGACGCGGTGGCCTTGCCGCTGAGCGGCAGCGCCACGTCCAGGACCTCCGGGTCGATCAGCAGGTGGTCCGCGGCGGGCAGTCGTCGGCGCAGCTCGGCGTCGAGCGCGGCGTCGAGCCGCTGGCGCTCGGGCGCGGGCACCGGCCGACGGTTGTCGCCGGTGGCCCAGGCCCGGCCGAACCGGTTGACGAACACGCGTCGTCGGCCGGTCTCCCGCTGTCGGTTGTGCAGATGCTCGCGGACCGACAGCAGCACCCGGCCGGAGACCTCCGGGAGGGCCCGCTCGGCGGCGGCGACCACGGTGTCGCGCTCGCCCTGTGTGCAGGAGTCGCGCAGCAGCAGGTCGAGCGCACGCAGGAGCCGGCCCGGCGCGGCATTCAGCAGCTTGACGGCGGCGGTGATGTCGCCGCGGTCGAGGAGCTCCCCGACACGGCTGTCCAGCGAGCGTGCCGTCTTCTCGCCTCGGGCGACGGCGAACACGTCGGCGGCGTGCGGCCACTGCGGGTACTCGTGCGGGTGCAGCCGCTCGCCGAGCCGCTTCCACATCTCGCGGTGGGCGGCGACGTCCGCGAGTTTGGCGGGCGCCGCGGCAATGACCTTGTCGAGGCCCGCGAGGAGCGCCCGGCGGACCGGCCGGGGCAGGGTGCGCAGCCGCGTCGGTTCCTGCAGGGTGACATCGCCGCCGGCGAACGCGCAGGCAAGGCGGAGCACGTCGGTGACCGTGTCCAGCTGCAGGCCGGACCCGGCTGCCAGCCGGGCCTGGTTGACCACGGCCCGGTTCTCCCGTACCGGGATCTCCGCGGGCTGCGGGCCGTCCGTGCAGAGCACGGCGAGGTCCTGCAGATCGCGCAGGCCGTCCTCGCTGAGCGGCGTGGTGCTCCCGGCCAGCGCCAGGTAGAGGGCGCCGATCTCTTCGTCGAGGTCGTCGCCCAGGTGCAGGACCGTCACACGGTCTCCTGCCGAGGCGATCAGTTCGTCGTGGTGGGCGAGCATCTCGGCATACGCGTGGCGGTAGTTGCCGTAGGCGGGGAGCATGAGCAGATTCACGACGTCGGCGCTCAGCTGCTCCAGCGTGCCCGTGCGCACCTCGTCGTCGGCGAGCGCGCCAGCTATGCACTGCATCCAGAAGTCCAAGGTGTCTGGGACGTTCGCGGGGAAGTCGATGAAGTACACGTTGTGCCGGACGTGGTCGCCGACCATCTCCCGGACGGTTTCCAGCGTCTCCGTGGCGGTTTCGAGGACCGTGTCCCGGGAGAGGCCCGACAGATGCGCGAGGAGCTCGGCGGAGAGCTTGAAGCCCACGGACATCAGGGCGGCGTCGAGCTGCTGTGCCGTAGCGGTGCCCTCCCCGACGGGCCCTATGGGGCGGGGGACGCGGTGGGTGTGCCGGGTGACCAGGGAGCCGAGTCGGTGGACCATCCCGGGATGATCCCAGGACGGGTACGGCCGGCGCACCCGGATTTAGCGGTGCGCAAGGGCGGGGGCGGGCAGGCGGCAGGAATGGTCTGGCCACGGTCGGCAACCGTGGCCAGACCGGGCGCGTCCCGCATTCCGCGATGGCGTCGCCGAGGTCATCGTGGCCTCGAAGGGCACCAGCGAAACCGGACCGTGGACCAGGATTCGGCCGGACGGATCGATCGTGCGCGGATAGCGATTGGTTCATGGGCGGCGGTGCGGGCGTCCATCCCAGCGGTGAGTGGTCCATTCCTGGCGGATCGGGCTGCGGACGGTGATGACGGTGTCGGCGAGATCGAAGAACGCGTTGATCACGGTGGTCCGCCGCTCGTAGCGGCGGGCGAGGCGCTGGAAGGTGTTCTGCCAGGCGTGGGTACGCTCCACGTGCCACCTCTGACCTGCCTGGATCGGAGCCTTCTCGCCTTTGTGCGCGATTTTGCCGTGCAGGCCGCGTTCGGCGAGCAGGGCGCGGGTCTTGTCGGAGTCGTAGCCGGCGTCCGGGTGCACGGTGATGTCGTCGGGCAGAGGTCCGAGGTCGTCCAGCAGGTCCAGGGTCGAGGCGAGCAGCGGGGAGTCGTGGCGGTTGGCTCCGGCCAGGACGCGGCTCAACGGAATGCCGTAACCATCCGTCATGCCGGAGCGTTTCAGGCCCTGTTCGCCGCGGTCGACCGGCGAACGCCCGGCTGCTTCGCCGCCGCCGGGAGCCTTGGTGATGGCGCCGTCGACGGCGATCCGGTCGTAGGACTCCAGGGCGATCCTCTTGAACTCGGCGAAAACGCCCAGCCGTATCCACTCGTCGCGGCGGCTGCGGATCGTGGTGGCCGAGCAGGTCGGGTCGGCTATCGCCTCGTAAGAACAGCCGAAGCGCAGCAGTTGCAGCATCTTGTCGAAGACGATCCGGTCACTGATACGCCTGCGGTGGCAGCCCAGCGGATGGTCCGGCTGGTACTCCGGCCGCGCGGGCAGCAGGACCGCGAACTGGTCCCAGAGCGGTTCGGTCAGCCATGACGGCAGCGCGGGCACAGGTCTCCTCAGTGATCACAGAGCGTTGCAACTCCATGATCACCGGGACTGTTGCCCGATCTGCCGCCGGTATCCCCAACCGCGCCTATCCGCGTGACCTCTAAGTTCGACTCGTGGACGACGCTGAGATCACCATCAAGCTCACCCCCGACGAAGCCCTCGTCCTCTCGGACTGGCTGGAGCGAGTTCAGATGACGAACCTCAGCCGTCTGGTCGACGACCCAGCCGCGTGGGCCCCGATCCACAAGCTCGCGGGGACATTGGACAAGGCGCTTCCCGGGATCTTCGCTGCTGACTACGCGGAGCGGCTGGATGCGGCACGGCGCCGTCTGCGGGAGACCATGGGCAGCTTCTCCGAAGAGCAAGACGGCTGAGTCAGCTGTCCCGTCCGTCAGCGCGATTCCGTGAGAGCCATGTCAGTTGAGAACACTGAGGGCCAGCGTTCTCAATCAACATCGCACCCAACCAGGTCAACGGCTCGCCACCTGACAGACGCACTGCGACAGGACAGGCGCGATCGCGTGGTCGATCACCGCGACAGCGGAAGAGGCGCACGGCCTCGTCTCTCGCCTACTTCCTGCTGGGCGGTGCGTGTCTGCTGGTCGCCGTGGTGATGGCGACGGGCTTGGCGTCGAAGTGGGCCCGCGTGGGGGTGGAACATCTGGAATACCTGATTCCGGTCCTGATCCTCGGCGTGCCGGGTGTGGTGCTGACGTTCCGTGCGCCGGTGTTCGGCGTCTCCTACGGGTCGGCAGGGGTGAAGTACTCCGGGCTGCTCGGGGCGCACTCCTACGTCTGGGCCGACATCCGAAAGGTGCGGGTGGCCGTTCTGGAGGGCAAGGTCCACTCGTCCGACGTCCCGGAGGCCTCTTCCGCTCCGGCGAGCTTCCTACGCCTGGGCCATCACCCAACGCGGCATCACACGCCGACTCATGGGCCTCGGACGAGACCACGCTAACCTGGCGAGGAACCTACTAGGGCATAAGCGGCAATCCACCCACGCTAAATGCCCCCTGAGAGATGCCAGCCGCTCAAGGAATGTGCCCAGCGTCGGATCCGGAGGCGATTGATTGCGCCCTGCCGAAGTCAATCATTGATGACGAGAATGTCAATGGAGGTCGGCAGCGAAGTGGGCCAGTCGACGAAGACTCGTGTGAGAACGCCATTCTGCCGCGGCGCGAGGTTCAAGATGCTGATCTTTGCAGCACCTAGAAATTTCGGCCCGCCTCCCGGCGGAATTTCCGCGATGGACGCGAATGCTCGCGAATTTGGTCCTACAGGCGCCAATGGTCCTCCGAGCAGGTCAAGGTCAACAAGACCCTGGAGGCCGCCCAAAGGCAGTCGTATGGCGTAGGAACTCGGGCCGATCGCTGTGATCTGCGCCTCTTCCAGCGAGAACCTAAGGGTCGGAATTTCGTCCGGGACGTCTTGCATGGTCGCTCCCTGTCGCGATGGGTAAGACGCAACAACCTGTCACGTCCTGATTTCCAGCGTGCTTCCCCGCGCAGGAGAGCGCAACTTTCGTCACCTTCTCGAACATGTACTGAACTTGTCATTTAACCCTTGAGCTGCCCTTGCGTCGCCTCGTGGGCAGCGAGTTCCTCCGGAGTGCCGAGGAAGGCCGGCCCGCAGTCGGCGGGAAGGCGCTCCGAAACCATGGCGATGGCTTCCCCGACCGTCTCCGCAGGCCCCACGGTCTGCGAACGAAGAGGACCTGACACCCAGTAGCTGCCTCTGGCCGCGGGCTGGATGTAGGGGATGTCCCACGTCCACCGTTGTTCGGTGCACCGGCTGAAGTGCAGCTCGCCCATGCCGGTCCAAGGGAACAACTGCCGCAGGCGCGGTTCGGCATAAGCGGCTTCCAGCAGCTCAGGGCGCACGCGTCCGTCAGCGCGCACCTTCTGCCAGCCTGCTTCGACAGCGTCACCGCTCGATGTCCTCAGTGTCATTGGGACATCATGACCGGCACCACTCAGGCCCGCTGGGTGGGGGCGGCGCTTGCTCGTCGAGGTTTGGTCCCTGTCTTGTGGTGGGTCGGTCGCTGGTAGGACGTGCCGGTGGCGAGGATGCGTCCCACGTCGTGGAGGGTTGCGGGCCGCCGGTTCTTCGAGCCGGGTGGGCGGCAAGGATGAGCCAGGTCCAGCGGTCGGCGGCGGCCGAGTCGTGCATGCGGGGCCGCGTCCAGCCGAGGGTCTGCTTGAGCCTCCGGAAGGTGTGCTCGATGTCGAACCTTCGCAGGAACGCCTGCCAGCACCGGTCGACATCGGCCCGGGTGGCGCCGGTGCGTGACCACCACAGCCAGACCGGCTTGTTCACCCCGCCGGACGGCAGGTGCTCGACCGTCAGGCGGATGACCGTTCCCTCGATGACGGGCAGCGGCCCTTTGTGCTCCAGCCACGCGGCCCGCTGGGTCAACCGAGGGTGCAGCCGGTCCCACGCCTGGGCGGTGGCCTTGCCGTAAAGGCGGGTGTCGGTGACCGTGACGGCCTGCTCGGCGCCCCAGGTGGCGGGGTCGCCGAAGACGAACTCCCCGCCGTGCTTGGGCGGCCGTCCGCCCTTCGGGTGGGCCAGGAGAAACTCCTCCTGCGAGGGCGCCGGGCGGCGCATCACCCGGTCTGACCGGGTCCGGCCCAGTACCTCGACGGGCAGCCCGGACAGCAGATGGGCGATGCGCGGGGCGTCGTAGCCGGCGTCCAGCACGACAAGAATCTCCGGGTCTCCGTCGGCCCACTGGCCTGCGGCGACGAGCCGTTCGACCACCTCGCGGACCTGGTCGGCGGTGACAGCGGCCAGGTCCGTGCCAGGGGCCAGGCGAACCGCGTCCAGGAACGCGGAGCAAGAGGTGCGGCCGCTCTCCAGGGCGACGACGACCGAGTACGGCCAGCCGGGCATCATCTGATGCTTCGCGTTGCCGTGACCATAGGTGTGGCAGAACGAGCGGTCCGGCAGGGTCCCCGCGTCCGGGCGAAGCCACGGTGAGACGTCCACCGCCAACACCAACCGACCGTCCGCGGCCCTCGGCAGCGGCACTCCGGCCAGGGCCCGCCGCAGCCGGGCGACATCGACTCGCCCGCGGTTGAGACCGGCATAGAGCGCGCCGTGACCCCGGTGGTGCTCGGGCGCCAGCGCGAGATCGACCAGCGACCGCACCGGCCCGTCGGTGCACAGCACCGCGTCCGTCAGCTCGAACAACGCGTCCGCGCGGGCGGTCAAGCAGTCGTAGAACTCGGTCCGGAACCGGGACACCACGGTCAGCGACTCGACTCGGACAGCGTCGTGCAGCAGACTCACCCTCGCGGCCTTGGCATGATCAACAGCGTCTCGACAACGCACATGATCACACCAAGGCCGCACCGCTGTCACATCGCCCACCGGTGGCCAACTCACCTTTCAGCAGCGGACGTTAAAAAACAAGCTCAGCGAAACGGCCCGTCGTCGGCGAAGGCGTGCGCGGCGAAGCGTTTTCCCATCCGGCGGTAGGCGGCGGCGGTGGGGTGCAGGCCGTCGGCAAGGTCATCCACCTCGTGCGGGCCGAGCAGTTCGCGTCCGTCGAGATAGTGCAGGTGGGGATCGCGTGCTCGCCGGTCCGCCACGATTCGGGCCAGTTCGTCACGGACCACCGTCAGCGACAACGCCCCGCGGGCCACATCGGCCGGGTCGCCCAGGGCTGTGATCTTCCCGTCAGGACCCATCGCGGTCGGGCCAGGGGTCGTGTCGAGTGCCGGACAGCTCACCGGGGACATCAGCAGCAGCGGGGTGTCCGGGTGGCCGTCCCGGATCGTGTCCAGGAATCCGTGCACCGCCGGGCCGAACGTCCGCAGCCGGAATGTGGCCAGGCCCACGATGTTGACGCCCACCTTGAGGCTGATCAGGTCGGCGGGCATGTCGCGGATCGTCCGGGCGACATAGGGGTCCAGCATGGCGTTGCCAGCCTGGCTGAGGTTGATCACCTCCACTCCCCCGAGCGAAGCCGCCACCACCGGCCAGGTACCGGTCGGGCCATCGGCTTCGAGGCAGTGGCTGATGGAACTGCCGTGGTGCACCCAGCGGCGCCGACCGTCCGGCAACGGTGCCAGCACCTCGCCATCAGCACGCAGTGCCACCAGTTCCGTGGGGGTCTGCTGGGGCAGCCACAACTCGACGTTCTTCATACCCATCGGCAGCCCGGCGAACCGCACGGTCCCCGGCTCCCCTGGGACCAGTCGCTGCGCGGTCCCAGGGCCCGCCATCCGCACCACATTGCCCATCGGTGCTTGTCGGCGCCCGGCAGGGGCACCGTCCACCAGCAGTTCCAGCATCCCGGTCGGGCGAGGTCGGGGGTCGGTGTAGAGCTGTCCTGTGGAGGTGAGTACCTCGAACTCAAGCTCACGCGCATCGGTACGGAACACCAGCCGTACCCCTGAAGGCATCACCGTCACTCCGTAGACCGACGGGTCCTGGTACTGCTCCTTGGTCCACGCGGGCAACCGGCGAGGCATCACCCCCGCCTGCGTCCGCTCCAAGTCCAGCGCACCTCGTAACTCCACCGGCCCGCCCACCAGCGGAAATGCCCGCATTGCCACCGTCACGACTCCCCAACGTTCTCAGGTCCGGATGTGAGTACGCACCCGCGAGTTCTCTACCGCCACCCTGGCACACAAGCCGACACGCTCAACTGGCCAAGCACAACGCTCACTGGCCAGCTGAAACGCTCAGTCGCATCCGGGCTCGCGGGCTGTTCGGGGCGCGGCTGCTACAGGTCGAACTCGAGGTGTTCGACGTCGGTGAACCGGACCTCATCCAGGGAGCCGGCGCGGTGGCCGCCGTCCTGGAAGTAGACCTCTTTGAGGGCTTCGGCCGCGATCTCCTGGAGTTCGGTGTCGCTGGCGTCGGCCGCCTGCACGTCGAAGAGGCGGGCGGCGTAGCGGGGCGGCAGGGCGACGGTCAGGTGCCGGATGCGGTCCTGGTCGGAGGAGTGTGGCGCAATCTTTCGAACGTTCTTGCATGTCAGAGCCTTCCAGTTCGTTGAACGAGTGAAAGACCAGGGTTACTGAGATTGAACTCGTGGTGTCGTAGAGGCTGACGGCTGGCCGTCCGTGCGGTATCACCGGGGCATGCGGTATCCACAAGGGGGCGGGCTGACCGCCGAACGGCAGCAGTTCCGCGAGGAGTTACGGCTGAAGGCGGCCGAGCGGTTCGCCCGGGGCGAGGCGAGCTCGGTGATCGCCAAGGACCTGCGGGTCAGCGTGCGTTCGGTGCAGCGATGGCGGCAGATGTGGGACAAGGACGGTCCGCGGGCCCTGCGGTCGCAGGGCCCGGCGTCGCTGCCGAGATTGAGCGAGAAGCAGTTCGCCCAGCTGGAGGCGGAGCTGGCCAAGGGCCCGGCCGCGCACGGCTGGGAAGACCAACGCTGGACCCTGAGCCGCGTGAAGACGGTGATCGGCCGGCGCTTCCACCTGACCTACACGGTCCAGGGCGTGCGCAAGCTGCTGGTTCGTAACGGCTGGTCCTGCCGGGTCCCGGCCCGGCGCGCGATGGAGCGGGACGACGATGAGGTGGCCGGGTGGGTCAAGGAGGTGTGGCCCTGCGCGGAAGGCTCGCGGCGGCCCGTGGAGCCTGGCTGGTCTTCGAGGACGAAGCCGGCTTCGCCATGACGCCGCCGCACGCGAAGACGTGGTCCCGGCGCGGCCGGACCCCGGTGGTGAGGGTCCGCGGACGCTCCCGCAGACGAATATCGATCGCGGCGCTGACCTGCTACAGGCCCGGCCACCGGTCCCGCCTGATCTACCGGCCGCGCAGGGACGACGGCCAACGTGACGGCCGCAAGAGCTTCTCCTGGCGCGACTACCGGGACCTGCTGATCGCCGCCCACCAACAGCTCGGCGGCCCGATCGTGCTCGTCTGGGACAACCTCAACGTCCACAAGGCCGCCGGCCCGCGGGAGTTCGCCACCTCTCGGGACTGGCTGACCATCTACCACCTGCCGCCCTACGCACCTGACCCCAACCCCGTCGAAGGGATCTGGTCACCCCTGCGGCGCGGCTGGCTCTCCAACGTCGCCTTCAGCACCCCCGACCACCTCGTCCAGCGCATCCGACGCGGTCTACGCCACATCCAGTACCGCAGCGACCTCATAGACGGCTGCCTCACCGAGACCGGCCTGACCATCAAACCCACCTGAGTAACCCAGCGACATCACGAGTTCAACCTCAGTAGTTGGTAATCTGAGGAACATTTTCTGTCCACTGTCCTCCACTTCGTGTCCGCGCAGGTCAACAGCACTGAGAAACGACCGGAAGGTTCTGGACACGACGGACGGATCGACCGAAAGGCAGCATCAGTGCACGATGAAGACCGGCCTACCCACAGGCTGTCCGGCAACCTGCACGGAACCTACGAGACCAAAGCCCTTGCTCAATGGCTGCGTAAGCTTGTTGGCGACCGGAGCACGCACATGCTGCACGACGCCTTCCCCTACAGCCCCGGGGAAAGCCAGTGGAGCGACATCCTCAGCGGCCGCAAGTTGATCTCCCTTACCCAACTGACGGGTTTGGTCAACTACCTGGTCCCCGACCAGACCCGGCGGCAGGCGTATCTGCACGACGGGGCACAACTGATGGAAGCCGCAGAACGAGCCGAGGCCGCCCGCAGAGCAGCCAGGTCCAAATCTCGCACTGCTCCCGGCAACACCGGACCGACCGTCCGCAGAAGGGTCGTGTCCGCGCCGCCCCCGGACGGGGCGGACAACAACTCCGAAACCGCCGAGGAAGAGCCCCTCGCCGTTCCCGAAGGCAACAAGCCGCAGGACCACGGCGCCGCGCCCTCGGCGGGCGGGACGGGAACAAGTCCTGCCGTAGTCCAGCCCGGCGGGCACGGACGAGGCCCACGCATCGCACTGATCGGCACCGCCTGCCTCGCCCTTCTCGCCGGCGGAGGCTGGCTCACCTGGGACCATCTGAATGAAAACGGACAGAACTCCGGCACATCCGGCACCACTGCCACCAGCCCGGTTCCGGACGAATCCCTGAAGCGACTCAGCGAGGCACGGGAAGGAAAAAGAAAATTCAAGATCGGCGTAAAAAGAAAGCAGGGAGGCCTGAGTGAATACAAGAACGGCGACTGGGTGGGCATGGAAATTGAATACGCCGAAGCGGTCGTCCAAGCAATGGGCCTCGAGGAAGGAGAATACGAATTCAGGGATTCATCAACGGAGAATCGGGCCGCTTCCCTGAACGGGCCGGAGAGGGACAGTAGAGTGGATATTTTCGTCGGAACCTATGGAATCTCGAAGGACCGCGAGGCCGGAAAGGACGGGAACAACCCTCCCGTTCTTTTCGCCGGACCGTACTTCACAACTCCCCAGAGCGTCATGCTACAACGTTACAAGAAGTCCAAGAGTGCGCAAATCGGAGGGGAAAGCGTCAAGGACGTAAAAACCCTCAGAGACGCCCTCAATCATGGAGCCCAGGTATGTGTCGTCGCGGAGTCTAGGGCACAAAGATACATGGAGGAGAAGTACCCGAATACCATCCTCGAAAAAGAGAGCGACTACAATTCCTGCGTCACCAAACTTAAGGATGATTACGATGCGCTACTGGCAGATTCCACCATCCTGAATGAATTCCAGAAACGCAATACGGAAGATTACATCATCGCGTCGGATCAACTCCCCTACCTCCATGATGAGAACTACGGAATCGGGCTGGGTAAGGACAGTTTCAGCCTCCGGTATGAGGTTTGTAAAGCAATGAAGAAGGTGACGAAAAAAAGGAATGAGATTTATGGGAATCTGGCAAAAGAAGTAGACAGGAAACTGCCTTCCGTGAAGGGCTGCTGACCCTGCCCCACCCCACCGGACTCCCCTGATACTGGGAGCGGATGGCGGCCACCGCGGTGTACGGAGCGCCGCCGGCCGCCGGGGCCACGGTCCGGGGCCGACGATCCGCCAGCCGCCCCGGAATACGGAGCGAACCTCACACCCCAACCGGCCACCGCCGGGCTCGCGCTCGCCCCTCAGGACCTCACCGGGCTGGTCGTGCCGGATGTCACGCCGTGTCACACGTGACAGCGGGGCGGGCGGCCTGTGGCCCCCAGTGCTGGCCCGAGAGGGGAACCGGGTGTGACAGCGTGACAGCACCCGCGTGCGGCCCGGCTGGCAATGTGCTCCTTGTAGGCCACCACGACGATGGGGCCATCCCCGCGTGCGCGGGGACCACAGTTCGTGACCTGGGGGCTTTCCCGGCTCGGCCTGGCTGGGTCAGCCGTCAACGTGCACATCGACCAGGAGGTCTCCGGTCTCGCCCCCGTTTCTTCCAGCGCCTCCCATTCCTCTTACGAGCTGGTGCGTGATTGCATTGGAGGCGTGGGGGCCTCAACTGGGGTTTTTTGTCAGCCGGTGGTGTTGCGGTCGGAGACGAGGCCGGCGATGGCCCGGTAGATGGCGGGCAGGGTCTCCCGGCGGTGGGTCCAGCGGGTCAGTTGCTTCCAGCGTTTGTGGTCGGCGAGGGCGTGTTCGACGGTGATGCGTTTCGAGGAGTGCCGGTGTCGGGCTCGTAGGCGGGCTTCGAGGACCTCGGGCGGGCTGATCCTGTTTCCCTTCCTGGGTGGGGTCACCGCTTGGCCGGGGTGATCGCGGCGGAGCCCGAGGTAGCCGTCGTCCAGGAGGATCTCCACGTCGGGAAAGTGCCGGAAACAGGTACCGATGCCTTCGTTGCGTGCGGCGGTCGCGTCGTGCATCCGCCCTGGTCGCAGGGCGTCGGTCCAGAGCGTGCGGCCCTGGTGGTCGGCGACGACGGTGGCCTTCATCGTGTTCTGTTTCTTCTTGCCCGAGACGAACGCACGGCGCCCGCCGCGGCCGGACGGGGGCCGGCGGACCTGGACCTCGGTGGCGTCCAACCGCAGCTCGATGCCCTCGGCCTGGGCGTATGCGAACACATCCGCCAGGGTCCCAGCCGCAGGCCGGGCCGGTCCGGGACCGCGCATCCCCGTTCGACCAGCAGCCCTCGTATCTCGCCGACCGCACGGGTGATGGTGGAGCGGTCAACGCCGAACAACAGCCCCAACGCCGCATGCGGCACATCGTGCCGCAGGTGAATCAGCGTGGCCACGCCCGGTCGACGAACACCAGCCGATGCCGGGCACCGGCTCCTGCCTCGCGCTTCCTGGCCCCACCGCGAGCCTCGTGACGACGCCCCTCGACCACGGCCTGCCACGGTCCCGCCAACTCCTCGACCAGAGAGACGAGATGCCCCCGGGAGACCCCGGTGAACACCTGATGCGCGAGAACCGTCCGAATGAGCGTGATCGCCACATCCGGATCATGCCACCCACCAGCCAGAACACATCACCCTCTATCACGCACCAGCTCGTAAGACGGAAAGCGGCGCGCAGGAACTACGAGGAGATCCGCAAGTATGCGCTGCCCAACGCGTTGCGGAACCGGCCAGCCGGTCCCGACATCGTCGCGTGGCCGGGGCTTTCCTACGCCCTGCTCTTCCTGGAGTGGGAGGCAAGATATCCGCAGGAGTGGACACGGCATGCCAAGGCATGGGGAACGAAGCAGGACCTCATCCCAGACGTGGCTGTCGCCCACCACGATGAGACGGTCAGAACCAAGCTTGCCGACCTGATCGAGATCGTTGTCCAGCGGCCCTACCGGTGCAAGGACCGCGAGTACGTGCGCGCGGCCAGGGCTGTGGACAGTAACGACATGCGCACCAGGTTAAAAACGGCCGCCCGTTCGGGCAATCCATGGGCGCAGCGCCATGCCGGATACATTCTCTGGCTCCTGGACCGCCCCGAAGTGCCGAATACGCGTCACGTCTGACGGACCTGGCTGGCGGCGGCATCCAGAGAGTAAGCACTGATTGGCACCGCCCGGGGGGCAGGTCAGATCTCGCTCGCGTTGCCCGGCCGTGCCCACAACCTCACAGCGGCCCGCGCGCGCACCGGATCACCCGGATCTGCGAACGCCGGGGCATATCCCTCCTGACCGACCGCGCCTACCAGGGAACCGGACCATGGGTGACCACCGGGCACACACGGCCCCCGACGGTGCGCTGCCCCGACCCAGCGCAGGGTCAACTGAGCACTGGCCCAGGCCCGGACACCCGTCGAACGCGGGATAGCACGACTGAGGACCTGGCGCATCTTCCGCCGGTCCCGCATAAGCCCCAACCGCATGACGCCAATCGCCGCAGCAGTCCCTCACTCTGGAGAGGCAACGCTGAAAAGGCTCACTGACTGATCATCGTTTTCGTCCGCGGGAGGAGGGGCCTGCCCCCTGCTCGGCTCCAGCAGCTCGCAGGTGAGCCGCGAATCTCACTGACCCGGCGTCACCGGTGGAGTCCAGCACACCTTGCTCACAGCGGCAGCCCTGTGGGACGCTCCTCTCCGGATCTTCGGCTCCCTCATCAGAGGCACCCACGCAGAGCGGCGCAGAGGATGTCGGCTCGTTCGTCGGGGAAGCCGCGGGCTTTGGTGACGAGGTTGGCGGTCGGCAACTCGACCGGCAGAACTCCGCTTCGCCCGTGTACGCGGGCATGTTGGCGGCTTCGTATACCCCCGCCTAGGCTCACCGAGCGTTCGATCCTCGGATCGGCCCTCACCGCGACCAACATTCCCGCGATGGCCTCGTCGGTGATCGGCGGCGGGTCAAGCAGGGGCCAGTAGCCGAGGTCGGCCGGGTCGGTGCCGTAGGTCATGGCGATCTTCAGCAGACCAGCGATGTGCTGGTGCAACCATTAGCTCGGACGCAGTCCGGTCACCCGGCGCAGAACCTCTCCCACCAACCAACCGAAGATCAGCGCGTGGTAGCCATACGTGGCGCCCGGAGGCCACGGCAGTGTCTGCCGGGCCAACGCGTCCGATTCAGCAGGACGCAGTTGCCTGCCTCGCTCCGGTAGCCTCTGGCGGCTTCTCGCCCGCGTTGCCGATCCGAGCCTGTGGGCGAGGACTGACGACCCGCGCCTGGACCCGATCCGGGAGAGCGAGAACGTCACCGTCGTCAACTGCGCCTCAGCCGCCGGGGGACCACCGTCCGTCATCGAGACGATGGGCTTCAGGACGGAAGGCGAACTGCTCATCACGTACCGGAAGCAGTACCTGTTCGAGCACGAACAGGACGCCTTCATCAGCCCCTCTGTCTCCTGCGGCACCCGACCGTGAGGCTCCGCCTCTTGATCGAACCCGCCCGCCGGCGCCACTGCATTTGCAGCGGCGGCCTTGCATCGGCGTGGGGGTTCCTTTCACCTCTAACCGGCGACGTAGAAGCTGTTGGGGATCGTGTCCCGGCGGTCGGGGTCGAAGGGGCGGCGGGTGACCTCCGACACCAGGGCGTCGAGCCAGTCGGCGAAGGAGAGTGCGGCAGGGGTGGTGAAGGCGTTCCTTGTCCACTCCCCCGTGTCGACATACTTGGCGAGGTCGCACTCGTAGTCGTTGGACTCCCGCAGGATCGGCAGCTCCCCGCTCTGCCGGGGGAGATCACCGTCGGTGCAGAAGCACCACCGTGATGCCTCCATGCTGTAGCCCGCCGTGGCGAACGCCACCAGGAACGTCGTATGGATCTCACGGCCGTCGCCCAAAGTCGTTCCGCCGACCGTGAAGGACTGTCCACGGGCCACCTCCTGCGGCGAGAAGATGTTGACCGGTTCATAGACCGACCAGTCGCGGCCCTCCTCCTCCTGGTACTCGATCCGGGCGAACGAGCAGATCCGCAGAAACTCCCGGTACCCGGCGGGGACGGGGAAGTCGGCCGGCCGGAACGGCACCGTCAGCCACCACCCGTAGCCCTTCTCCAGCTCATCAGGCAGTGCGTCGATCCGGCGGTCGTCCAACGGCGGCCCGAGCACCAGCCGCACACCCTCCTGACCGGCACACCACACCCGCAGTCGCTCCAGACTGTCCCTGATCGTCATGTACGTGCATCCCTCGGATAGGTTCTGGGGTTCCGGCGTTCCGGTCACGCCATTGACGCTAGCTGCCGGTGAACCCGAACAGCCAGGCATGCGTACCGCATTGAGGGTTTCTACGAATGCCCACCCGGGACGGCATGTGTGAAGCTCATTCCAGAGCCACCGAGAGCGCAACCGGCCACCAGCCTGCCGTCCCGGCGATCCCTCGGACGACCTCGGCCGGCAATGGGCCGGAAGCCTGCGGTTCGTGTCTTCGCCGCTCGCACCACCGCGGGTACGGGTACCCCGACGGACTGGCCACACCGGCCCGTTCCCTGACCGCAGACAAAGGCGAACGCCATGGCACACAACGAGAGCGGCGGCCCCCGCTGCCCATCGAAACGCCGCGATCCGTCGGGACCGTCGAGGTGATGCGGCCGAACGGGCCACCATGTTGGAGGCCGACGACAGCGGCTGGCTCGCCGGTCTAGTGGAGTGTGACCTCGACAGCTACCAGGAGTTCGTCACCCAGCTGCGTGTCACCCTTGACCCCGACCTGCTCGGGTACGTCCCGGAGATGTGCGCCAAGGCTCTCGGCGGCACTGTAATGACCCGCACCCTGATCAGCGACCAGCAAGTGGACATCCGGTTCTTCCACCACGGCGACCTGGTGGTCAAGGGCGACCTGGGCGTGGGCGCGCCCTTCGTGGTCACCGGATCGATGACGGTCGATGGTGTGATGGGGGACTGCGCCCCCACTCGGTGGTGGCGATCGGCGGCGCGGTGAAGGCTCGGAGGGCCTCACCAGCGGCGAGATGCTGGTCATGGGCGACGTCGAGTGCGACGTCGTCTATGGCGACTGCAACGACAGCACTCTTCATGCGGGCACCATTCCGCGCCCGCCTGGTCACCGAGGACGACCATCAGACGATCGCGACCGGGGAGGCGGACCTCTACTTCGACGTGGACGACTACCAGGGGAGATACGGGGACGGCGCGCAGGAGCAGCTGCCCGCGTTCCTTCGGCTGCGCGAGGGCCTGCCCGTCTTCCGCGCCGACGCGGCTCCGGAGGGGCACTGAGGCCCGCTGGTCGAGCTCGTCCGCCGGCACGGACGCCCCGCCGAAATACGACAGCCGACCGCTTGGCAGCCGTCCGTCCCTTGCCCTACGGGCGGCCACGAACACCTGGAGTCCTGGTGAAGACCGTCCTCTCCTTCACCACGCCTCAACCTGAGGTGGGAAAGGCACAGTGGCCTGCACTGACAACCAGCCCGACCCGGTGACGGTGACCGTCTACTTTTCGCCGGGCGTATGCCGACGCGTGACCCGGCGGTACGCCAGGAATGCGATCACGATGAGCACCAGGTACAGCGGTACGAGCAGCACCGCGTCACCGGACGTCTGCTCCACCGTCACGCCCGCGTCGCGGTCCTCGCTCTGCAGCATGATGCGGTTCACGGTCAGGACGGTCAGGTGAGTGCCGATCGCTGCCCACAGCGGGGCGTGCCCCACGGCCGCACGGGCGGCGATCAGGGTCAGGCTGAAGACTGTCAGGAGGATGAGGTAGTCGACCGGGTGCTGCCCCTCCGGGGCGATGCCGATGTGGCCCGGCTCGTCACCGGCCAGCCGGGCGATGCCAACCGTCACCAGCGTCGAGGTGCCCGGTACGAGCAGGAAGACTGCCGTGGTGCCGAGCGCCGCCCGTGCGGGCCCGAACCGTCTGCGCAGCGATGTCCAGGTGTAGCCGCGCAGCGTCGTCTCCTCGGGCAGGGCTTCGAGCAGGAACGCGACGGCGGCGTTGGTGACGAGAAAGCCGACCAGGGTGACGAGGTCCAGCTGCTGCCAGACGAGTAGCCCGACGGCCGTGCCCGCGCCCAGGACCAGCGCCGCTGCCGCGGCCGTCACCCCAACCCCGGTGAGGAACGCCCGTAGGCTCGCGCCCGGACTGCCGAAGCCGACCGTCCGGGGGTGTGACAGGCGCAGGACGAACGGCACGGCCATGACGGTGACGAGGGTCGCAGCGATCAGCCGGGCGGCCAGGCCACGGGCTCCGGTGGCGTCCGCCAGTACGGGTCCGAGGCCGTTGCCGACACCGAGCGCCACCGCCATGATCAGGCCGCCGGCCAACGCGCGGCCCATGGCCCCGGCGGCCGTGGGTGAGGGTGCGGGTGGTCGTATGTGTAGCTCGGTCATGGCGCTCCTGGTGACGGTAGGGCCGACTCCTATCGACGACCCCGTGTGCCTTTTCAGGCTCGTCCGACCACCGGTCAGGGGCGTCGTGCGCGCGGACGACACCCCTGTACATCCTTCGGCGCAGTGGACGATAGGGGTCGACCGGTCGTTGGCCACCGGCCCCGGCCCCGGCTCCGGCTCCGGCTCCGGCTCCGGCTCCGGCTCCGGCTCCGGGAACACTCAGGGGCTGGGTGCCCACGTTCACGCGACCGCCGCTCCACCGCGTGGGCGATCGACGGGGCAATGCGGCTCGGAGGATGGTCCACGCTCTTCAACCCGCGGAACCGGCAACTCGTACATGAGGGCGGGGAGCGTGACGGCCCCGCACTCACCCCGTACGAGGCACTGACACTTCCCGTGGCAAAGCGACTGACGTCCTCGTGGCAGACGGCAGTCGTAGTCGCCGCCGGTCCGGCGGGCAGCGGGAAATCAGACCTGTGCGACCTCTTAGCCTTGATCCACCGATGAACAGCCGGTCCAGGGCTGGGACATGAAGGCGCGGATGCCCTCTGAGCTGGGACCATGGGACTTCCTACGGTTCCATATCCACAGAGCAAGAGAGCACCCGCGAGATGCAATCTTCCCATGCCGCTTCGGCGGTGTCGGCCGCGTTCGACGATCAGAATCTCATCGCGGATGCCGGGCTGGTCCCGGTGATGTGGCTGGCCGAACGGTGCGGGCTTTCGCGCCTGGTGTCGGAGAAGGTGATGCTGACCGGGGCGGCAAACGGTGCGGGTGCAGCAGCCGACGCCAGGGCATCGCTTCGCGGACCGGACTCGCGCACGACATGTCCAGGTCCACGCCCTGCTTGAAGCCGGCCACAGCCGAAGGTCGATCGCCCGCCAGCCAGTACTCCAGCAGGATTTTGCAGTCTGACCTGCGAATTTCGCTGGGCGGCTGGAGTGTAGCGGGCTGTGGAGTGGTCAGGGGCGGCTTCACGGTGGCCACCCCTCGATCGTGCGACAACGCCGCACGTCATGACAGCGGGTGGGAAAGCCTCCCCACGTGATCACCGAGCATGTTGCCGAGCAGTGGGACCTTGAACTGGACGACCTCTTCGTGACCATCGGTCATCGCTTCAGCCGTGTGGAACTTCGCCGCCGCATGCGTGACTACGTGCGCGGGCTGCTCGCCCCGGTGGCCCGGAAGAACAGCTGGCAGCTGGCTGAGCAGGCAGGCCACGCCACCCCCGACGGTCTGCAGCATCTGCTTGCCGGCGCGAAGTGGGAGCCCGACGACATCAGCAATGAACTGCAGGAATACGTCGCCCACAAGCTTGGCGAGGACGACGGAGTCCTCATCATCGACGACACCGGGTTCATCAAGAAGGGCACCACCTCCGCCGGGGTCCAGCGCCAATACTCCGGGACCGCAGGTCGCAGAGGGTGTCGGCTTCGCCCAGCGGGGCAGGGGGATCTCCCGGGCGGCTTCCCGCAGCAGTCGCGGGGGGTCACCGGACGCCCTGTCCCGGGGCCCCGGACGCGCGGCCGCTGGTGTCACGAGTCGAACCGTACGCTTCCGTGGATCCCGGGCTCCACGCCGCCCGCGGGGATGTCCGTCGCCGTGCCCCTGCACCCGGCGAGAGGGAAGGTGTGCGCGACGGCATCCGTGTCGTTGTGCGCGACGGAGATCTGTCCCGGAGCCACGTCGTAGCACCTCCCGGCCGTCGGGTTCTCGACGGCCGGCCCGCCGGTGAGGTCTCCGATGGGCTGCGCCCAGAAGACTCCGGTGGCTGCGTAAGCGGAGGCGGGGGCGGAGAGGACGAGCACGGCCGCGCTCAGGACTGCGGCGCGGGCGAGCGGGAAAGGCGCATGCGGGACTCCCGGGGAGACAGAAATGGGGACAATCACAACTCGGTTCGCACAACGGAGCGGGGGATTGCCCCGTACGCGGGCGTGGCCCGTGCTCAACCCCGGGCACGCGAAGGAAGGGGCGCGAGGGCTGAGC
The DNA here is from genome assembly GCF_040297465.1 of Streptomyces sp. NPDC001787. Classification (NCBI taxonomy): domain Bacteria; kingdom Bacillati; phylum Actinomycetota; class Actinomycetes; order Kitasatosporales; family Streptomycetaceae; genus Streptomyces; species Streptomyces sp. NPDC001787. Next base: position 24,169 of record NZ_JBEOZE010000030.1, read on the forward strand.
CCGGGGCTCCGTCGGCTCGTTCTTCCTAATCCAGGGCTTCGAGGACTTCGTCCAGCGGTCCGGGATAGACCGTCTTCTCCTCGCCGTCGCTGAAGCGGACCAGATAAGGCGGTTGGCCATCCTGGCCGCGCACCTCGACGATCTCGCCCGTCCTCTTCCCCACACGAATCCGGTCACCCACACTGGCCTGCATTGAACGGCTCCTCCTCCACAGACCGGGACGACAAGCCCGACCAAGATCAACGAATCTCATCGGCCTCGTGCCGTGACGTACAGCGGCCCAGCGCACAGCCCAGCGGCGTCATCCTAAGGACGCCTGCATGGTCCGCCTCGTCGATATCGCCCCAAACCGCGCCCGACATGAGTCAAACCGCCCTTCTGGGGGGCACCTGAGGCCATTTGCCCGCAAGACGTGCGAGCGGAGTCCGGACGAGCGAGGAACCGACGGTCAGCCCGGTGACCTTGCCGACGCCGTGTCATGGTGGCCGGGAAGGCATACCCACAGAGGTGCCAGAGGCGTGGGACCAGGCTGGCGCGCAGGAGGGAGGATTTGCCGCTGCCCGACGCTCCGACGACGGCGGTAATACCTCGGAGGGGGACCTTCGTGAGGGGGCCGTTGATGGTCCCCGCCCCGCGGGGACCGCCTGATCCCAGAATACCGAGCCGCCGGCCGCCAACCCGGATCCTGACCCCACCTCTTCCACGGCTATCGCGTGGAAGAGGTGTCCGCCCGCGCGACCGGCTTGCCCGCACCCTCTGACCTGGGTAAGAACTCTCGCTTTCGTGACAGTGCCTGACCTGCCTGCACATCTATCGTCCGGTGACAGCAGGCACCACACCATCTCTCACTCCCGAGACAGCGAACCGCATCCTGGAACCGCCGCTGTCCCGAAACCAAGAGATCGCATCCGGCAGCCCACGCCGCTTGCCCGGGGTCAGCGGCGGGTGACCGCGAGGACGACCGCCCGCGTGCCCGCGGCCTGCGGCACCGGCGGGCCAGGCCGGCTGTTCGGCCTCGGATGCCCGCAAGGACCTGCAACGCAGGTGAAACACAACGGGCCGCCCCGGCTTCCTTCGGGCGTTCCCACAGGTCAGATGTGCAACGCGGGGCCCGTTGCGCCCGTGTTGCGCGGTGGTGTTTCACCGGGTGTTGCGGCAAGAACGGGCGAAGGGGAACCGGTTCAGCCCCCGCCCGGTGCAATCCCCTCCGGGGCGGGCGCGGCCTCCAGGCGGTCCAGCCGCTCGTAGAGGGCGCGCACAAGACGGGCGCGGTTCTGGACGCAGCGCACCGTGCCCTCCAGCGGCGCGGACAGCCGCCCTTCCGCCTCGCGCAGGACGACGTCGGCGAGCGCGCCTGAGGGCCGCTGTCCTCGGGCAGCTGGCTCACGCGGCGCCGGACGTCGGAGGCCACGGCGCGGGCGTGGCCGGTCAGCTGAAGGCCGATCTGCTTGTAGTCGCGTTCCGCAAGCGTGTCCTCGCCGGTCCACGCGAGGACGGCCTTGACGAGGCACTCGTACGGTTCGCGATCCAGAGGGAGTTCCGCCTCGATCAGTCCGTCGGGGTCGTACAGGACCGTGTGCGTGCTGGTGTGCATGGCGGGCCTCGCTGCCGGGAGCCTCTCGTGCGGGTGGCTGGCGGTCACCGCTGGTGTCCTCACCGCCGCCGGCTCCGTCGTCCTGGTCCTCGTCGTGCTGGCCGAGGAACCGGGCGAAGCCGCGGTCCGCGCGGGCGAGCAGGGACGGTGAGGGGACGCCGTAGGCGGGCGACTGGAGGCCGCGGCCCTCCGGGGCAGGGGTGGTGGAATCGCTGTGCGCGCATGAGGCCCCGCCTCTCCGGCTGGTGGTCCGTCGGTGCCGTCGACGCTACGCACCTGTGGTCCGCGCGCTCAACGAAGTTGCGGGTAATTGCGGAGGTTCTCTCCAGGGCGTCGATCGCGGCCGTGATGAGGGGGCGGGCGGCGTCGCCGTAGACGGCCATTCGGCGAGGCCGGTGAACGCCTTCGCGTAGTCGGCGATCTCGCGCGGCTGGCTCACCTTGATCTCCGCCGTCAGCGTCTCCACCACGGCGCTGGTGTCGTCGTGGACGTAGAACGCCTCCAACGGCCACACGGTGCGCTGCGCGGTGAACGGGATGATCCCCAGCGAGGGGACGCCAGCGGCATCACTGTCAGCAGGTGGCCGCGCATGGCTGCGGGGTCGGCGGTGCGGAAGCACAGGACGGATTCCTCCATGAGGACGACGTAGCGGTGCCCGCCCTCGTAGAGGAACCGGGAGCGCGCCACCCGGGCCGCAACCGCTGCGGCGACGTCGTCCGGGGTGCCCTGGAAGCGGGTGATCTGGTTCATCAGGGCGGTCGCGAACGCCGGGGTCTGGAGGAATCCCGGCGGAACGTTGGAGAGGTAGACGCGGCAGACGCGGGTGGAGGGCGCACCAGTCCTGCTGGACCTGGCGCATGCCGTTGCGGTGCAGGCGGCGCCACTCCATGTACATCGAGTCGACGGCGCGGGCGGTGGCAATGAGGCCGTCGGCCTGGTCGTCCGCCGCAGGCCGCGCACCAGGTGCGGATGTCCGCGTCCGAGGGCAGGGCCCCGCCCTTCTGGATCCGGGTGGTCTTGGCGGGGTGCCGGCCGCACCGGGCGGAGAGGTCCTTCCCGGTGAGGCCGGCGTCCTTGCGCAGGTGCGAGAGCCGCACGGCGAGCACCTCGCGGGCCGACTGGGCGCTGGACGAGGGAGAGGTGGTCGTCATGAAGTGGCGGCCCTTGGAGTGCGCGTTTCGTCAGATGCGGTAGTCGGCGTGCGGAGTGGCCAGGTCCCACACCGATCGGAACGCTTCGGTGCACAGCTTGATGGCCTGCGGGTCTTCGGTGTGGTCTGGCTCCAGCCGCCTCGCCGTCACCGGAGAAGACGTTGAACCGCACGACCTGGTCGTCGATGAGCCAGAAGTCGTTGCCGGGCAGGGCGAGGGTGGAGGCGCGGCGGCGGGCAGCCCGCGGACCTGTTGGCCGGCGCGGAGGTTGGCGTCGGTGATGGCGTGCCCGAAGCGGATGTAGTCGGTGACGGGCTCGGACACGATCCGGGCCCGCCGGACCTTCACCCCGCGGGCCACGGTCCGCTCAAGGTCTGCCGGGACGAGGGTGGACAAACCGGCCCACCGGAGAGGGCCACTCGTCCACCCCTGGGAATCCACGCTGGTCAGCCCCCGAACGGACCGGGACGAGTACCGGTCCTCACAGCCGCTGGACCGACCGTCAGGCGCCGAGACGGCAGGAGCGCCAGCGACTGCCAATGCGGGTGATCAATCCGCGGGCTTCGAGTCGGCCGAGCTGGTAGGAGACGGAGCTGGTGCTGGAGAGGCCGACCCGCTCACCGATCTGCCGGATGGATGGGCTCTCGCCGGTCGCGGCGATGCAGTCCCGGATCGCCCGCAGGATCGCTTCCTGCCGGGCGGACATGACATCCGGCCGGGTCATGCCGCTCTCGTCCCGCGCCGCTCCTGGCGGTGGGCAAGCCGCCGCAGTTCGACCCGGGCGGCGGGGATCCGGCCGGGCGGGGTCAACCAGAACGGATGCCACAGGACCTGGCCCGACAGGTCCTGGAGGCGGCGGCGCAGGGCGATGGTGTGGCGGGGGCGGGGTAAGGCGAGCTGCCGGTAGACGGCGAGCCACTCACGCTGGGCCCGGACCAGGTCGCCGGGGAAGTGGAGGGGCATGCCCCGATTGGAGCGCGTGTTCGATTTCATGGGCGACTCGATTCACAGGACTCCGCCCGAACGGGGTGTGCCGGAGCGCGATGACTGTCACCGGGGCCGCCTATGGCCTGTCTCGGTCGGTGTGACTCAGCAAGCAAACTGTCGTGGTCAGCAAGACATCTGCCGTCACGGGCAAATGCCGGTCTCACGGACTGTGCCGAAGCGCGGCAGTCGTCACCAAGGTCGAAACCTGTCGCCGAGCCTGGCCAGCAACTGCTGCCGCGCCATCCGCTCCGGGCCAACCGTGGCCCAACACCGCCGGGGAGCCCGTCGGAGAACCGGTACCGTGCCGGTACCGTGCGCCGCCGGTGGGGTCAGGACGCGGCCGCGCGCGCCGCCTCCAACTCGGCCACCAGCCGTACGACCCGCCGGTTCCGGGCCCGGCCGAAACTGTGACCCGACACCATGTACAGCTGGTCCGTCCCGCCGGAGGCCAGCACCAGCTCCGGGACGTCGGACGAGTGGACCTTGCCCTCCAGAACGGCCACCCGCACCTTTCGGATGTCGGCCCACACGTAGGAGCGCGCCCCGAGCAGCCCGGAGTACTTCACCCCTGCCGACCCGTAGGAGACGCCGAACACCGGCGCACGGAACGTCAACACCACACCCGGCACGCCGAGGATCAGGACCGGAATCAGGTATTCCAGATGTTCCACCCCCACGCGGGCCCACTTCGACGCCAAGCCCGTCGCCATCACCACGGCGACCAGCAGACACGCACCGCCCAGCAGGAAGTAGGTGAGAGACGAGGCTGTACGCCTCTTCCGCTTCCGCATGTCCACGCCCCCTTTCCGCGGCGCGCGGCGCCGTCCCGAGTTCGGGGGTGCCGCCATCGCCCGCGCACAAGCATACGAACCGTGGCCGCGCCGTCGGGGGCAAGGCGCCGACGCGCTCCCCAACCCCGTCGTCGCCCTGCCCCGACCCTGTTTCTGCCCGCCACCTACGCCCTCGCGCCGGCCGCCGTCGTCGCTCAAACCCTCGCCGAGGTCATCGGCACGGTCGCCTTACGCCCCCCAGGATCTCCGGTTCCAGTGCTGCGCCTTCCTTGTCGCAGACCTCGCGCAGCCGGCCGACGACGTGCATGACGGCGCGCCAGGTGGCGTCGGCCGCTGGGCCGCGTCCCTCCGGTCACGAACACGCAGGGGCGCGGTGGGCGGGCCGAGCGGCCCAACCGCCTACCGGCCACCGGCCCGCGAGTGCAGCGCGGTGCGCCGTGGTCCCGGCCGGGGGTGGTGCGGGTGCCTGTGGACGCGCGGCATGGTCTCAGAGCGTGCGCAATGCCTCGGCGACCGACTCGTTCTGGCTCTGACTGGCTTTGATTCACGAGACCGGCTGACTACGGCGGATGGAATCGCCAGAGTGTTCTCGTGATCGAAGCCATCGGCATCATCGTCACCGCGCTGATCGCCTTCGGGGCGCTGACGGTCAGTTTCCTTGCCCACCGGCACCAAGTGCGTCTGGCCGCATTGCTCGAAGCGAAGGAGCGCCGTCTGGAAATCCTTGAGCGGCAGATGACCGCCCGCCAGGCGGACCTCGATCGAGCAGGCGTCCTTGCCCAAGCGTCAATGATCGATATCCGCGTCGTCATGAGGCCCTCCGCCCTCGCCGAGGGCCTGGCGTCTCCTGAACTCTTGGTGACCAACCGAAGCAACCAGCCTGTTCTGGACCTTGGTGCACAGATCGCCGACGACCCGGTCGTCGATATCTCGGGAAGCATCCCATCGTCCAGCTCCCGGTCCTTCCCTCTCCCCCAGCAGCAGGCGCAGACCGCCACCGGGTCGCCGATGCGGTTGCGTGTCGAGTTCACCGATGCCGGAGGTATCCGATGGTGCCGGGACGGCGGCGGAGGACTGCGGGAAGGCACCCGGCTGGAGACAGGAGAATGGACATGGGCTCCAAGGGAGGGCCCCCCGGTAACCATGAGCGCGGATAGCGTGGAGCCGCTGGCCATCCCATATCCCCCGACTGCCTCCGCCACCTCCGGCCGCCCTTTCCCCGGTCGGAGGCGCCGGGGTCTGTCCTTGATGGCTGCCGGAGTTCTCCTGGCCATCATCATTTGGGTGGTGTGGACCTTCTGGTGACGCCCCCGCCCGGACCGCGCGTACAGCGCCGCCTTGATCGGGAACTCCACACCCCGATCCTGCGGCCCCCAGCACACCGAGGCGCGACGGGCGGTCCGGGCGGCCTACTCCTCGCCTGTGCGGGGCCGGGGCACGCACGGCGGCTGTTCGGTGCAGCGGGGTGCGCAGGGTGGCCGGTGGGCCTGGTGGTGGGGGTGCTGCTGGAGGAGTGCGGTGGTTCCCCGGGTTCACAGAGTCAGGTAGAGCAGGCGCAGTCGGCGGGCGGCCACGTCAGCTCTCCCGGTCCGGTGTGTCGGACAGTTCCAGGGTAACGGGCGCGGTGCCGGCGTTGGCCGCGCTGACGCGGGTGGTGTGCCGGGTGGGGTGCAGGCCCATCGCGGCGAGGTCCTCGGTGTCGTAGCCCCCCCCGGCCGCGGCCGGGGGGGCTCGTGAGACGTTCGCCGACTCGGTTGCGAGAATCGCATGTATGGAACAACAAAGTGTGTCGGGCGCTGAACCGAGCCGCCGGGAGAATCACCTGGTCGTCGTGGCTGCGGCTGTCGTGGAGCAGGGGCGGCTACTGGTCGTGAGTAAGAAGGTGGCACCCGAGGTGTTCTACCTTCCCGGTGGGAAGCCTGAGCCGGGTGAGACGCCGGCCGAAGCGCTGGCGCGGGAACTGGACGAGGAACTCGGGGTTCGCCCGGTCGAGCCGCAGTTTCTGGCCGACATCGACGCCATCGCCGCACTGGAGATGGTGCCCATGCGCTTGACGGTGTTCACGGCAGGGATCAGCGGCCTCCCCCATCCAGCAGCCGAGCTGGCGGACATGCGGTGGACCAACGGCGACGAGCCGGATATCCGGCTCTCTCCGGCAGTGAGAGACCAGGTCATACCACTCCTCAAGCGCAGCGGTCTGCTGGCCGTGTAGAAGCCCGAACCGCATGGCCAATCGGCCCCGGCGAAGCCGGGGCCGATTCTTTCAACCCTCATGCGCCCCTGCACCCAGAGGTGTGGTGATGGCGGCCCTTCAGGAACAGAGGGCGACGTCCGGCATCCCCCGGGGCAGCGGGGCCGGGGCACGCACGGCATCTGTTCGGGACAGCGGGGTGCGGAAGGCGGCCGGTCGTTGAACCGGCAGGACAGACGTCACGTCACACAGAGACCCCGGACGCTGTCGCCCGAGGTCTCGTGCTGTCGGCGCCGTGCTCCTGGTCGCGCTCTACCGGCCGGAGGAGAAAGTGAGAACTCTCGCTTTCGTGACAGTTCCTGACCTGCGCATCTATCGCCCGGTGACAGCAGGCACCACACTATCCCTCACTCCCAAGACAGCGCATCCCGGCTCCGGGCCGGGCTGTTTTCCCATCAGATCTCCTCCGGCCGCAGGTCCCGGACCCATCGCCACCAGCCCGTGGCATCGGGTGCGTACAGGGACCGGCCACCGGGGTGCTCTCCGTAGTCGCTGATGACGGATCACTGGTGTCCAGTGGGACCACCCATCCGTCGAGCGGCCCGCCGTGCAGCTCGACCTCGGTCATCGTGTCGTCCATCAACTCACCGTACGAGGCAGAAACCCCTCAGTTGAGCAAATCCAGTCAGAAGGCGGGTCCGGAGCGGGTCGTCACCCCTGGAGTGCCGCCGCCGCTTCCGGAGACCCGCCACTCCGCTGGTGTGCCGCACAGGGGCCGCGGCTTGATAGAACCGAATGGCTGTGCTGGCATGGGGTGTTGGGATCGAATACAGGTATGCCTTCCACGCCTGCCCGTCGCCTGCGGTTACGCCGTACCGCCCGTCTCACTGCCCATACCTCCGTCGGCCCGGGAGCAGGCTCCACCCGGCCTCCAGACACTCCCACTCCCGTTGCCCCTGCTACTGCCGCGGAGGGTCTGGACTGGGCGCGGCGGATCGAGTTGTTCACGGTCGTGGTCGCGGCTGTCGTGGCGGTGGTGGGTCTCTGGTACTCGAACGTTCAGACCAGACAGGCCAATGAGCAGGCGCGGGATGACCGGGCGCTGGCCAAGGAGGGGCAGATCACCGACCGGCACACGGCGGCAGTGGGAAACCTCGGTGAGGACCAGGTAGACGTGCGGCTGGGCGGCGTCTATGCCCTGCAGCGGATCATGCAGGACTCCCACCGCGACCAGCCCACCATCGCCAACGTCCTCGCCACCTACGTCCGCACCCACACCGCCAAACCCCCGGCGAAGGGCCAGGACGTCGCGGCCGACGTCCACGCCGCCCTCACCCTCGGCGACTTCGAGGCAGCTCTTGACAAGGCAGACCTGAGCGCCGCAAACCTGAGCGCCGCGAGCCTGAACCGCGCGTAGCTGTTCGGCGCGGACCTGAACGGCGCGGACCTGCGCGCCGCAGACTTGACGATGGGGCAGACTGACTCATCCATTACTGACAGCGATACGCAGTTGCCTGCCTCGTCCCGGTAGCTCCTGGCAGCTTCCCGCCCGCGTTGCAGCGTTTCTCGGGCAGTTCGGGAGGTGTTGCCCGCGTCGAATGTCGACGGCTTCGGAGAGCAGCTCGGTGTCGACTGGCAGGACGCCGTCTGCCGCCCCTTCGGGCTCGGGATAAAAGCGCTGGCTACGGACGCAGGTGGCGGCCGTCGTCTCGCCGCTGCCGAGTGCCGGCGGGTGCCTCCCGTTCTCGTCGACATCGAGATCCGGGCCCAGCGAGCGCCTCACGAGACCACCGTCGACAAATGCTGTCGTGTGACATCGACGAAGCCAGCGAGAGCCTGGGACAGCTGACTGGGCGCCTGCGAATCCCATGTTCTCGCACAGGCTTCTCACCAGTTCGTGGTGCGCATTAGGACGCTCCGGGACCGTTCGGACACTCTTCCGCCTGAGGGCAGCGGCTGCACCTGGAATCCCCCGCACGGGGCATCCGTTAGGGCGAGGTCGAGCCGGGACCACTCCTAGGTATTGTCCAGGCAACGGGCTCGGACGCCGCCGGTCGCCGACGAGCCCACACCGTGGGCCCGTTGGTCCGCCACTCTCAAGGAGGATCCCATGTCCTCTCCCTCCGTCGGGAGACGAACAGTCGCGGCGGTCCACGCCGCACCGGTGTTCATGGACACTGAGGCGACGGTCGACAAGGCCGTCGCCCTCATCGAACAGGCCGGCCGGGAAGGCGTCGACCTGCTGGTGTTCCCGGAGACCTTCGTGCCCGGCTACCCGTACTGGATCGAGGCGTACGCCCCACTGGACCAGCAGGCGGCCAACGCCGCCTACGCCGGGGCGTCCGTCGAGGTGCCGGGACCTCAGATCGCCCGGATCCAGTCGGCCTGCAGGCGGGCCGGCGCCGGGGCGGTCCTCGGCGTCAGCGAACGCCTCAAAGGCACCCGCACCTGCTTCAACAGCCAGGTCTTCATCGACCCCGACGGGGCTCTGCTCGGAGTGCACCGCAAGCTCCAGCCCACCTACGCGGAACGGATCGTGTGGGCCCAGGGCGGCGGCGCCACGCTCCGGGTGTTCGACAGCTCGCTCGGCCGGATCGGCGGACTGGCCTGCTGGGAGCACACCATGAACCTGGCCCGACAGGCCCTGATCGTCCAGGGGGAGGAGATCCACGCGGCGGCCTGGCCCGGACTGTCCACCATGGCCGGCTTCGAGGCCGTCGCCGACGTACAGATCGACGCGATGATGAAGACCCACGCCCTCACCGCCCAGTCGTTCGTGGTGTCTGCGGGCAACCCGGTCGATCAGACGTGTCTGCACTGGATGGCGTCCGCCCTCGGCCCGCAGGAGCACATCACCGCGGGCGGCGGTTGGTCAGCGGTGATCCATCCCTTCACCCAATATCTCGCAGGCCCGCACACCGGCCCCGAGGAGCGGCTCGTCACTGCCACGATCAACCTCGACGACCTGAACACCGTCAAGGTCTGGGTCGACTCACGCGGCCACTACGCGCGGCCGGAGATCCTCGGCCTGCGGGTCGACGACCGGCCACTCTGGCACGACGAGGGTGAGCGCCGGTGGCCCGTCTCCCCGGTCGACGACGGGCCCGAGACCTCGGACGGGACGATCTGAGCCACGGGCCGCGGGGCGGACCGGTCCCGGTCGGACAGGCGGGCGGGCGTGTCACACTGCGGACGAGCCTGCGCATGCACGGATACGCCTGGGTGCCCACGGACCCAGGCGCAGGTCGAGTCCGTGAACACGACACCCGCTCCTTCACCGAGGACGGCTTCTGCCACTGTCTGCGCGTGCCTGTTCCCCGTGGCCGGACGCGGGGAACAGGCACCGGGGCCGTCAGCAGCACCCGGTCCGTCCCTCGGGCAACTGGCCGCCACGAGCAGGGGGCGCCGTCCTACGGGCGCGCGGCTACCGGTCGTCGCTCACCGCGGCGAGTCCGTCGAGCAGGGCCGTGACGGGGGGCGCCCGTCATCCGGTAGCGGTCGGCAGTCTCGGCGATCCGTCCCGAGGCGACACGGGAGTCCACCAGTCCTCGACAAAGCCGGGGGCGTATCCGCCGGTGTTGAAGTCGTAGGGATCGGCCACGAGACCGAAGACGATCATGAGCTCGTAGTCCGGCAGCACGTAGGAACGCTCGTGCCCCGCAGACTCCTTCAACTAGCGGTCGAAGGAGTCAACCCGGTTGAAGCTGGTGAACAGCCAGAACAGGCAGTCGTACATCAGCGTGGAGCGCTCGTCGGCGTGCAGGGCGAAGAACTCCTTGTCGTGCCCGATGGGAGACGGCACAGAGGCCGTGATCGAGTCGGCGCTGCTGCACTTCTCGACGCCGCGCGACCCGGCGACGATCGCCGCGTTCCTCCGGACCCGGGTATTCCGGCCGGAGTCACTGGTGTGGCTCGACAGATACCAAGCACTACGACGCTGGCGCGAGGAGCACGAGATCACCGGGGTGCATGCCGTGCCGTACGACGTTGAGCCCAAGGTCGGAGTTTCCCGGTTCCCGTTGGGCCGGTGCGTCCACCAGCAGCGGCGGGCACTTCGGGCCGGTGAGCTCGATGCCCACCGCAAAGACCTCCTTGACGAGGAGGGCATGGTGTGGGACCCGGGGATGAGGCATGGGAGGCGAAACTCGCCGCGCTGCGGTCCTTCCACCGGGCCCACGGACACCTCGCGCCACGGCAGGACGGGGTGTGGGGCGAGGCGGACGACGGCCTGGTAGCCATCGGGCAGCACATCACCAACCTGAGAAGGAAGGACGGCCTGGGCAAAGACCCGGAACGGGCCGGGACACACGGCGAGCAGTTGGCCGCCATTGATCAGGACTGGAACTGTCCGTGGCCACTCGGCTGGCAACCGCACTACCGGGTCCTCGCGGACCTTGCCGATACCGAGGCCGGCGGAACCCTGCCCGACCCCAGGCCGGTGTCCTCTTCGAGGGTGATGATCTGGGGAAGTTGCTGGGGCAGCAGCGGAAGGTGCGCACCTGGGCGCAGCTGAGCGGTGAGCAGCAGGGGCGGCTCGGCGGGCTCGGTTTAACACCCGACGAGCCGGAACCCGCCCCGGTGACAACACGCGCGGCGAAGGGCACGGGCGGACTGGCGGCACCCTTCCGACTGGGAGTCGCGGCCCTCGTCCAGTACCTCCAACGCAAAGGACACGAACGGCCCGTCCTGAGGAAACACGAAGAGCCGGTAGAGGTCGACTGCCAGGAACACGTCGCAGAACTCGGCGTATTCATCAGCAACACCAAAACCCGACGACACCGACTCACCCCCGAACAACGCCAGGCCCTCACCAAACTCGGCATCGAATGGACATAACACCGGCCTGGCCGATCGTTGAACCGGCGGAACGGCACAGCGCAGAGAGACGCCAGGCATCGCCCGGGGTCTCGTGCTGTCGGCAGCGCGATCAGAGCGCGTCGGGGTCAGCGGCCAGGGAGAGCCCGCGTGCCGCCTGGGTCCCGCGGCCTGGGCGGAATCCAGCTCCGCCACCACTTCCGCACGGACGCCCGGCCGCCAGGATCCCTGACCTTCCGCGGCCAGCCGGGAGAGGACTCGCACCGGCCCCCACGGCATGTCCACGGTGCCGCCGATACCGCGCAGAGCCTCGCGGAGATCAGCCGACACGTCAGCATCCTGGGCCAAGCGCGCGGCGGCCGCACGGAACTCAGCCAGCTCCCAAGAGTTCGAGATGACCGACAAGGTCGGCAGCGTCAGTGGGAACCGTCGCAGCGTCCGGGGTTTTGGCCAGGCAGTCCCCGATCTCTGCCACGGTCTGCCGGAGCGCGGTGTGCTCGCGGTGGAAGGTCAGCTGGGTCCTGATGCTGGCGAGGTTGTTCTCCAGGCCGGGGGCCATGGCGGCCTGTCCGGCCTGCTCCTGCTCCGGCTGCGGCTGCGGCTGATGCGCCCCGAGATCACCATCGTCTGGGCCGACTCCGCCTATGTCGGACAGCTCGTGACCTGGGCGAAGACCTACCTGAACCTGACGATCAAGACCGTCAGCCGCCCGAAGAACGCTTCCGGATTCGTCGTTCTGCCCCGGCGCTGGATCGTCGAACGCTCACACTCTGGGTCATGCACGCCCGCCGACACGCGCGACTACGAACGCCTCATCCAGCACTCGGAAACACTCATCGCCTGGGCCGTGATCACTCTCATGACCAGGCGAATCACCCGCCGAAACTCCCTCAGGAGTGGTCAGCCGGACTCTCGCGAAGACCGCCGGGACTGACCAGGCGACGGTCACCGTCACCGCCGCCGCCCAGAAGCCTCCCGACTCCCCGGGCCTGAGCCGCATCTTCCCACCACGGCCCTGTTCTCCCGAGGCTACGGCGAAGTGACAAGTAGCTCTCCATGGCAGATCTGGGGTGTGCTTGTCAGCGGTTTGGATCTTCTGGGCCCTGTCGGGGGCCGTGCTCGGTGAGGTTGGTCCGGTCATGACGACCGGAGGGGCTCGCTGGACGACACCGAGGCGGACCTGCGCGAGAATGAGCCCGACACGCACGGAGGGGTCAATATGGCGACGATCACGGTGGACGTGGCAGTTCCCGACGCGCTGCGGCCGGTCGTGGATGTGGCAGCGTTGCCAGCGTCCCTCGGTGACGCGGTGCCGGCGTGGCTGGTGCTGTCCGAGGGCGGACGGCTGGCGCGGTGGAAGCCGACGACCGGCGAGGTGCAGTACGTGGCCCGGTATCGGGAAGAGAGGCTGGCGTCCGAAGACGGTGGCGGCGTTCGACTGCGGCTTCATGTGTCTCGATGTGGCCGTTGGGCGGCGGTGGTTCAAGACCGCGGTCGGTACGGCACCGTCGTCGATCTCACCACCGGTTCGCCAGCTTTGAAGTTGGACGGCGGGGATTACTGCTGTGAAACCGTCCCGTTCGCGTTGGCGTTCGCCGAACACGGTGGCCGGCCGGTTGTCGTCCATCGCACTGACTGGAACCGGTTGGATGTCACCGATCTCGCGTCCGGCGAGGTGCTTACGGCGCGGGACAGCCCGGATAGAGATGAGGAAGATGCGGAGTACGACCTCGATTACTTCCACGGCGCGCTGTCGCTGAGTCCTGACGGGACTCGTGTCTACGACGGCGGTTGGGTGTGGCAGCCGTGGGGGATGCCGGCGGTGTGGAGCCTGACCACCTGGCTGCACGACAACCCGTATGAGTCCGAGGGCGGACCCAGCTATGCGGTGTATCCCGAGGTCTCGGAGTGGAACTGGCCGGTGGTGTGGATCGACGACGGACGGATCGCGGTGTATGACCGGGACGATGCCGGCAGCGGTACCGTCCACGTCCTCGACCCCACCTCGATCGAGGTGCGCTCGCCGGGCGTCCGATGGATCAAGGCGGTCGCGACGTTCCCCTGGCCGGTCGGCGACTTCGGCTTCTTCACCGACGGAGAGCATCTGCTGATCGCCGACGAAGCCGGTCTGCAGGGCGTCGACATCACCAGCGGACAGCAGGTGTTCGCGATCGACGGGTTCCGCCCGGCGCGTCAGGATCGACATTCCGGGACGCTGATCCAGGTCGGCAGCGCCACCGCCCGGTTGTGGACGCCGCCGGACTGGGCTGCACGCGCTGGCTGAGCTGCCGTTTCCCGCAGGGTGCCGAGCGGGAGAACATCCGCGATGTCCACACTGAAACGGCTCGACACCGCCTCTCGCAAGGGCAAGCGCGGCGGCCGACCGCCGGTCATCACCGGCGACATGCTGCACACCGTGCTGCGGCGCCGCGCGAACGGCGAGTCCGTCGATCAGGTCCAGCCTGACCTGATCATCCCCCACCGGCAAGCGCAAGGGGCACAACCCCTCGGTGGCCAGCATCTACCGGGCACTGGCCGAGCACGCCAAACGCAAGGCGTACCCCGAAGCTGCCGAGAAGACCCCCCGCCGACTTCGCCGCCCTCCAAGCCGGCAGAGTCCCCGGCCCCGCCTGCTACTTGTCACTTCGCCGTAGCTTCGGGAGAACAGGGCCATCACCACCGGAAGGCCGTCGGCGGACCCGCTGATGTCGCCGCCGGAGCAGCCCAAGCCCGCCCCGTTCGTATCCTGACCTGGGCAGACGAACACCATCCCCGTGCGCTCGTCTGATTCCAGTGTGAGACTCACTGCCGTGGCCTTCGCCGCCTCGGGACGGGGTTCCTGGGACGGGCCGCTTCACCACAGAACTGATCCCACGAGAGCGAAGCTCGTGTTCATGTGTGGCATGCCACTCCTTGAGCCACCGAGCGGTCTCTGACATTGCGCCCCCATGTGGGCCTCGAACGGCCCTCGAACTTGACCGTAAGCCCGACAATCACAAGACGCAGGAACGGCCTTCGTCTGATCATGTGCTCCGACCAAGGTGCACGTGATCACAACAAAGGTCGTGAGGGTGAGTCTGCTGCCCGATGCTGTCCGGAGGGAAGCGTCACGCTTCCGGGGTGAGTTCTACGAGTGTCTGACCGCTCGGCGCCATGCGCTGTTCGAGCTGGTGGACGCTGTGCTGTGTGCGGATGGTGCGGTGAAGTCCCCGGTGGGACTTGACGCTGTTGCCCGAGCATTGTCGTGGGCACGGCGCGATGTACGGCGGCCTGAATCACGGCCGCATCGACGTCGACCGGCTGCGGACGGTGTTGGTCGGCCTGCCGCTGCCGCGCTTCGACGGCGGGCGCCTGGTCCTGGCGGTCGATGTGTCGCCGTGGCTTCGCTCGGACACGCCGTGCTCGGCGGAGCGCCTGTTCTGCCACGTCTACGGCCGAGCGAAGACCGCGTCGCAGTTCATTCCGGGCTGGCCCTACTCCTTCGTCCCCGTGCTGGAGCCAGGCGCCACGTCTTGGACCGCAATCCTGGACGCGGTCCGGCTTGGGCCGACGGACGACGCGACCGCGGTCACCGCCGCCCAGCTGCGGGGTTTCGTCGAGCGGCTCATCACCGCAGGCCAGTGGCAGGCCGGGGACCCGCATATCGTGATCCTCAGCGACGTCGGCTACGACGTCATTCGCCTGGCGTGGGTCCTGCGTGACCTGCCGCCGGTCGAACTGGTCGGTCGGGTCCGCTCCGACACCGCGTGATGCGGCTGCCGAAGCCACCGCGGATGCACGGCGTCAACGGCCGGCCGCCCGAGCACGGCCCGGAATTCCGCTTCGCCAAGCCGGAGACCTGGCCCCAGCCCGCGATCACCACCGTCACCGACACCACCAACTATGGCAAGGCCGAGACCCAGGCATGGGTCCGGATCCACCCACGGATCACCCACCGCTCATCATGGCTCGACCACGACGGTGAACTTCCCCTGGCCGAAGGGACGTTGATGCGACTGAAGGTTGAGCACCAGTCGAAAGAGCGGGCTGCTCCGCCACTGTGGTCATGGTCCTCCCAGACCGGTGCCGCCCCGGAGGACGTGGACCGTTTCTGGCAGGTGTTTCTCCGCCGCTTCGACCTGGAGCACACCTTCCGCTTTGCGAAGCAGACCTCGGATGGACCAACCCGAAGCTCCGCACTTCCGAGGCAGCGGACCGTTGGACCTGGATCCTGATCGTCGCTCACACCCAGCTCCGGCTCGCCCGGTCCCTTGTCGCGGACCTCCGCCGGTCCCGGGAGAGACCGGCCGCCTACGACCGGCTCACCCCGGGTCCGGCTCGGAGGGCGCGGGTTGATCCTGCGGCCAACTTTCCACTGGCGGCACGACCCGCTCTTCCAGGACCTGCCCGACTGTCCGGTGGCGCTCGCCTACCCCGCCGCCCATGGCCGGCCGCTCAGACCCGACGGAGCCGACGTACCCGGCGAGGCCCCGGCAGGAATCCTCGGGCGCACTCGGCTCGCCCTCCTGTACTCCCTGGACACAGCACGGACAACCACGGAGCTGGCGCGCCGTACCGGCATCAGCAACGCGCCCGTTTCCGCCCACACCTCGGCCCGGCGATCCGCCGGTCTCCTCACCACCACCCTCACGGGCCGCTCCTTCCACCACACCCGCACGGCCCTGGCGGAGCTGCTGCTCAATCAGCGCCGCACCATCCACCGTGCACAGCAGCACCGTGCTCCTCTACAAGACGGCGCCTGTTTGTTCGACATTCCGTGGCTTGCTCTGAGCCTCCCCGCGTCTTCAACCTCGTGGCCAGGGCGTTCGTCCTCTCTCCGGCAGCGGTTCGCGGGCTGGGGTCGCTTCGGGATCCTGCAGCGTTCTCACTCTGTCTGATCGGTTCACGATCGGGCCGAAGGTGAGGGTCTCGGGTTGGCGCTGGCTGTCGTACGGGACCTGCGCGATGTCCGGCCGCCGGGCACGGCGGAGAAGCTGAAGCAGTTCGAGACCGATGTGCTGGCGGGGTTCGTGCTGGCGCGGACCTCGTCCGGGTTGGCGGAAGGCACGATCTGTGGGGACATCGGGCACCATGGATCAGACGCGGTCCTGGTTGGGAGATGGAGCCGCTCAGACGTTTTCACCGGCGAGCAGCGCCAGGACGTCGGCGCCCCGACCGGCCAGGCCGGCGCGCACGACGGCATCCCCACATTGGCCACGGAGAACGGATCAGAATCAGCGTCCAGTCCGTATCCGTCCACTTCCTCGCCGATACCCCGAGGCTGCACCGGCCTCCAGGTCCTCCGTGCACGGCGAAGGGACCTGTCCGCCATGGATGGGGCCACGGTTGTCCAGGCACGCATGATCCCCCGCGCGTCTCGCTCCCCGTCCCGCCGCCGCATTCGCCGGCACCGTACTCGGCCCTCGGCTGCCTCACCGCCATCGCACCCGCCGCTCACGCGGACACCGACCCGTATGCCCGGACCGCCACGACCGCCAGCGCCGGCCGCGACTCCGGCGAAGCCGCTGTGCAGCCGCGCCCGAAGGCAGTATCACCGGACGTCTCCAGATCCTGGGCAAAGGGGGCGTCGACGGTAACCACGCTGTCGGAGCCTGTGTCCGCTCGGCACCCAGAACGGGAACAACCCTCCGTCGCCACACGCCCCCACCCGGAGCGAACGAGGACACCTCTCCCCCGGTGGAGGGGGAGGTGCGGGCGCCATTCCGTCGGGAGGGGACGCGGCGCTCGCGCGGTACCCCCAACAAAAAGGCGCCGGAACGGCCGGTCTCCGAGGAAGCACGAGGAACCGGCCGAGGTCGACGGCCAGGAACACCTGGCGAATCCCGGTGTGTTCGTCAGCAACACCACAAGCCCGACGAGAACGCCTCATCCCGAGCTCCGCGAGGTCCTCACCAGGCCCGGGGTGGATTGGGCACAACACCAACTGCGGCCGGTCGTTGAACCGGTGGGAAATTCGGTGGCGGGTGTACCGGACGGGTCCTATGGTCTCGATCATGCACTCGGTCCTCAACAACTGGCATTCCCTGCGCATCCGTTCGGTGTCTCCGACTCGGTGCTGACCGAGCATTCCGTCGGCACCTGGTCATCCGTGCACTGTTCACCGTTCGCCTCAGGATGACGAGGATTCCTTCATGCGCTCCATCGCACACCCCACCTTCGTGTTCGTTCCCGGTGGGTCCAGCAACGCCCGTGCCTGGGGGCCGTTGCAGAACGAGCTGGCCCTTCACGGGCACCGTTCGTACGCCGTCGACCTGCCCGGTCACGGCGACCGCGCCGACCACCCGGCCGCCTACTACCGGCAGCCACAGGACCTGACGGCACTGGCCGCCGCCCCCTCCCCGATGCGAGGCATCACGTTGCAGGACAACGTCCGTCACGTGGTGGACATCCTGCACCGGCTCGCCCCGTCGGGGCCCCTGGTCCTGGTGGCCAACAGCTTCGGCGGCCTGACCGTCACCGCCGTCGCGAACGCCGTACCCGAACTCCTCGACCGCGTCGTCTACCTCTCCGCGGTCTGCCTCAGCGACCCGGCGATGGCCACCGAGGAGTGGGACGTCCTCGACGACAACTTGCTGGACGCCGCAGCGGCACGCATCACCGTGCCGAACACGGCAGACCACGGGGTGGTACGGCTGAACTGGCGTGCCGCGCACGCCGACCCCGCACTGTTCGCGCAGCTCAAGACTGCCGTCATGGCCGACTCCAGCGACCACCAGTTCCGGATGCTGCTCGACTCCATGGACCCGGACGAGAACTACTCGGTACTGGAGAAGGGCGCGGTGGCCCAGGCCGCGCGATGGGGTGCAGTCCCGCACACCTTCGTACGCCTCACCGAAGACCTGAGTATCCCTCCGGCCGTCCAGGACTACATGATCCGCAAGGCGGACGAACTGACCCCGGAGAACCCGTTCGACGTCCGTACGCTGCCCGCGTCACACGTCGGATACTTCAGCCGCCCGCACCTCTTCGCCGCGCTCCTGGCCAGCCTGGTCCAAGCAGCGTCGATGTAGCAGGGCCTCCCGTCCCGGTCACCGGGAGGTGTAGCAGTCGGCCTGCCCGTCCCCGGCATCGCGACAGAGTTCGCCGGGGGCGAGCAGGCCGGAGCCAAACCGGGTCATAGAGCCCTCCTGTCCAGCGCTCGCGCCCTCGACTGAAGACCTCCGTCAGGGAAGACCTCCGTTAGGAACTTCGTTCGATTAATGCGTTCCATGAACGGTTGAAGTACGGCTTCTCACCAGTACTCCAGCCGCAGTTGTGGATCCTGGCGGGCTGTCGCCGACAAGCAGCCAGGGAAGGAAAGGTAGCGGAGTGAGGACTCACTCCGTAGACTGGTGGCCATGACAGCACCCAAGGAGAACCAGACCACCCGCCGCCGCGCCCCCGCGATGACGCCGGAGGAGCGCCGCGCGATGGTCATCCAGACCGCGATTCCGCTGATCGCCGAGTACGGGGCGGCGGTGACGACCGCGAAGATCGCCCGTGCCGCGGGCATCGGTGAGGGCACGATCTTCCGGGTCTTCGCCGACAAGGACGAGTTGCTGCAGGCTTGCATCGCCGAGGCGCTCTCCCCCGAGCACGCGGTCCGCGAGCTCGACGCGATCGACGTGTCCATGCCGCTGCCCGACCGGCTCGCGGAGGCCGCCGAGGCCCTGCAGGCGCATATGTCCAGGATGGGAGCCATCCTCGGCTCGCTGGGGCATCGCGGCGGCAAGCACCCCGGCACGGTGCGCGGCGCGGGCCGCGACGAGTCGACGACTCGTATCCGCGCGGCCCTCGCGGAGCTGCTGGTGCCCGACAAGGCCGCCCTGCGCCGGCCGCCGGAGCAGATCGCGGCCCTCTTCTTCGGGCTGCTCTTCACCCAGCCTCGTACGGAGGGCGAGCCCGACCTGACCCCGCGAGAGCTGGTGGAGGTCTTCCTGCACGGGGCGCTCTCAGGGGGCGCCAAGTGAGCGCGCGGAGATGGCGCCTGGGGGTGAGCGCCCTGACCGCCCTGGCCCCCGTCCTGGTGTGGCTGGTCGCGGATCCCCTGCTGGGGCACGGACTGCGGATCACCGACGGCGAGCAGACACTCGACATCGGCGCCGTGCCCGTGGTGGTCGTCGCACTGCTCGCGTCGTTTGCCGGCTGGGGACTGCTGGCCACCCTGGAGAGGTTCGGGGCGCGGCGCGCCCGCACCATCTGGACCGGAGCGGCCGGCGCCGTACTGGCCGTGTCTTTCCTGCCGTTCATCGGTGACGGCATGGACGGCGGAACCCGGGTCTCCCTCGCTCTGATGCACCTGGCGGTGGCGGCAGTGCTGGTCCCGGGGCTGGGCGGCAGCTCGCCCGGTCCGGGAACCGGTGCCGCCAGGGGGTGACCGCCGGCACCAGGTACGCAGCGAAGAGCACCGGGTGGAGACAGCCCCGCCAGAGCGTCGCGCGGCCGGGGATGACCGTCAGAGTGCCCACCACCATCGAGATGAAGGGATACCGGAGGGGGCGGGCCAAGACCCAGCAGGAGCCGCCCCTCGTGTCAGACCGCCACGATGGCCACGGCCGGGATGGTCAGGCCGATGCCGGCGATGTCGGAGCCGTAGGCGAAGCCGGGGGAGGTCTGAGGTGGAGTCGGAGACGGGTGCGGCCACCGGTGATCAGTCGGCCATTCCAGGTCCTGCACGCCGAGCGCATCACCGCTGTGCTGACCACCCACATCACCGACCGGCGATCAGGGCCGCCCTGCCGGTCATTGGCGCGGCCGATCAATTCATCGACAGCAAAGACACCCTCGGGCACCGCGAGATGACCCGCACCATGACCCGGGCCCTGATCACCGCAACCAGAACGCACTGATCTCCTGGAACTGGCTGCCCCCGCGCTTGCACTCAGACGCGCGCACGGGCAGCCCTCCGTTCCCACCTCGGGGGTGCCGGATCCGATCAGATCGATTGGTCCGCGAACGTCAGGATCGGCGCGGAACATCGTCATCTTCACGGCCGGGACGACGGGGTGGCGGACACCGACCACGCGTATCGCGTACGCGTGCGCTCCGGGGCGGATTCCGGGCGAGAATCACCAGGTGATAACCCGCCGCCCGCTGGGCACAGGACCCGACGCCCCCGCCACCGACAACCCGGAGCTGTCGCCCGCCGTGCTCCGGGCGGTGCTCGCCGCCGAGCGTCTGGCCGACGCCGCCGCCCTGCCACCCGTGGTCCGGCCGGCCGGACGCCGCACCCTCAACACCGGCCCCGCCACCGCGACCCCCTGACCGGCCCGGCCGACTCCCCCGCCCCGGACCGGCTTCAGACCACCGGCGGAGGCAAGGCGCGCAACCCCCGCCGGTGATCCATGCCTACACGTAGTCGAACCCGATGTAGTCGATGTCGGTGAAACTCCATCTGAAGGCCCGGGTCGGCGACCTCCCTTGAGCGGGGGCACATACTTGTTGATGAGGTTTGTCCCCCGGCCAAGAGAAGTGACAGCGGGCTCAGCGGGCGGTCTTCTTTTGCAGGACCCATACGTAGTGCCACTTTCCATGTGCGCGTTTGGGTTTGATGTCGGCAAATGCCTGGATGGTGGGCCACAGGCCGGTTGCGCCGGCTGCGATTGTCGCGCTGGTGGCGAGCGCGCCTTGGAGGGCTTCGGGGCGGACTGCGGCGAGGACAGCGCTCGTCGAACCCAGTACGGCACCGGACCGGATCAGGGCCCGGGACCGGGCCGCCTTGTTGATCTCAGCGGTGGCGGCGCGCAGCTCGTCGCGGATGGTGAGCGCGATCCGTTCCAGGGCGACCTGGGAGTCGACCGCTTCCAGTGCGTCGTCGAGTTCGAGGAGTCGAGAGCGCATGAAGTCGCGGTACTGGGTGTAGGAGTCGAACTCCTCGCTGGTGACCTGCGCGAAGTCGCTGACGCTGAGCCCGTCGATGAAGGGCAGATCGATCTCCAGGATCGGCCGGACTACCCGGCTGGCCAGCGGCTTGGTCCTCGACAGATCCACGGCACGGCCGTGTTCCACCACGAAGTCGATCGACCGGTCGCTGAGTGAAGGAAGTGGGCCGGGCTCTGTGGTGGAAGATCTAAGGTCCGATTCCACCCCCGTGCTCCCTTCCATGAAGACAGGCCCATACCAGACCAGACCACTGCGCAGCAGAGGTTCGGCGTCCAGGAGCCACTGACCTAACTCGACAGGATCCTTGGTCACCATCCCGTAATGCCACGTCCTGACTGTGGTGGTGAGATCGCCTACATCGCCGCCCATTACCCTGTGCGTAGAGGACTGTTCGTGCACCCCGAGTTCGTGCACCGCTCCGACACCGTGATCGGACAGCAGCATGGTGTCCGTTACCAGAACAACCCGCCTGGTGACATGGGTGAAGCTTCCCAGCTCTGAAGACAGCCCGACGTAGTACGGGGACGTCGAAGCGACCTTCGTGCTCAGGAGACGCTCGTAGCCGCCATAAAGTTCGCGCGCGTACTTGAGGGCGACGTCCTGGGCTGAACCCCTCTCCGGCTCAGTGAGCGAGTCGTAGAACTCATTCATCCGGACCGCCACACCACGGTTCTGCCAAGCCCGGTGGGCCTGCCATGCTCGCCACCCGCGTCGGAACATCCAGACAGCATGACGGGCAGCCGAAAAGTCTGTCCAGCAGGTGCCCCGGCGACCCGGGACGCGGCGGCCGCGGCCGGTGGAGTACTGGTCCTGGAGGCCGGCGGCGACGACGGCCTGGAGCTCCGTGTGGTGGCGCCGGCGGCCTGGGCGTCGAAGAGTCGGGCGGCGCAAACGGGCGGGAGTCGACCCTTGAGTGCGCGAGGTGACCCGGCTCAGCATTCTGGGTGGCCCACAGATCACGCGGAGTCCTTGGCGGGGTCCACTGTCACTGGCTCCGCTTATGGTCCGGGCATGATTGATGAGCAGTGGAGCGGAGTCCGTCAGCGTGTGGGCGCCTTGAGTGCCCTACCGGCGAGCAGCAAGGTGTTCGGCTCGCACGGGCACAGGTGGACTCTGGAAGACCCCCTGACCGACGACGGGCTCGCCGAACTCGAAGCACAGATAGGCGTGCGGTTGCCGGACGAGTACCGAAGCTTCCTCACCAGCGTCGGTGCCGGCGGCGCTGGTCCTGCGTACGGCCTCTTTCCCGTTCGCCGCGTCCAAGGCCGCTGGCGCTGGGAAGGAGACGGCGCCGAACTGGCCGACCTGTCCATGCTCGCCCGGCCCTTTCCCGGCCACGGACCGGATCCCAGAGAACGCGACGCACTTCTCGCCGTACGCCCTGAAGAAGAGAACTTCGACGAGACCGAGTACTTCGACGACGCCATCGAATCATGGGACGAACGCTGGGAAGCCCTGGTGTTCGCCCCCGAGCACACCGCCGGCGCCATCGTGATCTCCCACCTCGGCTGCGCCCAGAGGGAGTGGCTGATCATCAGTGGCATCCACCGGGGCGCCATCTGGTCCGACTGGCGGGCAGACGACGGCGACCTAGTCCCCCTCCGCGACCAGGCCGGCAAGCCGGTCACATTCACTCGCTGGTACATCGACTGGCTGCAACAGGCCGAACTCACCGCCCACCAACCACCTTCGAACGCCTGACCCCAGCATGGGGTGCGGAGCACAGCCGTAGACACGACTCCGCTGACCTGGCCGCCCTGCGGTCTCCCACGCGGCCAGGTCCCCGAAGCCGCGCCAGAAGATGCGCAGGGAAGTGCTGTGTGATCACGGGTCGATCATCGGGCAAGCGACCGGAGGCCGAGCGGCTCCAGCGCTGCAACTGTGCTTGAGGTGACGAGATCATGTCCCTGAACCCGGAGCACCATGGAGACCCCGAGACCGGCGCCCAGCGCCATCCGCGGGCGCACGCCGGGTCAGGAGCCGTCGATGATGGCGTACAAGAAGATCTTCTTGGCCAGCTCCGCTCCCTTCGCATCGGTGAGCATCGCGGTGCCGTCATGCTGCGTGCCCTCCTCCGCGCCGTCCTGGGGAACGAGAGCCAGGTTGTAGCACAGGAACTCGCCGTGGTTTTCGTCGCTGTTCAGCAGCACGTCACGCGTGAACGTCAGCTTCTTTCCCTCGATTTTGATCGTACCGGGGTCGATGGTGCCCGATCCGACGACCTGCTGCTTCTTGCTGTTGTAGTAGTAATAGGCCGCATACTTGTTCCAGCCCCAGCCCGCGGGGGCCTCGAACGTATGCACTACGCCCTTCTCGTCGATCTTTGCGCCGGTATCCGGGATGGCGTGCAGATCGACGGTGAAGCTGTAGAGGCCTCCGTCGCCGTAGTGGCCTACTGCGGCGTTCTCCTGGAGCAGCTTCAGCTTGTGCGTTGAGTTCGGCATTGTTCTTTCCTCTCGGACGTTTCTGGACCGGGCCGGCGCCGCCGCCACGGAGCGGGGACGGCACCGGGGCCTCGTACAGCCACCGTACGCATTCCCGGCGTGCCCGGCCGGGACGACAGGGCCGGGTGAGGGCAATGCGGGAAAGTGTGCCCACTTGGTGGGATGATGAGTTTCACCGAAAACCCCTATGCATCCCGGTTTCCCAGGAAACGGAAAGCCCGTGGCCCTTTCCGATATCCGTTACCCCTACGCCTTCCATATCGCCCTCGACGGAAACGGCCTGAACGGCCTGGAGGGCGCCGCCGGTGTCTGTGTGTTTCGCTACGACCCGGTCAGCGGTGCCTATGCGTACCGGGTGCGGTATTACGACGGCGTGGCCGGCGGTCACGCCGTCAGCATCACGCCCGACCGGAAATTCGGTTTCCTCGGGAACGCAGGCCAGCAGCTCCTCTTCTACGACACCACCTCACTGGACGAGTCCCAGCGGGTCTCCACGCTGCAGTTCGAGGTGCCCGACGCGGCCATCAAGAGCAGCACCCATCTGGTGTGGCTGGACGAGACGCGCGGGGTGACCGCGATCGGCGACGGGCTGTGGCTGCTGGACCTCGACCGGCCCACCCGGGCCGAGCGCGTCGGCGACCATCTGCTCAAGCTCCCGCACGCCATGAAGCGCACCGCGTCCGGCCGGTACCTCGTCTATGGCGGCATGGATCACCCGGGTCGGGGGGAGGCCGCGGAGGTCGGCGTCTTCGATCTGGAGAAGCGCGTCGCACGCCGGATCCCGCTGCCGACCACCTGCTGGCACGTGGCCTGCCATCCCCATGAGGACCGGTTCTACGCCCTCTCGTTCCGGGTGCGGCCCCAGGAGGGCTGGGACTGGCACGAGTGGGCCATGGCGTACTTCAAGGAGTACGTGTTCGAGATCGACGCCGCGTCCGGGCGGATCCTGCGGCACTGGACCGGTGGCCAGCACGTGCCCGCGCACATCAACTCCGACGTCTGTGTCTCCGACCGTGAGCTGATCTACTGCAACGGCGGCAGTGGCACCATCGTCATGATCGACCTGGAGGATTTCGCCTCCTATCGCGTCATCGACGAACGTCCGCGCCTTTCGGTGCAGGTCCGCTCCGCCCGCCAGGCCGCCCGACAGGTCGCCGACGCCTTCACCCGAGGATCGCCGGTGCCGAGCAGTAAACACTTTGTCGGGGCGCTCCGGGTCACCCGCGGCACCCTGATCGACTCGGTGTACGCCTGCCAGCTCTCCACCGATCAGAGCCTGCTGTTCACCGCCAACCGGGGCCTCAACACCATCACCGTGTACGACTATCCGGCGAACACCGTTCGGCTGCGCGCACGGATGCCCGAACTGCGGGACTACGTTCCCGAACTGCCTGTCTGGACCGATCCCCGGCTCGGGTTCCACCACAGCACCCTGCTCAGCCCGCCGCCGGAGCCGACAACGACCACGGCCTGACCCGAACCCGTTCCGAGGAGGACGAACGCCCATGAGCGCCACCAGCCCCGAGCAGCAGAACGCCGAGATCAAGGATGCGTGGGAGAACTTCCGGACCGCAGCGACCCAGGTCGCGGAGCTTCAGGCCGCCCTGTGGAGCGATGAGCTGGAGCTCGGTGCGGGGCTGCTCACCGGCCGCCCTCACTGGGCCGATGCCTTCACCACGTACTACCGGTTCGTCAGCGAGGAGGGCGCGAGGTTCGCCATGGCACAGGCCGAGCTGGGCATCGACTACGCGCGGAGCGTGACGGAGCTGACCCGGGAGTACGAGCGGCGGCTCGCGGAGCGGTTCCACGCCGTCGTGGAGAAGACCGCAGAGGCGGAGAAGACCACAGAGGCGAAGGGGACTCGGGAGGAGGCGACGGGAAAGAGCGGTTGAACGGCCGGGCGGAGCCGGGCGCGCGGAACGAACCAGTGATCACGAGCAAGAGCCCGCGCCCGCGCTCGCCATCCGCTCAGCCCGGAGTCCCGGCTTCCCCGTCCAGCGGGCGGGGGACGAGTTCACGGCTGTCGATCACCTCGGGGTGGAGCCGTAGCCCGGCCCGGATCCGGTCCGGCAGATGCTCACTGGTCACCAGCCAGCCGAGCGCCTCGGCGAGGGCCCGGCGCGCGGGTCTCGGCGCGTACCCGAGGGCGGCTGCCCTGTCGTGCCCGTACCAGTAGTAGCGCCCCATCGTCCGGGCCTCCGCACGGGTCGTCGCGGGCGGGCGGGCGCTCAGCAGCGCGCGGACCTCTGCCGCCGTCGCCGCCAGATACGCGCCGGTGTGCGAGGCGTTCGTCCAGGGCCCGTAGGTGCCGCACAGCTCGGACACCGTCTGGTGGATGGTCCGCCACGCCCAGTTCTCGCCACCCAGTAGATAGCGTTCCCCGGCGGTGCCGCGCTCCGCGAGGAGCACATGGCCCCGGGCGACGTCCTGGACGGAGACGATGTTGCAGCCCCCCGGGTAGCTGGTGCGCAGCCGATCCGTCAGATAGCGGACAAGGAGCGCGTTGCTCGGGACGAGCCGCCGGTCGGGCCCGCCGACGACGATGGTCGGGCAGGCCGCGACCACGTCCAGGCCCAGTTCGGCGCCGCAGGAGAGGGCCGCCCGTTCCTGCTCGGTCTTGCTGATGAAGTAGTCCGGGAGATACTCGTCACCGGGTACGGAATCCTCGTCCCGGGCGATCGGGCCGCCCGAGGAGCCGCAGGTGACGGATGAGGAGGTCACCACTACCCGGTGAACCCCGGCCGCTGCGGCGGCCCGCAGGACCGCACGGGTGCCTTCTACGTTGTCCCGGGTCAGTTCCTCCAGGGTGATGTCCCAGTACGCGTACACGGCGGCGCAGTGGAACACCGTGTCGCAGCCATCGAACGCGACCCGCAGGGCGTCCCGGTCGCTCAGCCCTGCATGCGCCATGGGAACGCCGAGTGCCCGCAACTGGCGGGTGTCGCTGCCGCGCCGGACCAGCGCCCGTGCCTCGTGGCCCGCCTCGCGCAGGGCCTGGACCACCCGGGCCCCGACGAGCCCGGTCGCACCGGTCACACAGGCTCTCACAGTGGCTGCCTCGGGTTCCGGTCGCGGCCCAGCGCCTCCCACAGCCCCGTTCCGAAGCCGCTGACCGCTGGGCGCAGGGTCTCGCGCACCTCCTCAAGGAGCCGGAAGCGGGACGGTACGTCCCCCGGGGCGACGTGCCGGTAACCGTCCGGGCCCGGCGTGCCGTGGAGCCGCCCGGCGGTCAGGGCCTCCCGGGTGGCGCCCCGTACTAGCCGGACGGCGTCCGTGAGCCGCTGGGTGGGCAGTTCGGCCGCCTGGTCGTCGTCACACCCGTCCCAGGGGCGGCCGATCCGGTAGGGGCGGCCCTCGTAGTGGGCCTCGAAGTTGTCGAGGGAACGGGTGAAGAACCTCCGGTACGAGTCCCGCACCAGCGGGTCGCGTACCGATGGCCGGGTCTCGGGGCGGAAGACCTGCCAGCTCAGAGGGAGGGTGAACTTCTGACGGACCCGGATCACGATCCGGGTCCTGCGGCCCTGGTCGACATCTGTGCAGGTCACCGAGCCGTCGTCGTACTCCGCCGAGCGGTTCGGGCTGTGTACCGTCCGCCAGGAGATCCGCTGCGAGCGCTCCCCGTAGGCGATCGTCTCCAGTTTGCAGACGTCGATGGGGGGACCACCGTAGAACGCCAGGTAGTTGGGTTGCGCGAGATAGATGTTGCGTTCGATCTGCCGCGTCGGGCGGCCGTGGGTGTCCCGGGACACCACGTGGACCCGGCCACCGAGATAGTCGGTCATGTAGCTGATGGAGCGGCAGATGTCCACCCGTCGGACGAACTCCGCGTACGGGGCGTTGACGGTGCGTTCGCACCCGAAGAGGATCGCGTGGCCCACATGCTGCCACCGCATCCGCCAGGCGTCTGCGGGGAGGGCATCGACGATGCCCTCCACCGGGCGCAGGATCTCGATGATCCGGTCGAAGTCGCGATCGGTGTAGGCGCGCGGATCCACGGCGAGGGAGACCTCCCTGCGGCGGATCCGCTCCTTCGCGTAGCCGTTCCGCCACGCCTGGACCGTGGCCGAGCCGGCGGCGGCGGCCCCCATTGTCGTGCAGAGCATCGCCAAGGCGACCGGGTTCTCGTCCGCACCCCGGAGCAGTGTGGTGAGGCCCCGGGAAAGTCGGCCGAGCGCCTTGTCGGTCACCTCCGCCTCGCCGGGCTCCACCCGCCAGGACGCGGCGCTGAACAGCCGGTGCGCCCGCCCGTCCGGGTGGAGCCGGCGAATCGACTCCATCAGGAACCTCGGGGGGTTGCGCCAGCCCTGGTACGGCGTGAGATCGCCGTCGACGAGGTAGTCGGTGGGCAGGCCGCGGAGTTGGAGGACCCGCGCGGTGAGCGAGGAGGAGACGGGGTCGACGCCCATGAGCAGGGCCCCGGCCAGGTCGGCGAGGACCGCGTCGGGGGCGGCGACCACCGTGCCGGTCTCCAGGGGCCTGCCCACCTGGGCCCCGGCGCAGCCGTGGCTGCTGACCACCGCGTCGATGATGTGGAAGTCCGGCGGACAGACGTCGAGGATGGCCGCGACGACCTCGGCCCCGTCGCGCCGCGCCCGGTAGTGGTGGTGCGTGTCGGTCTGCGGCAGCACACCCAGCAGATTGGCCAGGCACAGGGCGTACCCGAACTCGGGATGGGTGCTGTTCTTGGCGATGTTGACGCGGAAGTCTGCTTCCGGCCAGGGGCGGGACATCCCGCTGCCGTGGAGGACGCTGGCGGCGGGGAATCCGACGGGGACGACGTCCCGCGCCAGGTCCACCAGCCGGTAGGGGTTTCCCCGCGGGGTGCGTTCTCGATAGCCGAGACGGTGACAGGGGTCGCCCTGGCCCGCCAGCCAGATGTCCGGGCCGCAGCGGGCGCCCCCGACGGCGATGTTCCGGTATCCCCGGTCGCACAGCAGGTCGATGAGCTCCTCGACCAGAGGCCTGCTGACCGCGGTTGCCGCGTCGCCGTAGGTGGAGACCCCGGGGGTCAGCAGGACCGAGGGCTCCCCGGAGCATCCCTCCGCGCGTTCGGCGAGCCGCTCCCAGAGTCCCGCCCGGGTGACAGCGTCCGAGAGCAACTGCGACGGGGAACGCGGCTGGGTCCGCGTGGAGCGTGCCACGGCGGCGACGGCGGTCGTCGCGCCGGGTCCCGGGAGAGTCTCCATGGCCTCCACCTCTGGGTATATAACGCCCCAAATCGGTACGGCGATGCTACTGCACGCGAGGGCGGCCGGTGGGTGGTGGACGGGTCGTGTCCTGATGGACTGTAAATCGCCGGAAGACCTCGCGGCGAGTGGCCGGGCCACGGCAGCCCGCCCGAGAAAACGCACCAGAGGTGCGGCCGGCCCGATCCAGCCGTGGTTGCGGGTCGTGCGCGCTCGTTGCCATGGGAGAGCGGAAGCCCACGGAGCCGGCAGCGATGTGAGTCTGGTGCGGGTGGTGCTGATGGTCGTTTGCTGCCTGGCCGCCGTCCCGTTCTCCCGGACCGCGGGGGCGGCGACGCCCCGATCGCGGACGTGACCTCCGCAACGTCCTCGCGCCTTCACTCTCCGATGTCTACTTTTCCGGGCGATAGTCCTTCTGGACCTTCTCGTACTCGTAGCCGGTGGCAGCGTTGTTCGTGTTCCAGCCCGAGATGCGGCCGATGCTGTTGTCGTCCGCGAACTTCCTCAGCTTCTTGTGGTCGTCCAGCGTCCACGTGCTGCCGCCTTCGGTGCCGTACATCGGGCATGCCCCGATATGCCGCCAGGCCTGTTCGGAAGTGAGCCCGAAGATGTCGCCCATGTTCTTGTGAGCCGACTCCAGCGCTTCTTCGCGGACTCCCATGGAGTGCCGGGGAGGTACTCGATCAGCACGTTCACCGGGGCGGGGACGATCCCCTTGCCGTGCAGACCCTTCAGGAGGTTGAGCGCGAAGCCGGCCACAGTGCCCGTCTACTGGGCCAGGGGGTGGGGCGACGATGAGAGGCTCGGTTCCGCCGGTGGTCGTTCTGCGTTCCCGTTCCGTGAGCAGGTCGGTGATCACCTGCGCGCAGACCTGGACATTCTCTGGTCCCTCATCGGGCGGTCCCTCGAAAAGCGCGGCGAGCTCGCGGAACGTGTCCCGCTCAGCTGGCGCCAGGGTGTACGGGGCCAGGGCCGCCGCCGAAGGAGAGACAGGCCGCGACCGGCGACCGACCCGAGGCGGTCTCCTCCAGGAACGTGCAGACACCGGGACGGATGGCCTGCTGACGTTCGTCGACCAGGTCCTCCGCATCGTCGGACACCAGATCCGGCAGGAGCTCCAGGGAGCACTCACACGCGTGGCGCAGTAGGGCAGCGCCGCCATCAGGATCTACGCGACCGCGGGCGGCGCGCGGCGGGCGGTACCGGAGCTCCCCTCTGACGGCCGGGCGCTGGTCACAGGGGCCGGCTGTCAGGATCCGTGGCCAGCGCCTCGAAGGACCCGTCGAACACATGGAGCGCGTTCTTCGGCATCTCCCGTCCTGCCTCGGGGGATGCGGTCACCACGCCCGGCCATGCGGTGGCACGTAGAACGAGCGGACCGAGCGCCGGCTTTCTACCATGGAACTAGGCGACCCCTGTCTCGACATGGCCGCCCGCACTCCCTCGGAGCGGAGCACGCACCTCTCGGAAGAGCTCTGCCTCCCTGGCTCTGCCTCCTCACCTCGACGGGGCCCGGCATGCGGCGCGACAACCAGGACTCCGGTGGCCAGGGGGCCGATCTCCGCAGAACGGAAGGCCGACCATCATGCGTACCGCGGTGCGCGACAACTTCTCCGCCTTCTCCACACGGTTGGAGGGGCGGGTCAGACACATGTATCGGGACAGCCTCGGCAACGTGACCATCGGCATCGGCAACAAGATCGACCCCGTGGCTGATGCCCTGGCGCTCGCTTCCCTCGGCGCGCCGTTGCTCCGGGACAGTGACAACACGAGGGCCTCCGACTTCGAGATCACCGCCGAGTGGGCTGTCGTCAAGGCCGGCGGGACAGTGACGACTCTGCATCTCAGCGACGCGGGGATCGACACCCTGGTGACGAAGCGGCTGGACCAGAACGAGGCCGTGATCCGCACCCTCTTCGCAGGGTTCGACACATGGCCGGCCGACGCCCAGCTCGGCGTCCTCAGCATGGCCTGGGGCCTGGGGCCGAACGGCCTGGGCCCGTCCCAGTTCCCGAAGTTCCATTTGGCCGTCGGCGCCAGAAAGTGGTTCGCCGCCGCGCTGCAGTGCAACATGGGCGGATCGGGCCTGGGGAAGCGCAACGCGGTCGACCGGGGCCTGTTCCGGAACGCGGGCGTTTCGGAGGAGCCGCCGGCCAGCGACCCTGACATTCTCTTCCTTCCCGTCCCCGGCAATCGCCCCAATCGCCAGCTCGGGGACGTCGACCAAGCGGGCGCGGACGATATCGGTGTCATACAAAGGATGTTCGGCCCGGCACGCCTGAATCTCCTGGTCCCGGGCACCTTCACCCCGGGAACCTTCGACGCTGCCACGCTCGTCGCGGTCACCGCCTTCCAGACCGCCGAGGCGGCTCTGCCCAACTCGGGCCCCTTCCCCGTCACGGGCGTGGTGGCCCAGCTCACCTGGGCATGCTTGGGCGAGCACGTCCCACAGGCCTTAGACACGGGACGGCCTGCGACCGGGCGGGCCTGGATGCCGCCGAATGGACACGCGTACCGCCCGCCGTCCCGGCAGCGTCTGCCCGTTCGCCATGGCCACCTGATCCGCCGGGATGCAGGCGTGCCCCGTGGTGCCCGCCACCGCGGGGCAAAGGCACAGCATCCCCTGACGGCGCGGGTCGGACACTGATACTCGTAGCGGGTTCCGTGGCCGTGGCTCAGGGGCTGACCGACGTCCTGCTGGGCTGTCCTACGACTGTTCTGTCCGGCTGCCGGGACCCGTTCTCCATGGCTCCGGCCAGGTGGAACACGACCTGGCAGGAGCCTGGCCAGAGGCACCCTCAATGACCTGTCTGAACCACCCGGCCGGCGTCACCGCGGATCCGGGAGGGCAGCTGACAGGATGACAGTGACGATCACGCCCACCACCGAACTGGATACGGTGTTCGGCGGAGTGGACTCCCACGCGGATACGATCCACGTCGCTGTCGTCACCGACCGGGCCGCCACGTCGCCGACGCCGAGTTGCCCACGACGGCCGCCGGATACGCCGCGTCGATCGCGTTCCTGGACGCCCACGGCACGGTGACCGCCGTCGGCGTCGAAGGGACCTCCTCCCACGGCCTCGGGTTCACCCGTACCGCCCGACACTCGGGCCTCACCGGCCCGACAAGGCCGAGCGGCGCCGGATCGGCAAATCCGATCCCATCGACGCCTACGCAGCAGCCCGCGCCGCGCTGTCCGGCCGGGCATCGGTCATACCCAAGGACGACACCGTCAGCGGCATAAGCGCCCTCCACAACGCCGCGCGGTCCGCCGTCAAAGCCCGTACCGCCACGTTGAAGCCGATCACGCACATCCTCATCACCGCCCCGGACGGCATCCGCGTCAAATACACAGCCCTGCGCGGCAAGACGCAGGTCGACGCGATCTCTCGACTCCGTCCCACGGGCGATGGACCGCGTGTCGCCCTCCTGGCCGCCCTGAAGTCCCTCGCCCGCCCGGGCCCAGGCCCTGACCGCAGCACACGACACCCTCAGCACTGCCCCGGACGCTGCCGCCGGCGAGCACAACCAAACGGTCTGCGCGCCGCGTTCGGTCTCGGCCCCGACACCGCGGCCCAGCCTCCTGGTCACCGTCGGCGGCAACCCCTACCGCCTTCGCACGGAGGCATCCTTCACGGCCCTATGCGGCGTTGCACCCGTCCCCGCCTCCAGCGGAAGGACCAACCGCCACCGTCTCTCCCGGGGCGGCGGCCGCGGAGCGAACTCGGCCCTCTGCCGCATCGCTCCCGTCCGCATGTCCAGCGACGCCCGCACCCGCGAATGCGTCGCTGGACAGACTGCCGCCGGACGCACGAAGAAGGAGATCATCCGACTGCTCAAGCGCGCGATCGCCCGGGAGATCTTCCGCTACCTGACAACACCAGTCGCGATCCCGGACATCGCCGACCTCAGGCCGGCACGCCAGGCCAAGAACATCACTCTCACCACAGTCGCCGAGCACTTCGGCGTCGGGCCCACCGTGATCTCCTCCATCGAACGCGGCACCCGCCGCGACGATCTCGCAGACGCCTCCCTCGACCTGCTCACCACCGCTCAACCTCGACCGCCCAACAACTCCTCGTCCCTGAAACGTCACGTCATGGATGATGGGGCGATGCTCGTCCGCACGCAGAGCCTGCCGCAGACCTCGCAGCGACCCACGGCAGTTCGGGTTCACACCCCCATCGGGTCCGTCGTGGTGCTCTGGGGCGGTGACCCGCAAGAGGCAGACGGCCAGCACCTTGTCGAATGGACCGTTGACGACGACGTGCACTGGGGCCAGAACACCCGGCCGGCCTCCTCTGCCGAGGCGGAACTCAGACAGCAAGGCGACCGGGTGATCATGCGCGGCCTCCTCCACCTCACGGAAGACGGCGCCGCCCATCTCCAGATGGGCCCCTGGTCCGTGCTGTTCGATCTGGCAGCACCGATCCCCGGCGACCTGGACGAGTCCTGGGTTGAGATCAACGTCGGATCGGAGAACGTCGCCCTTCACCCCTACCAAACCTGACGGGACCACCACCAGATTCTCGGGCCCCTTTGACTGCCAATAGGAGCATCAGCCCACACCACTCCCAGCATTACCGAGTACTGGTAGCCAAACCTGTCGGCCGCTCGCTACTTCTGTGCCTGGGGGGGGCAGGAAGGGCAGCGAGCTGAGCGCCACCTCGTACGCGAGGGTGTGGCTCAAGGCGAACCATCCGGAGATGTTCGCACTCCTTGAGCAGGTCTACGGAGCGGGGGGGTACACCGTGAACGGAGCGTCCGAACGAACGCGCAGCTACCGACTCCTGCAGGGCGAACGTCTCGCGCCCGAGATACGCGGGGAGCCGGGGATCCTCGTGAGCTCCGGCCGAACGGCACCGCTCCGGTCAGTGGCTGGCTGTCTTCCCCGGGCTCGGAGCCGCGCAGCCGATGGAACGGGCGAGCCTCGGCAGGCGGCTCGCCGTCACGAGCATCCCCACTCTCCACAGCCGGACGACCTTGCAACAGTTCGTCCTTCAAGCCCCGCCCTCGGTTGTCGCTGGGATGCTCGGCTGCCACGCCGTCCACACTGAGACCGTTGCCGCTCAAGCGGGAGGAGCCTGGAAGAAGTCCACCCCCGGTGACCACACGCGGTGACCTTCCCGGCCGTAAGACCGCGTTGGTGACGTAGTGGACGACGCGGACCCCGTCGATGTCGTCGACGTGGTCGCGCAGCAGGGTGTCAGGCACCGGGGCGCCCAGCTCGGGGTTGACGCTGATCGCGACGATCGCACGGTCCAGGCGGTGCGTCTCGGTCGCCGTCAGCTTCGGCAGCTGGCTCAGCGCGGGCTCGACCAGGACGACCTGGGACCTGCGCGGCGCGTGCCCAGGCAGGACACGCGGCTGCTCACCGGCGAGGCGCTCCAGGTGGGCGTCGCGGGCTTCCTCGCGCAGCACGTCCTTCTCCGGGGACGGGCGTGCTGTGGGAGGCGTTGTCCTCCAGCACCGCGGCTCGTTGTCATGGCGGCGGTGTTGTCCAGGAGCCGGTACGCCTGGGCCCGGCTGACGGAGAACTCCACTCCGCAGAACGACGCCCAGTCGTCGTAGCCGAGGGGGACCAGACGCCGGCGGCGCGCGCCGGCACCGAGCGCCGGGCATCGTCCATCGCCTCGCGCAGCCCGGCCGTCACCTACCGGGTCTGCTCGGCGGAGGGTGGCGGCCTCGCTGGTTCGGCGACGTCGTCCTGGTCCGGGACACGGGTGCCCATGACTCCATGGTCCTCCGGACTGGTGTGCTGCACCAGGGCCCCCCGGAAGCACGGAGCGGGCTCCCGCCTCACACGCGGCGCGGCCGTGGCGAGCCCGGAGGGCCGAGGACACCCATGTGGGAAACAGGGGCACTCACACGAGCCTCCTGATGCGGCTGAGCGCGCTGCCCGGCCAGCCTGGCCGAGCAGCGCGCTCGGGGTTCTGCGCACGTCGTCTACCGCACGGCGACGTGGTCCCCGGTCGATGACTTCGCCCCAGAGGTGGAGTTCCCGTAGTACGTCCACCGCCACGTCCCCGGCCCGGTGGCCTTCACCGTGGTCTTGAGCGCCCCTGTACTGCTCGACTTCGCCTTCTTGACCGTCGTGTACGAGGAGGCACCCGCCGCCTTGAACTGCAGGCTCACCGTGCGACCCGCGTAACCCTGATACTTGTGGGTGTCCCAGTTCGCCCGCGTGACCCGCCCGGTCACGGTGATCGTCTTCCCTTTCGCGACCGGCTCCGGCGAGGCGTTGACCGTGACGCGTGTAGCCCGCTTGACCTGCAACGGAAGGTCCTGGTCGTCCGTGTCATAGGCGTCTCCGGCGAGAAAGACCCGAGCGGCGGTCTTCCAGGTGCCAGCGTCCTCGTTGCCGAAGTCGAGGTTCCGCGGGTCGATGTACAGCCACTCCTCGAAGTCGCAGATTCCTTTCGCCTTGTCCACGACCTTGCAGTCGCTGCCGATGATGGCGCTGTGCAGCGTGTCCCCGCTGCCAAGCTTCCCCCGGTAGGGAAACACCGTCGGCCCGGGGTCGTACCGGAGCTTGGTCGTCATCCGGAAGGCCACACGCACCTCGACCTCCTCCTTGACCCCGATCACGATCGGCTTCCCGCCGTTCACCGCGACCCGACTGAAGGAGACCCCGCCCTCCGCCGCCCCGGCCGGCACCGCCGCCATCCCCGTGGACACGACCGCCGCACCGGCCACCACCGCTCTCCACATCGTCTTCCCCACCTTCGAGCCCCTCCTCTGCCCGCAGCCCGGACCGAGCGCGTAAGCGCACCGGCCTGAGGTTGATCCTCTTGGCTGACTGTGGGACAAGGGAGGGCTGTACGCGGTTGTGCGCGGTGCGGCAACGATTTGATCACCACATCATCACCTTGCCCGGTTCCCCGAAGGGCAACCCCGGTGGCTTCACGGCGGATCCGGTGATCAGCCTTCCTCACTCATCCATCCCGCTCAAACAGCGTTTTGTCCGGGCGAAGGTGTTTGGCAAGTAAGTCGAGGATGATGGCGGGGTGTTGGCCAAAGTAGAGGCAGTGCAGCCCGTCCCGTCGAGGCGCATGCCTGTCCGGGTGCACTCGACGGTGGGCACCGTTGTGGTGCCGTGGCGGGGGCTGCTGAGGCAGTGGGTCGAGATTCGTGTGGCACAGGACCATGTCACCGTCTGGCCCTATGAGGTCTGACAGAGGCGGACGTCAGGTGTCGCGCCAGTTCGGTGCGGATCCATGGGTGAACCGACGGTTCATGATGTCGATCATCGCTGCGGAATGATGCGGGTGGGTTTCGTAGTTGCGGGCCAGGCGGCGGTGGCGCTGGAGCCATCCGAAGGTCCGCTCGACCACCCAACGCCGAGGGATGTCCTTGAACCGCTTCTCAGCGGTGTCGCGGCGGAGGACTTCCACGTCGGTGCCGAGGTGGGTGCCGTGGTCGATGACCTTGACACGGTACCCGTTGTCCGCCCATGCCTTGGTGACGCCGGGGTGGGCCTTCACGATGTTCGAGGCAAGGCGGACACCACCGGTGTTGTCGGAGACACTGAGGTCTTTTCCCACATCACGCTGATGTGTGATGGAGGACGAGTACGGCCTGGACGTTCGTGGTGTTGCGGTTGGTGCTGCGGCGGGGCTTCCGAAGGAGCCATCGGCTCTTCAGGGCCGCGATGGTCTGCTCGGCCCGGCAGCGGATCTTGGCGTGACTGCTGTTGTGTCGGCGCTTCCGGCGCTTGGGCCGGCGGTCTCGGAGCGGGTCGCGGACGGGGTGGCCGGCTACCCCGGTCCCGCCCAGCGCTTCGGCTCGGCTCGGCTCGGCTGCGGCGAGCGTGTCGGTGATCCCATGGGTCCGTGCGGCGGTCAGGCCGTGGACGGACCCGGGCGGGGAGGGGGACGCCCACAACAGCCGGCCGAACGGATCGGTGAGGACCTGGACGTTCACGCCGTGACGCTTGTGTTTCCCTGAGCAGTACGGGGTGTCGGCGGAGATCCTGTCGATCGGCGGGAGGGTGCCGTCCAGGATCACGAACGCCGTGGTCCGGATGTTCTTCAGCGCCCCGGTCGGGGCCGGGGCGAGGGCGGCCGGGACGTCGACTGCCACGCGTATGCGGCGACGGACCGTCGCGATGCCGTTGCGGAACCCGCCGCCGGGCTGGGCACAGGCGTCGCCGCACCGCAGGTGAACCGAGGCGGGCAGGGCCTGCCGGCCTGCGGGCAGACGCCGCCGGCGCGCCCCGGTCTCCCGCCGCCGGGCATGCAGCCCAGCGCTCAGGCACTGCGAGGTACGGCTGGACATATCAATCGACGACAGGTCGACAAGCACGCGAAACTCCTGGTGGGGCACGGTGCATCTTGGCCGTGACACCTCCTGCCAGGAGCTTCATCGCGCTGCAGAGCCGCCCAACTGACGGACACAGCCGACAGGTTGGAATCAGCTCACGATCATGGCATAGGCCTCACCGGTCTGTCGGTGAGGCCATGATGCACTTACATTCCGGCCTTGACGCTGCACACCGGCCAGGCCCCCGGGCCCTGTGCGGCAAGGACCTTCTCGGCGACGGCGATCTGCTGCTGCGCGGTGGCCTGGTGGGCGGACGCGGCGTACTGGTTACCGCCGAAGGCCTGCCACGTGGAAGGGGTGAACTGAAGGCCGCCGGAGAAGCCGTTGCCCGTGTTGGCGGACCAGTTTCCCGACGCTTCACAGTTCGCCAGGGCGTCCCACTGACCGTTTCCGGTGGTGGCCGCAGAGGCACTGCCGGCGCCCGTGAGCGCGACCGTCGCGCCGGCGGCGGCGACGGCCGCGCTCACGGCGATCCGGCGGAACAGGGAGGAACGACGGGTGGCCGGGCGCGCGGAGTGATGAGCCGGCGTGCTGGTGGTGCTGAACAATTCAGGTGCTCCGTTCGGAGGCGGCAGGGACTGTCGCGCCGTCGGCGCCGGGTGTTGCCGGTGCGCTGGGCGACCCCTCCACTCTGGCGGCCGCGACCGCTCGTTCCGAGAGGCTTCCAGCACGACGCGAAGGACCTCAGTCATCGGCTCCCGGCCTGCCCGACAGGACTTCGGCCCTGGGTCGAAGGTCCCGGGCCCGTGAGCTCGGGCGCCGTTCGGAGAGGGGCGCGCACAGGGAACGACCGGGACGTTCTGCCTTCGGCACGGCGTACGTGACGCCGTTCACCCACCGCCCGGGAGACAGGCTCAGAACTCCATCTGAACTGCGACAACGTGCATCGGGGAAAGACGCCCAGCACGTACGTGCCGTCGTCGGCGGTCATCGCGGCGCCGGCGATGCTGCTGAGGACCTGATCGTCCAGGTACCGGGCGTCCTTGATCCACGACCAGCCGCCCGGCAGCACACTCAGCCGGTCAGGAGCAGATCGTCGGGCAACCGTCGTCGCCATGCGGACAGCCTCTCGGAGATCTCACGGTCCCTTGCATGCTTCACCCCCGCCCCTCGGCCTGTCCGCCCAAGACGGAAGATCCCCCCACCACCGGAGGGTGGCGGGGGCAAGCCCGGCGAAGGTCAGGCGTTCAGTCGGCGCCGCTGGCTTCACGAGGTGCCGTGCGGGGTGTCCGGGAGGTTCAGGCGGCTGAGGTGTTTCCAGCAGGTGGGCGACGCGGCCGGGCTCGGGGGTGTCCTTGGCCGCTGATCAAGGACGCAGCGGCCAACCGGGCGCGGAGTTGCTCGCCGAGTTCGGCAACACGTTGTCCTCCGCCATCGTCGTGGATGCGGGAACGGCGGACGGGGCCTGGTTGGTGATCGAAGCCAAGGCCGCCTGGGCGAGCGGCATGTATACCGCCGACCCGCAGCGTGCCCTGAATGTCGTCCTCCAGGCCGCCGGGCCGGCCAAAGCCGTCATACCCTGAGATCACCGGTTTCTCCGTGTTCCCAGGCCGCTCGCCAAGGAATGAGACCGCGCGCCGGAGGGCGCGGCACTCTGCAGCAGGCGGCAGCGTCCCGTGGGGTACTGAGCCCTGTGCCACGCGACTCCGGCCGCGTGAGCGGCAGCGTCGCCGCTCACACGGCGGCCTTCTACCTATCGTCCATGGCCAGCCTGAGATCGTGCCCAGCGTCACGCGCGTACTACGAACGTGAGCGAGCCGAGGGGAAGGGACACAAGCAGGCAGTGCTGTCTCTCCCCCGACGTCGGGCCAACGTTCTCTGGGCAACGATCCGCGACGGAGCGTGCCACCAAGCCGCACCGACCGTCACCACGGCGGCCTGACTTCCTCATCGGGAAGCCGTTCTACCGTTGAGGCAGCCCAAGTCCGCCTCAACGGTTGAACGACGAGCTGAACCCATCGCAGACACCCCTCACCCGTCTCGGGGGCCAGCGGGTTCCTGCTCAACCCCTCCAGGAATCCGGGAACCCGTCCGCTTCGGTCGCTCCATGGGTGGAGGCGGGTGCCTGCGGTGCCGCCCGGGATCGTCCGGGAGGTGCGGAGCTGGGCGGGTGTGGGTGCCGGGGTCTGGCCGAGGAGGTCGAGGACGGCCTGGGGTCCGTGGGTGGCGCGGGTGGTGGCCAGTGCATCGAGGCCCCACACCCTCATCAGGTGCCTGTCCGCCGCGCGGGGCGGCCGACGGTCCCCCGAACCGCGTCAAACACCCCGAGCAGTCGGCGAGGGCACCGTGAGTCGTGTGCACCGGTCTGTGGCGGTCGGCGTTGGCCATGCCGGTGATCGCCTCGCTACGCTGCGGATACGACTGCTTTCCGGGGCCCTCGCAGCTCTGCGGTCTGCCTCGGCTATTCCGCAGAGCGTCGAAACGGGCCATCGCGGCACGGCTGCGGTGGACGCACTGTTACGACCCCGGTCGGCGTGAGCGGCGGTGCCCCGGCCGTCGTGAACTCGCGATCACGGCGGCCGGCCCTCCACCGGACAGGTGACCAGTTGTCCCCCGGGCAACAAGGACATCGTTCTGAGGGGT
Source organism: Streptomyces sp. NPDC001787 (assembly GCF_040297465.1). Taxonomy (NCBI): domain Bacteria; kingdom Bacillati; phylum Actinomycetota; class Actinomycetes; order Kitasatosporales; family Streptomycetaceae; genus Streptomyces; species Streptomyces sp. NPDC001787. The sequence goes on from NZ_JBEOZE010000030.1 coordinate 64,096, forward strand.
GCGGGCACGTGGCGGTGCGGGCTCGGACTACGCGGCGCGGTCAGTTGTCGGAATCGGATGTGTTCTGCGGGGCCGGGCCGGCGTGGGCCACTGCGTGGGCCCATCGCCGTTCGACGGTGTCACCCGCCTGTGGCCCTCGAAGGCGTCGCTCGGGGTCGGGATTGCCCAGTCCTCGCGAGGCGTGGATGCCCGCAGCCCCGCCGTAGACCTCCAGCCGGTCGTCCTCCTCGTTCCAGAGGCCCGCGAAGACGTATTGACCGCCGACCTCGACGGCCGGAGCTCCCGGGTCCGGGATTTCCTCGCCGGATTCCAAGAAGGCGTTCGTGTTCACGGTGATCCTTCCGGTGACGCCACCTTTGAAGGACCGTGCGACCTCGACCAGCCACTGCTGTTCCATATCGCCGTTGTCATCGGTGCGCTGCTGGCCGGTCTTGCTGATGACTGTGCCATGGACGAGGTGCTGTGCGGCATGTGCCACGTACTCGTCCCTGGACAGGTCGGGGACCCGCAGCGACTCCGACTGGACTGCTCGGGGAGGGGATTGGGCGTCTGCCAGACTGAGGTGGACGCCGTAGCCGGCCGCGGTCATGACGGCGGCGGCCGATGCCATCACGGCGATTCCCCGGCTGATTCGCATCTCATCCCCAGAGTCTGTGGTAGGCGTCGCGGTCATAATCCGTTGGCTGATTACTCGCCACCTCACTCATGTTCGGAGTCATGAGCGATTTCTTGTCCTGGCCTTTGTGGCAGAAGCCGAGCGCGTGACCGAACTCGTGTGCGGCTGCCGCTCTTCTCCAGTAGTCGGAGGCCCAGTCTCCACGGCCGTCCAGGTAATGCTTGTTGAGGTAAATGTAATCTGTCGCACCGATATTGCCGTGGCGTTCCCATGTCGCGAGTGCGCCGTCGGCCGTCTTCTTGTCTTTCCAGTGCAGGTCGTTGCTGGTCAGTGCTTCGTCCGGTGCGACCTTGACCTTATTCAGACCGTTGTTCGAGGTGTACCAGCGGGACTGTGCCCACGAGCGCGCCTCGTCATACTTCGTTGCCTCGGTCCATCTGATCTCCCGGTCGTCGACGGACGACAACGCCGTCGAGTCCTTCTTTCCGTTCACACATTTCGCTGGAACTGCTGTGAATCTGATATGAGGTGACGTCGAGGCAATACTGGTGGATGTCGCCACGAGAAGCGCGATCGGCCACAGGCGTAAGCCCAGCCATAACCGCCGGGGAGTGATTTCGTGAGGCATCCGGCCAGAGTAGTGGCGCCAAACGGTGTCGCAACTCCCGGTCCCAGCACCCCATGGAGGCCCTGCCTTTCTCCTCCCGCCGGTCGTCTCCGCGGTCGGCCCCGGACTCGCCCGTCGGCGAGCCGGTGACGCGTCACCGTGGTGACGACGTTCATCCGGCCGGTGACCGCCAGGCTTAGGATGCCCGCCCACACGGCCGCCACGGCGAGCGCGGCCAGGAGGCCCCGCGCCCCGGGCGAGGGCGGTCCGCCTTGAGGCGGTGATCTGCTCGGCCTCCAGGCGGCCCGAGATGATGCGGTACTGCTCCGGCGCCACCGGAGCAGGGCACGAACGGCTCCGAGGTCCGCACGCGTCTTGAGCCGGTGAACACGGACGGCAGAGCGGTTGAACGTTCCCGTCCGTGTCCTCGCCCCAAGAGCTCGTAACACGGTCTTGCGATCCCGGGGCACTGTGTCGGTAACGCTCGGCCGCCTACCACCCGCGGCACTTGGACTATGGACAGCTACGAGGGCGCCGCGACGCTTGAGTGGTGGGCCAGCCAGTCGACATGCCTGAGCAGGCTCGGTGTGCGAGTCTCGCTCCGCGCCGTCAGCAACCACTGGACGTGCAATGCGTACGTCGAACCTCTCCTCGAAGGTGGTTGTCGCGCATCGCGTCGCGGCCGGCGGTCTGCCCGAGCGAGTTCCCGTCGTCGGTCAGCTCGGACAGGATCGTCTCGAAGCTGGTGATCTGCTCGCCATGGCGCGGCATCGAAGTGGTCATCGTTTTGAGCATCACCGAGGCCGTTCAACAAGACGACAGCGGACTTCCCGAACCCCCATCTCTCACCACACCAACTTTGGTGCACCCTCACCCGTGACGAGGTGGTGCAGCACGTCCACTTGCACGCCGACATCGTCTGCGATTCGGCTTCTCTCTTGTTACGTTCTGCGTCCTGCTGACCGCGGGAGCACACGGATCACAGCTCACTGGATGAGAGATGATCAGGTGAACCGTTCGGGGAGGACTTTGATGAACGTCACCTTGCAGGTGGACGCGACGCCGTCTGCGTCTGCGCTCTTCCTGCGCCCGTGGAATGATCGCGACGCCGAGCCGCTGGTCGAAGCATATCGTGATCCCACGTTGCGTCATTGGACGAGGCTTCCGGTAGAGAGCACCGAGGACGCAGCGCAGTGGCTGGAGCTTCAGCGACGCGGCTGGGAGACCGGAGAACGGCTGAGCTTCGCCGTGTATGAAGATCACTCCAGCACCGGCGAGGGCCGGCTGGCTGGGAACGTGGTCATGAAGCGGACCGGTCCCAGCCAGGAATCCGCAGAGGTCGGCTACTGGACAGCAGCCCACGCCCGAGGCCGAGGGGTGGCCCCTCGTGCCCTCGAAGCTCTCACCAGCTGGGCCTTCGACATCTTCACGGTCGAAGGCCTGGAGCGTCTCGACCTGCTCCATCAGGTGGACAACCTCGCGTCGTGCCGGGTCGCGGAGAAGGCCAGATACGAATTTCACCAGGTCCTTCCGGCTCATCCGCCTTTCCCCAGGGACGGCCACCTGCATATACGGAGGGCCGCCACCCCGGCCTGATGCCGGGGAGTCGCTGCCCGCCAGCGTCGTCAGCCACATGGTCCGACCACGGTGGTGCGGGCCTCGGGGAGTTCGCCCCGGCCAGGGCTCCATCTCGCTGACGCGCTCGAACCAGCGCAGGCCTCGACGGAGCGCCGGGTTCCGAACGACGAGGGGCGCATTGTGCCGTCTCCTCGTACCCGTCGGCGGACCGCCAGGCAGGCCGGCCCCGGCTACACCGCAGCGCTCTCGGCGGAGCTGCGCTCCCTCGCGCTGCAGGCGCTCGACCAGGTGACGGGACAATGCCGGGCGATACCGGCCGTCCAGTCCTCATCGTGAAAGCCGCCCGCCTCCAGGCCGCCATGCCATGGGAACAGGAGCCCGTTCGATCGACAGCCTTCGAGATCGATACGGGCGACAACCACTTACGTGTCGGGATGCTCCGGCAGGGCGAGCCAGTCCGACCAGGAGATCTCGCGGCCGAGGAAGCGCGGCTGCTCGAACGGCCAGTCGGCGGCGATCCACTGGGGCACCAGCGCGTCGAGGGACTGCTCGACCTCGCTGCCCACCAGCTCGTCCACCACCCACCAGGAGACCTCGCCGTCCGCGCCGGCCCTCTCCGGTGGGTCGATGTAGACACAGCCGAGCAGAGCAGTCTCCGCCGCGTCGAACAGCGCGTAGTTGAAGGACTCGTGTGCGGCGATCTCCTTCTCGTGCCGCAACAGGTCGGCCTGGTCGGCCTCATAGGTCATGGTGGCCGCGGGCCAGCCCCAGGCCGGGCCGAAGATGGTCCACAGCCGCTCGCGCGAACCCATCACAGCCGGATAGTCGAGCGGGGTGTCCGCCTCCCGGATCGGTCGCAGATGATGGCCACCGCCCGGCAGCGGTACCAGGACGGGGTGGACAAAGTCATCGGGAAGCCAGCTCATGGCGCCCGACCGTAGCAGCGCACGGCCGTCCGCTCCCCTGGATTTTCCCCTGATACCGCCAGGCCCTGCTTCTCCTGCCGGGCAGGCCCGCGATCACCCGATCGAGACTCCCATTCGATCGACAGACTCCATGCTCGGTATGGCTACGGCTTCATAGACCATGTGCGGCCATTGGCGCTCGGTGGTGAGGACGTGGTCGGGAACGTTCAGGTGTTGTGCCGGGAGTGCCACGGGCTGAGGACGCGGACGGAGTTTCGGGAGTTCGAATCCCCTGACTCAGGGAGAATTCTCACCCCGAAGGATGTAGATGAATACAGGCAGGTCGGTTTCCGACCCGACTTCGGCACGGATGGTTACAGTGTCAGTGCTGGGCGCGACGTTATGAATCGTCATAATGGCGCCCCCGACGAATGGCCTACTCGCTACCTTGTCGATTTCTGTGATTGCCGCAAACACCCGGCTGTCCGGAGTGACATTAGGAGCGCTGAGCCTCTGCACGAAGATCCCATGGGCAGTAAGACTGTAGGTGTAAAGCTCTACCTTTAGCCCATCACCCGCAGCGATCGGTTGGAGCAAGTCCTGAGCTGCGTCGTTTGGTTGCACACCTTCACCCACGGCAGACACTCCTTCAGGTACTGAGGCGCGATTGACCGTATGAACCGAGTCTGCGCGTATGCGTGGGTGATCGCAACAGGCAATTGGGCGTGTGCCGCGAGACGCCCTGTGCATTCACCATGCTCCCACCATAGTTCCTGTATCCCTGTACGAATCAGGAAGAGACCTCTCCTCGTTTGTGGGTGCCCCATGCCACGCAAACCCCGCCCCCATGCTCTATCCTCGGGGGCGGCTTGTGTGTGGGCGACACAGCCACACCACTTCACGCAGTGGCTACGTGCAGGGGACCTGAATTTTCATGTTCCTATTCCGCTATCAATGGCCATGCTGTTCGCATCGACGGAAACGGGGCCGACCTGCATACAGGTGCGGGTTACGGTGCGAGTACCACGAGATCGTCGAAGATGAGTGGGCAAAGGCCGGGCGTCGTCCCGAGGTCCGAGGCCCAGACGCCGAACCTCCCCCGCAGCCGCAGGGGGGGGCGGGGTGTGAACTCGACGGGCTCGGCAAGTGGCCACCCCAAGAGGGGCAGATCTTGACCGACACGACAGCGGAGCCGGAGACGCTGCACCGTCTTCAGTACCGGGCAGCCCTGGCGCTGCAGGACATCCTGCGTGAGACGGTCCAGTACCAACTGCCCGCGCTGAGCTGGACCGTGATCTACGGCGGGGGGGGGCTCACCGCGAAGGTGCACCACAACTTCCGCGAGGACTTCGGAATCTGGGCCCACTATCCGGGCGCCGAATCCGAGGAACTGTCCCAGGGCGGAGAGACGGTGGCTGCGCGCCCTCACCGAGGAGGGCATACACGGACGGGCGCGGCGCGTACGGGTCACCCTCATCGCCGCGTTCGGCGAAGCCGGATCGGCCGGGCCCCGCACCGCGCGGCTGCTCCCCTGATGCGGACGAATCAGAGGCCGGGCTTCCGCTCCGCGCCCGCCAGGGACACGAACCAGCAGGACCCGGGACCGCCAAACCGTCGCTCCGCGCTCTCACCACCGCAGAAACCCCCGCCCACGATCCGGCGCCCGCCTGCGTCGCCCCGTTGTTGCGGGTGAAATGGTGCGGTGCCGGTCCTGCCGCACTGCGACGGGAGCGGCCCGGCTGTCCTGACTCTGTCAGGGCCCCTGTCGCCCCTGACGTCAGTCCATGGGCAGAGCTGGTTGGCCCAGGCCGCGAACGCTGCCCGGGTCCCCGATCCGGCGATGCCGTCGATGGCCCCGGAGTAGAACCCGTCGCTCTTCAGGTACTGCTGGAGAGCCTTGATCGTTCCGGTTCCGACGATGCCGTCGACGGCCCCGTGCAGCCGTAGGAGCGCAGAACCCGCTGCATGGCCTTCCAGTTCTCGGTCCCGGGAAGGCCGTCGATCGCGCCCGTGCAGACCCCGGCGTAGTAGCGGAGACAGAACTTGGACTTGCTTCGCCTGCGAGGTGCTCAGCCCGAGGTTGACGACCTCGGTGATCGACGGCCGGCCCGGGGACCGCGTCCTGGTGCCTCTCCGGCGTTGCCGCGACAGCGGTTCCCGAGGCTGCGAGAGTCCCCGCGGCAATCCCGAGCAGAGCCGTGGCGCTCGCGAGCGCCCTCACCTTGTTCGATCGCATGTGGTGCCCTTCCGAGACAACCCGCTGGGGCTGGTGGCTGTCTGGACGCGGACCACAGTGGCACGGGCCCCGCCGCATTCGGGCCACGCTCGCCGGCGTCCCTTGACGTTACGGTGCCGCGATCCGTCCACGCGGCCCGGCCCCAGGGCCGGGCCGCGACGCCGCAGCGAGGCGGTGACCCCGCTGCCTCACCCCTTGGTCTTGACCCGATGTCGTGACATCACTGGACGGCGGTCGTCTAGGGGTGTCCGCGGCGGCTTGTGCCGCGGAAACTCGGAAAACTCAGGTACCCCGGGTACATCGACGATGCGGAGAGAACACCGAGGCTGCGACGCCCGTCACTCCGCACAGGTGCCCAGCGTCACCTCCGCGAGGAAGTCCACCAACTCCTCGGGAGGCGAGTACGGCGGCATGAAGGCGGCCGCGCGAACATCGCGGAAGGCACGGGCGAGAGGATGGTGCGCCGTGTAGCTGGCCCCGCCCGTCACCCGCATGGCGTGGTCGACCACGGTGGTGGCGGCGCGCTCCACCACCGTGCTGACGGTCTGGCACTCCTTCATCATGGCCCGGCTCATATCGTCGGTGATCACCTGCGGCTTGTTCGTCAGCAGATAGGAGTCGAAGTCCTGGAGGGCGGTGGCGAGGGTGCCGCGCGCCGCAGTGAGGGCCGTCTCCATCTCGGCCACCGAGGTCTTGATGGCGGCGGAGGCCGTGCGACGGCGGCCCGACGGCCGGCTCAGCGCCGCGAGGGCTTCGTCGCGGGCGGCTTCCGCCAGACCCAGATAGACCCCGTTGAGGCCCATCCCGCTGACCGCCCTGCCCTCCAGCATGCTTGCGTCCCGTTTCCCCCACACGCCACGGACCAGCAGCGAATCCTCCGGGATGACACAGTCGCTGAACTCGACGGTGCCGCTGCCCGAGCCGCGCAACCCCAGGCCCTGCCAGTCGTCCTCCACACGCACGCCTGGGGTGTCGGCGGGGATCATCGCGCTCGCCAGCTGGGGGAGCTGGCCGAGCTCGGCCTTGAGTCGGCAGTAGAAGTGGGTCGCGGCCGGCGAGATCGAGGCGAGAATCTTGCGCCCGTTGACTACCCAGCCGTTGTAGGAGGGCTTCGCGGTGGTGGCCAGGTTCCAGTAGTCGGCTCCCCGTTCGGCGACCGCCGAGCAGAGCAGCATGCGGCGCGCGCCAATGGCTTCCAGCCACTCCCGGCGTGGCAGATAGCCGGGCTCGCCATCCGCCTCGAACCGGACAACCCGCGCGAAGTACCAGGCCAGCGCGGTGTGCATGTAGTAGGCGACGGCGACCGAGGGGTCGGCCCGGGCGATGGAGGCGGTCAGGACCGTCAGATCGTGCAGCCGCTCCACACCGAAACCACCCAGGTCGGTGGGGGCCGCGGCGGCGAACACGCCCGCGTCGACGAGGGCCTGGACGCTCTGCCGCGCGAACCGGCCCTCCCGGTCGGAGACCTCGGCCTCCTTCACCAGAAATCCGTGCAGTTTCGTGACCGCCGCAACGGCCTGTTCGCCGCTGGTGGTCGCGGGTCGCAGTTCCGAGTTGAGCGACAAGAAATTCGCCATTTCACACCCCTGAGGTTTATCGGAGCACCGACGCATTCAAGTCATAGCCGAGAGAAAGTGAATCGAAAAAACAGTATCGATGGCGGCCGGTTGTTCACGACGGCATTGCATCGTCCAGGTGCTCGTGTATAACGTGAGATCCCCCCGAAGTGCGCAAATGCTGATCGGGTGCTCGGTCGACGAAATCGACAAGGATTTCGACTGTGTGGTCATTGATGCTGCAGTTTTTCGGTTGGTGGGGAGAGGGCCCTGCGGGCCCCGCGGTGCAGAACAGCGCCGGTGAGCGCCCGAACCGCTGTGAGATTGGTGAGGACGGATCGGCCGTCATCCGGTATGACGCGGACCGGGACATCCTGGTATTCGCCCCGGTCGGTGCCGGTGAATCGGGCACGGAAGGAGCCGCGATCGTCACCGCCCGGCGGGGGCACTGGTGTCTGACGAATCTGCACGCGAAAGACAGCTTGTTCGTCGAGAACATGGAGGGCGGCGGCGGAGAATTCGTGAAGGTTCCGCCCCGCCGCCGGGACACTCCCATTCCTTTCGAATTGGCGAGGCTGGTGCTCGCGGTACCGCGCGGTACGGGCCTGGTGAGCGTATTCGGACCGGAGCCTCCTTATCTCGCCGCAGTCGCGGACCATAAGACATTGTCTGATCGTGCGACGAATTGGCCGCGGCTGGATGAGCAGGCCCTCTATTTCCGGGTTCTGGTGGCGCTGTGCGAACCACAGCTACGGGGCGGGCCTCCGGGGGCCGTACCGACGGTCGGCGAGGTCATCGCGCGGCTGAGCGCTGGTCACCGGCACGCCGCGATGACCCGCGCCGCCGTCAACCACCACATCGCCTACCTCGCCAACGAGAAGCTGCGGGTCACCGAATGGGCGGGGCTGGCCGAGGGCAGGCGCTCGTACTGGAAGCGGGAGGCCATCGTGGCGCTGGTCCTGCGCGCCGGGCTGGTGTGCGAGCGTCATCTGCGGTTGCTGTCGCCGCCGCGGCGGGTCACAGCCGGGCAACGGCCTGCTCCATCGTCCGTACCAGTTCGGCAACCTCGGCGGCGTCGATGACCAGCGGCGGGATGGCCATCACCGCGCGCCCCTGCTGTCGCACCAGCACACCCAGCCGTCTGGCCTCGGCGACCAGAGCGGCAGCGGACTCCGGCCTTCGGCACTCGATGGTGGCGACCAGACCCAGCCCCCGGACGTCGGCCACCTCCGGATGCTCGGCCAACGGCTCCAGCCCCGTGAGGAGCTCGGCCCCCAGCCGCGCGACCGTTTCGACCAGTCCGCTCTCCTCGATGACGTCGAGGACGGCCAGGGCGACCGCGCAGGCCACCGCGTGGCCGCCCGTGGTGTGCCCGTACCGCAGTCCGCCGAGCAGCGGGTCGGCGGCGAAGGAGCGGTAGACCTCGTCGGTGGTGGTGAGCGCCGCGAACGGCACATACCCGCCGCTGATGCCCTTGCTCATGGTGACGAGGTCGGGGGTGACATCGTCGTGCTGGAAGCCGAACATGCGGCCCGTGCGGCCGAATCCGCAGAACACCTCGTCGACGATCAGCAGGGCACCGGTGCGGTCGCACAGCTCGCTCAGCGACCGCAGGAACCCGCCGGGCAGTACCACACCGCCGCCCACGTTGAGCAGGGGCTCGATGAACACGGCGGCCGGCGGCGAGCCGTCGAGCATCGCCCTCTCGAACTCGGCGGCCAGCAGCGGCAGCGCCTCGGGCGTGCGCAATGCGGCCGGCTCCAGCGGCAGTTCCACCCTGGTCACGGGGAACGGCGCCGTGCCGTGGATCGCGTTGGTCGGCAGGCCGGACAGATGCTGGGCGACCAGCGTGGCGCCGTGGTAGCCGGCCGCGAAGGTGACTAGCCGGTCCCGGGGCGCGCCCCGGTTGGTCCAGTAGTCGTGCGCGATCCGGACCGCAGCCTCGGTCGCCTCCGACCCGCTGTTGACGAAGAACGTCCGCTCCAGCCCCGCGGGCAGCAGGCCGGCGATCCGCTCCGCGGCCAGCCCCGCAGGCAGATGGCTCCCCGCGGTCAGATCGAAGTGCGGCAGCAGTTCCAGCTGCCGTCGGGCGGCCTCCAGCAGGGCGGGATGCCCATAGCCGCAACTGGAGTTCATGGCGGACGCCACCGCGTCCAGATACTCGGCGCCCGTCACATCACGGACCCGGCAGCCCTTTCCCGCGACCATGACCGGCCGGTCGTCGGCGGGGTGACGCACCGAGGACCACGGGTGCCACAGATAGCGGCGGTCGCGTTCCCGGGCCCGGTCCGGATCCGTTCCGGCGGCGTACCGGTCGTTTCCCACGTTGGTTAGGGACATGCCGTCGATCATCCAGGTGCAAGAGGCTCGGCACACCCGTACACCTGTCAGGGTCACAGATCCGCCCGTCCCGGTGATCATTGCTCCGGTCGGCCGAGGAAGGTCCGCGGCACCCGCGACCGGCACCCCGGACCGAGAGGACCGCGCCCGTGACCCTGCGTCTGCTCGACCCGACGTCGCCGCCGCCGTACCGCCCCGACCGGGTATTGGTCGCCGGAGCCAGCGGCGCCGGCAAGACGACGGTCGCCCATAAGCTCGCCGCCCGCCTCGGCCTGGACCACATCGACCTGGACGGGCTCTACTACCAGCCCGGCTGGCAGCCGCGCCTTGAATTCGCCGACGACGTAGCGCGGCTCACCCACTCCGCCCGCTGGATCACCGAATGGCACTACCCGGAGGTGGCCGGACTTCTGGCGCGGCGGGCACAGTTGCTGGTGTGGCTGGACTACCCCGTCCCCGTCACCATGACCGGCCTGCTGCTGCGCACCCTGCTGCGGTCGCTGCACCGGGAAGTGCTCTGGAGCGGCAACCAGGAGCCGCCGCTGCGCTCGGTCCTCACCGACCCCGAGAACATCCTGCGGTACGGCTGGACCACCCGGCACCTCACTCGCGACAGCCTGCGGGAACTCGCACGCCGGAGACCGCCGGTGGACCTGGACGTGCTGCGCTTCACCCGGCCCGCCGCGCTGTCGGACTGGCTGCTCGGTCCGGCCCTCGGCGCGATCAGCGCCGAGGGCGCCCGGCCCGCACTCGGAAGGAGCACGGATGCCGCAGGGCTTCGATGACATCGTGGTGGGCGCGGGATCGGCGGGCGCGGTCCTCGCCGCCCGGTTGTCGGCCGACCCCGCACGGCGGGTGCTGCTGGTCGAGGCCGGTCCCGACCATGCGGACCCGGCCGCTCTCCCGGCCGATCTGCGCGACGGCTGCACCCCTTCAATGGTGGACCACGACTGGGCGCTCGAAGGCGTCCGCGAGGACGGCGCGCGGCTACCGCTGCCGCGCGGCCGGGTCGTCGGCGGCTCCTCGGCGGTCAACAGCTGCGTCGCGCTGCGCCCCTCCCCCGGCGACTTCGCCGACTGGGACGAGGCGGTCGGCGGCGGCTGGTCCTGGCCCCGTGTGCTGCCTTTCTTTCGTCTGTTGGAAACCGACACGGACTTCACGGGCCCCGTCCACGGCTCGGACGGCCCGCTTCGGCTGCGGCGCTGTGCCGGAGACATGCTCACCCCGCTGTCGGCTGCGCTGGTGGAGACGGCGACCGCCGCAGGACACCCGTACACGCCCGACCACAATGCGCCGGACGCGACCGGGGTCGGGCCGCTGCCGCTCAGTCTCACCGAGGACGGCACCCGTATCTCGGCGGCTTCCGCCTACCTGGCCCCGGCGCGTACGCGGACCAATCTGACGCTGCTGCCCGAAACCCTGGCCGACCGCGTGCTGTTCTCGGGCGGCACCGCGACCGGTGTCGTCCTGCGCTCAGGCGGCCGGACCCGGACGGTGTACGCCGACCGCGTCACCCTGTGCGCCGGCGCCTACGGCACACCGGCGCTGCTGCACCGCTCCGGCATCGGCCCCCGCCGCGTCCTGGACGCGCTCGGGGTGCGGCCGGTGGCCGAACTCCCCGGGGTCGGCGCCGGACTCGCCGACCACTCTCAGGTACCCATCGGCGTGCTGCCCGTCGCCGGCCTGTGCGATCCGGCCGATCCCTGCGCCCAGGTGGTGCTGCGCTGCACCGCTCCCGGCTCAGCCGTCGCCGACGACCTCCAGATCTACGCGCTGAACCATGTTCGGCTGGACGTGTACGCGCCCCGTCTGGCCGCTCGGGTGCCGGACGGCCGGGCGTTCATGATGACCGCCAACCTGATGGCCCCGCAGGGCCGCGGCACCGTCACCGCGGTTTCGCCCGACCCCGCCATCGCCCCGCGCATCGCCATCGACTACACGGCGCACGACGAGGACGCGCGGCGGCTGCGGGCCGGTGTCGCCCTGTGCTGGGAGCTGCTGCGCCAGGCCCCGTTCACCGCGCTCACCAAGGAGATCATCGACCTGGACGAGAAGTCCGTCGGGTCACCCGCGCGGCTGGACGCGTACGTACGGGAGGCAGCCCGCACCGCCCACCACCCCATGGGCACCGCCCGGATGGGCCGGGTGGACGATCCGGGGGCCGTGGTGGACACCCGGCTGCGGGTGCACGGCACCCGGGGGCTGCGGGTGGCCGACGCCTCCGTCGTCCCCGTTCCCGTACGGGCCAACACCAACCTCCTGGCCCTCGCCATCGGCGAACGGGCCGCCACATGGTAGGCCCGCCGCAGACACGCGGCGCCCCGGCGGGGGCCGCACCCCACGGCGGACGCGACAGACAGGCCGCACGCGCGGCGGATCGGAGACTCGGATGACGATTGGCAACCCGGTGTTCAAACACCGCCCTGGGGACTTCCGGGTACGGGAGAACCTGGTGGTGCCCCTCACCCGCGCACGCTCCGCGGCCCACCGCTACCTGCTGCTGCACAAGTACGGCTACACCACCATGGAGGCGGTGCGATGGGCGGCCGACCGGCTCGGGCTGCCCGCCCGCGACATCGGCTACGCCGGGCTCAAGGACGAGGACGGCGAGACCGAGCAGCTGCTGTCCGTACCGTTCACCGCCGGCGCCGCCGAGGACGGACGGCCGGAGGAGGAGCTGGCCCACAGCGCGGAGCCGGGGCGCTGGCTGCGGCTGTGTCACTACGGCTACGGACACGAACCGCTGACGGTCGGCCGGCTGAACGGCAACGGCTTCCGGGTGGTGCTCCGCGACCTGGACGAGGCGACCGCGACCCGGCTGGAGGGCCGAGGACGCCTCAGCCTGCTGTTCGTCAACTACTACGACACCCAGCGCTTCGGCGTCCCCGGCGGCCCCAAGCGCACCCATCTGGTCGGCGAGGCGCTGCTGAATGAGGACTGGGGGCTCGCCCGGCGGGAACTGGCCGATCTCGGCGCCCCGGAGAGCGTGACCGCCCAGCGGTGGACCGGCCCCGACCGGGAGCTGTTCCGACACGGACTGGATGCCAGGACCACCGCCTTCTACCTGGCCGCGCACTCCTCCGCGGTCTGGAACGCCCGGGTGCGGGACCTGGTCGCCACCAACTGCCCCGAGAACAGCGTCGAGACGAGCGTCGACGGACTGCCCTACCGGTTCCCCGTGTCCGGGGCCGGCGCGGCCACGCTGCTGACCGCCCGCCACGAACTGCCCTACACCCGCTACGCGTGGCGGGACCGCCCCGTCGAGCGGGCCACCGTACGCCCCACCGTCGTCCAGACGCTGGTGACCGTGGAGCGGGCCGGTCCCGACGACGCGTTCCCCGGCCGCCACGCCGTCGAGGTCGGCTTTCTGCTGCCGTCCGGCTGCTACGCCACCGCCGCGATGAGACAACTGGTCCTCCAGCGCTGAACACCCCGCTGCCCGTGCGCAGTCCCCACGGAACGCGCCGCCGCAAGGCCGCCAGGCCGGAGAGGAGACCGATGGCGCTGCTGCTGCTCAACCGCAGGCCCATCCTGGACCGGGTGCCGGCCTGGCTGCCGGGCGCGTCGCTGATCGTCGTCACCGACCGCTCCGCCGCAGGGTCCCTGCCCACCGGCGATTTCGTCCGCACCGAGATCGTGGACGACTACACCTCGCCCCGGGTGGACCGTCTCATCGACGCCGTCTGCGCCACCGGCCGGATCGAGCGGGTACTGACCACCGCCGAGAGCGATGTGGTGCGGGCGGCCCAGGCGCGGGAGCGGCACGGACTGCCCGGGCAGCGGACGGCGAGCGCGCTGGCCTTCCGCGACAAGCTCCGGATGCGGCGGCTGGCGGCCCAGCACGGAATCGCGGTCCCCGCCGCAGCCGTGGCGCGCAACGCCGGGGACATCGCGGACTTCGTCCGTGCGCACGGGCTGCCGGTGGTGGTCAAACCCGCCGACGGCGCGGGTTCCGTCGGCGTGCGGGTCCTGCACGACAACCGGGCGGTGCGCTCCTGCGTCCTGCCCCCCGGCCGCACGCATCTGGTCGAACGCTTCATGCCCGGCACGGTCTGCCACGTCGACGGGCTCATGTCCGAGGGCGCCGTGCTCCACGCCGTCCCCTCCCGCTACCTGCACCCCAATCTGGCTACGGCGACCGACGGTGTCCCCAGCATCAGCGGCATGCTCCCGCCCCGCGATCCGCTGGCGCACCGGCTGGAGGAGGCGACCGCAGCCGTCGTCGCCGCCTTCCCCCCGGTCGCCGCGACCACCGCCTTCCACGCCGAGTTCTTCCACACTCCCGAGGACACGCTGGTGCTGTGCGAGATCGCCTGCCGGCCGGGCGGCTGCGGCATCGTCGAGGCCCACGAGCTCGCCACCGGGGTCAATCTGTACGCCGCCCAGCTGCGCGGCCAGGCCGGATTGCCGGTATCCGACCGCAAGCCGGGCCGGCCACGCCACGGCTGGGCCTGGTTCCCGCCCCTTCCGGCCGTCCTGGAGCACTTGCCCGAGTCCTGCCCGCTGCCGTACGCGCACCGGTTCGCCGCCTACGGCGAGACCGGAGTCCGCCACGACGGGCCCCGCTCCAGCACCGACAGCATCGCCGAGCTGGTGTTCCGGCTCGACGAGGGCGAGGACGTGGCGGGGCGGCTGCGCGAGGTTGAGCGCTGGTGGTCGCGGGAGGCGCGATGGGCGGCGTGACGATCACCGGCGGCCGGCCGGCGGTCTCGGCCGGCCGCAACCGGGGTTTCATGGCCGCCATGGTGGTGGACGCCGTGGGCAGCGGGGTGTGGATCACCTTCTCCCTGTTGTACTTCGTCTACGGGCGCGGTATGGAGCTGACCGCCGCCGGCTCCGCGCTCAGCGCCGGCTCCCTGACCGCGCTGGCCGTCGGCGGCCTGGCCGTGGGCACGATCACCGACCGGCTCGGCCCCTACCTGACAGCGGTCCTCAGCTGCGCCTGCCGCGCGGTCGCCTTCCCCTGCTATCTGCTGGCCGACAGCATGACGGCGGTCGCCGTCATCGCGTTCACGGTCAGCTTCGGCGACCGGCTCTACTGGGCGGCGCACGGCGGACTGGTGGACAGCGTCACCTCCTCTGAGCAGGCACAGCGCGCTCTGTTCGCCCTGCTCAACAGCTTGCGCAACGTGGGCCTGGGGGTCGGCGCGCTGGCCGTGGCCCTGGCTTCGTCGCTGCAGGGCGCCGACACCGCGCTGTGGAACGCGATCCCTCCGGTGAACGCGGCGAGCTTCGCCGTCGCCGGTGTGCTGTTCGGGTGGGTGGGCCGAACCCACGCGCCCGCCCGGGACCGGGGGACGGGGCGGGGCGGGCGCCGGAATTGCTTCGGGCATGCCTCGTACCGCGGTGTACTGGCCAACCGGGGCTTCCTCGTCTTCACCGGCGCGACCCTCACCCTTACCCTCTCCAGCGTCGCCTTCGACTCGATCCTCCCCGTCTACCTGCGGTCCCTCGACGCGCCTTTGTGGGCGCCGCCCGCCGCGTACGTGCTCTCCTGCGTCGCGATCCCGGTCTTCCAGCCGCTCGCGCTGCGGCTGGGCCGACGGCACGCACCGCTGCGGCTGATGTCCGTGGCGGCGGTGCTGGTGGCGGCGGCGTTCGGCGGGCTGGCCGCGCTGAGCCTGCTGGACGGCAGGGGCGTCGTCATCGGGGTCGGCGTTCCTGTCCTGGTGTTCAGCCTGGGGGAGGCGGTCTTCGGCGCCGTCGCGATGACCATCGTGCTGGCGTACACCACCTCCGGCGAGGCGGGCCGCTACAGCGCCTTCTACCAACTCGCGTGGGGCCTCTCCGGCGCCCTGGGCCCCGGTGTGCACACCTTGCTGTTCTCCGCGTCCGGCAGCGCCCCCTGGCTGGTGCTGGGCTGCGCGCTGCTTGTGGGCGCCGCCGTCTATCTCGGGCTCGACAGGGCGGCGACCGCGCAGGACGAAGCCCCCCACTACCGGAAAGCGAAGGCATGATGCCCCTCACCCGACCGGCCGCCGCGCCCCTTCCCGCCGGGGTGACGGACCCCGAGGACATCCGGGGCGCCGTCGACCACGCCCTGCGCCGTTTCTGGGACGGACGCGAGACAGTGCTGCTCCTGGACGACTTCGACCACCGGGCCACCGCGCTCGTGGCGGAACTACGCACCTGCGGGGCACACGTGGCGGCCGTGGTCACCCGTGCCGGTCCCGGTCCTGGAGCACCCGAGGTGGAGGAGGGCTGGCACTGCACCGACGCGGGCATGGAGCTGACGCGGCCGCAGTTCGAGTCGTGGCTGCGCCGGCCCGGCGCGGATGTGCGGCGCTGGCTGGACTCGCTGGATCCGCACCGGCGCTGGCTCGCGCTGGGCACCACCCGCACCGGGGTCGCCCGGTTCTGCGGGCGGCCGGTGCACGGGTGGCGACGCCCGAGCTGGGCCGACGTCGAGGACAAGACCACCATCGACCGGCTCTGGGCGCGTATCGGAGTGGCCTCGCCGCCGTACACCGTGCTGTCCGTGGCCGACGCGCTGCGCGACCCCGGGGCGGCCGGCCGTCTCGGGGGTCCCGCTGGGGTGGTGGTGGCCGCCGACTCCTCACAGGGACACGTCGGTGACGCGCTGGGCGTGCGCTGGGTGCCCCGAACACGGCGGTTCGAGGACGCCGTACGGGAGCTGGGCGCGGCCTCCCGCCGGGTGCGGGTGGCGCGCTTCGCCGACGGGGTTCCGTGCAGTGTGCTGGCCATGGCCCTGCCCGGCTCGCTCGCCGTGTTCTCGCCGATCGAGATCGTCACCCTCGGTGATCCGGTGGCCGGCCGGCTGCTGTTCAGCGGCTCGTCGACCCACTGGCGGCCCGGCGGAGCCGCCGAGCGAGGGATCCGCGAGGCCGCCCGCCGCGCCGGTGCGGAACTGGTCCGCACTGCCGGCTACCGGGGTCTTTTCAGCGTCGACGGGCTGCTCACCGAGGAGGGGTTCACCGCCACCGAGCTCAACTCCCGGCACGCCTCGGGGCTCGGTCTGCGCGCGGGCGTGCCCGACTTTCCCCTCTACCTCTTCAACCGGGCGGTACAGGAGGGCGTGCCGGGGCTGGAAGGCATCCGGGGCGTCGCGCTGGAGCGGTTCGTCCGCGATGCGGTGGCCGCGGTGCCGTCGTATGCGCTGTCGGTTCCTGTGGCCGGCCCCGGCCACCGGGACGGTCCGGCGCGGCTCACCGACGGGTCGTCGCGCGTCGACTACCACGTCGCGGACGGCGCCGCCGTGCCGACCGCGATCGCCCCGCCGATGGCGGACCACCGGGCGGGCCCGGCCTGCGCGCTGCTGGCGGCCCGGCTCGGCGATCCGGCCCTGCGGTCCTTCCCTCTCGGTTCCACGCCCTGAGGCCCTCCTCCAGAACTCGCCACGTCACCCCAGAGAAAGGGCGGACAACCCGTGAACCGACCGTCGACCCTGGTCAACTCCTGGAACGAGTGGGACCCACTGCGCGAGATCATCGTGGGCAGCGCCGACGGCGCCTGCTTCGAACCGGCCGAGCCCGGCTACCGGCCCGCATTGCGCGGCCGTTCCGACGCGTTCCCCACCGGCGCCAAGCCTGCGGAGATGATCGACCGTGCCAATGCGCAGCTGGACGGCCTGGCGGCTCTGCTGCGGTCGCGCGGAGTCACCGTCCGGCGGCCCGGACCGTTCGACTCGATGACGCCGCTGCGCACTCCCACGTTCGAGGTGGCCAACCAGTACTGCGTGGTGTGCCCCAGGGATGTGATGATCACCCTCGGCAACGAGATCGTCGAGGCGCCCATGTCCCGCCGGGCCCGCTACTTCGAGTATCTGGCCTATCGCGAGCTGGTCTACGAGTACTGGAACGACGACCCCGGCATGGTGTGGACGGTGGCCCCCAAGCCGTCGATGGCCGACGGCATGTACCGCCAGGAGTTCTGGGACTGGCCGCTGGAGAAGCGCCATCGCGAGATGCACTCCTCGGAGTTCTGCGTCACCCAGGACGAGGTCCTCTTCGACGCCGCCGACATCAGCCGGTTCGGCCGTGACCTGGTCGTGCAGGAATCGATGACGACCAATCGGACGGGGATCCGCTGGCTCAAGCGCCATCTGGAGCCGCGCGGCTTCCGCGTCCACCCCGTGCACTTCCCGCTGGACTTCTTCCCCTCACACATCGACTGCACCTTCGTGCCTCTCCGCCCCGGTCTCGTGCTGACCAACCCCGAGCGCCCGCTGCGGGAGGGCGAGGAGCAGCTGTTCCTGCGCAACGGCTGGGAACTCGTCGAGGCCCCGCAGCCGACTACGGGCAACGACGAGATGCCGCTGTACTGCCAGTCGTCGAAGTGGCTGTCGATGAACGTGCTCAGCATCTCGCCGACGCAGGTGATCTGCGAGGAGCGTGAGGCGCCACTGCACGACCTGCTCGCCAAGCTCGGCTTCGAGGTACTGACCGTCCCGTTCCGCGACGTCTTCGAGTACGGCGGCTCCCTGCACTGCGCCACCTGGGACGTCAACAGGGCAGGCGCCGCGGAGGACTACTTCGCCGACGGCTACCGTCCGCTCACGGCCCGACGGCGTGCCTGCGGCTGACCCGGCCGGCACTCGCGGAAGCCGTCCGCGCGCCGCGTGGTTCAGCCGCGCTCCCGCGCGCACCAGTCGTCGAACGCCGCCACGTCACCGACCCCGTAGTCCAGCACCGCCCGGTATACCTCGTAGCTGGGCACCCGCCGCTCCGCGGGCCGCTCGGACAAGGCCTGCTTGATCGCGAGGATGTCGGCGCGGTGAGCGGCGGTCAGCCGTGGCGGCAGATCACGGACATGGGCCAGATCGGGCTGCCGGTCCGGCTCGTCGACGAACCAGATGTCCAGCGTCCACTCCTGTCCGTCCTCGGTGCGGTATGCCACGTTCAGATAGAGGCCGTCTGGATACGCCGGGTCGGTGTTCCACTCCCCGGTGTCGTCCCGGAAGGTCACCTGCCGCACCCGTTCGTGCAGTCCGAGCGTGGCGCCCGCGGCGGTCACCGCCCGCTTCACGGAGCCGTTCAGCCGCGGACACACCACTGTCAGATCCAGGTCCGCCACCACCATCAGTCCCAGCGCGGCGCTTCCCACCCGTACGACCCGCCCGTGCGGCGACAGCAGCCCGGCCAGCCCCAGGTCGTCCTCGACGGCATCGGCCTCCCGCTGCAACCGGTCCTGCCGCTCCCGCAGCCGCTCTCCGTCCGCTGCCTTCTCTCGCGTCACCACGCCCGGCCTTTCGCCTTGCTTCCGCCGGGACCTCCGACGGACCGCATGCTGCCAGTTCCGCCCGGTGCACAGCCTGCTTTCGGCCATCGACAGCTCCGGGGCTCTCCAGTCGGCACCGGCCTGGGCATCAGCTGCCCTCCCCCGGCTCGCCCGTATCAACTCTTCCGACGACCTTGAGGCGGATGAACGCGCGAAGGTGGCGAGCGTCATCGAGTCGCCCGCGACCGCGTCGGACCGGAACGCGTCAGGCGTGGCCGAGGAGTTCCACGCGCAGGGACAACGCCCACACGCGCTCCTCCTCGATGTCCGGGATGGAGTTCCGCCGCAGGAACGCCGCCCACGGATCCGCGCCGAGCGGGCCCGGGGCGCGCGTCACCGGGTCCGGCCTGAGCGGGTGCCGCCTCGACGCAGAGGGGTTCCTGGCGGTCGCGGACGGCGCCGTGGAGGCTGTCGGCTGATCCGGGCGGTGGATCAGTTCGTTGTGTTGGCACTCGTGTTGAAGCAGGAGTCGACCCGTTCGAGCGACAGCAGGTCGACGGGAATCGCGAGGATGGGGCCTCTGAGTTGCGCCTCTGCACGCTGGCGTTGGTGAAGTCGTCGGCGGTCGCGGTGGCGGCGGTGCCTCCCGCGACATCAACGGATGACGGGAATACCGATCGTGAAATCCCGGGAGTAGCGTTCAGCGTCCTCCGGAACGCAAGTGAAAGGGATCTTGCGTTCGGTGACGTGCACGCCGTCCGCGTGTTCTCTGTTCACGTGCGGAAGGGGACGCTTGGAGAAGCAGATTACGTCTCCGTCGAGGAGCGCGACGATCCGGAAAGTCACCACGGCGGGCGGAGGAACGGCTGCTGTGACGTGTGATGCCGCGTAGGCGGGTGCGGTCAGGGTCAGCGCCGCGACGCCGACCGCCGTCCAGGCCAGATGGGAAAGCACTGATGGTCTCCTACGGGTCGGTGCGCTTTGCCGGTCCGCTCGCGGCGGCGGCAGCCGTCGCGGAGAGATGGCCTGATCCGTGGCGGCCGGGCCCGGGGCCGGGGTCCGGTGCATGGAACCCCCTCCCGCCGGCCCGCCCCTGGCCTGTCCTCACAAAGGTTCTGCCCACAGACGTGCAGGGAGAATGAACCCTCCATCCGAACGGGTGAAGAGTGCGACTGCGCATCTCCGCCGGACCCACCGGACCCGCCGGTACCGGATCACGGGGCCATACGGCTCGTTGCACGCCGAACGTCCCGCGGGCCCTGATCCGTGATGGACGGCGCTTCCATAACTAACTCCCCGTCACAGTCGCGGCTTGACAACCTCATGAGGAGGTGGGGGTGCATGGGTGGGCATGCGGGCGGTGGGCACGGGGGTGCTGCGGGTGGCGAGGAAGGTGATGAGGGCACTCGCTTCGGGGATGTGCCCGTGATCGGCGGTCATCTGTTCCAGGCGTTGGGGCCGTGAGAGGTCTGTGCGTGTGGTCCATGTCCGGACCGTGCCGACGAGGTGGCGCAGGGTCTGTGGGGGGAAGCCGCGGCGGCGGAGGCCCACGAGGTTGATCCCGCGGATCCGCAGGGTGTCGTTTCCCTGCGCGATCGTGTAGGGCGGGATGTCTCGGTCGACCTTGGCCATGGACGCGATGAAGGCGTGGGTACCGATGTGCCGGTGCTGGGTGACGTTCACCATGGCGCTGATGTTGACGAAGTCGTCCACACGGCAGTGACCGGCGATCGCGGTGCCGCTGGTCACCACGACACCGTTGCCGACGACGCAGTCGTGGGCGATGTGTGCGCATGTCATGACCAGGCAGTCGTCCCCGACCCGGGTACCGCCCGATGCGGTGCTTCCCCGATGAATGGTCGCCGATTCCCGGATCTGGTTGCGGTCACCGATCACCAATGGCGCCTGGACCGTGCCCGCCGGGGCCCGGGTCTGCGGAGGTCCGCCCAGACCCGCGAACGGGAACACCACGTTGTCCTCACCGAGAACAGTGCGCTCCTCGACCCACACATGGCTGATCAGACGGGTTCCCCGGCCGATCCGCACACCGGCGGCGACATTGCACATCGGCCCCACCACAGCCCCGGGATGAATCAGGGCATCGGGATGCACCACTGCGCTGGGATGAATCATGGCAAGAAAGCATAGACCCCGCTATTGACACCCATCGCCATATCGAACAAGGAAACGGGGAGGGGCGGGCCGTCGATGGACCGCGACCGAGGGCACACCAACATCACTCGATGCGATATGACCACGATCCCCGACCCCCGGCGCGCGGCACGTGCCGGATTCGATGCGGCACTCCCCACCCACCAGGCCAGCCGGAGGGGCCGCGTTGGCGGTTCGAAGGCAGCACCGAGGAGGCAAAGAGCACTCCGCTTCAGGCGGCGAACACGTACGAGCCGGCCACTGGAAGGCGCGCCGCCGGCCAGCTCTCACGAACAAGCGCCCCTCGTCTTCACCTACACAGCCAGTCGATCGCGGGTGGTGCGCGAAGGCGTCATAGGACCGGCTCGGCGCGCCGTACCCCCTCGGCGGAGATCCGGGGTTCGAGTCCTCGGGCGGACACGGCGCTACGACCCTCAGATGATGTGCCGGTCAGGTTGTCAGCAATCGAGGCACTCCCGCTCAATGACGTTTGAGGAACTCACTTAAAACCCGTCAACGGCCGCGGCCTCCATGTCAGCACCTTCGCCCGCTACACCGGTTCCACCAGGGTCCTGGCCGGGGTCGGGACCGGAGTCGTCTTCGTCGGCTCGGCACTGGGGCTATGGCCGACCAGCAGCAAGAAGTTGATCTGCGGCATCAGGAGCACGTACTGACGATGTGCTCAGGACGTCTGGAGAGGGGTGTCCGGCGTAAGCCGGGCACCCCCCTTTTCTCCGTGCGGTGCCGGAAGCGTCACCCCAGGGGTGTAGCAGGCACCACTCACGAGCGGGGAGCCAGCACTGTCGTCCCCGAAAGATCCTGCGCCTAGCGTTCTTTGCATGGATACGGGGCTTTGGTCCCCGCCGATTTGGAGGTACCCATGCCCTCGTTCACCGGAGCCTCACGACGCCACGCGGTGACTTTCGTGACGACGGCCTGTCTGCTCGCCCCGCTCACGGCGTGCACGACCCAGGCCGAACCGCAGCCGACCACCTCGGCTGCCCCGAGCCGCGAAGCGGCCAAGCCTGAAGCGGAGTTGGACGCGAGGCTGGACCGGGTCACGATCGTGGACCTTCAAGAGGACATGAACGGCAAGCGGTTGACCTCCGAGCAGCTGACCAAGGCCTACCTGGAGCGCATCCGCCGCCTGAACCCCCGCCTCCACGCGGTCGTCACGGTGAACCCCGATGCGATGGCGATCGCGCGCCGCAGCGACACCGTACGCCGCAGCAAGGGAGCACGCGGGCCGCTGGAGGGCATTCCGGTCCTCATCAAGGACAATGTCGACACCGCGGACCGGCAGCCCACGACGGCCGGCTCCACGGCGCTGCTGCACGCCAAGCCCGCCGAAGACGCCTTCCTGGTCAAGCGCCTGCGTGACGCGGGGGCCGTGATCCTGGGCAAGGCGAACATGTCGGAGTGGGCCAACTTCCGGTCCACGCGGCAGACGGCGGGCTGGAGCGCCACCGGGGGCCAGACCCGCAACCCGTACGTACTCGATCGCAGCCCCTGCGGATCGTCCAGCGGTTCCGCAGCCGCTGCGGCGGCCGGCCTGGCCGCGGTGACGATCGGTTCCGAGACCGACGGCTCGATCGTGTGCCCCGCGAGCGTCACGTCCACCGTCGGTGTCAAACCCACCCTGGGCATGGTGAGCCGCAGCGGCGTCATCCCCATCACCAGCCGCCACGACACCGCCGGACCGATCGCCCGCAACACCATCGACGCCGCCCTGACACTGTGGGCCATCCACGGTTCGGATCCCGCCGACGCGGCCACCGCTGGCGCCGACGGCGCCCTGACCGCCGACTACCGCACGGTGCTCGACCCGAACGCCCTGCGGGGAAAACGCATCGGAGTGTGGCGTAAGGGACACACCGGTGTGGACCCCGACGTGGACCGCGTCTTCGACGCCACCGTCCGGCGGCTGCGGGCCATGGGCGCGACCATCATCGAGGGCGCGGATGTGGCCAACTCCGACGCGATGATGCGGAAGGACATGCTCCCTGCCGTACTGACCGAGTTCAAGCACGACCTCAACGCCTACCTCGCCGCTACACCGGGCTCCCACCCCAAGAACCTCGCCGACCTCATCGCGTACAACAAGCGCAACGCCGCTACCGAGATGCCACGTTTTGGCCAGGAGCTCTTCGAGATGGCGGAACAGACGGACGGCGACGTGAACAACCCCGTCTACCGGCAGCACCGGAAGGCCGCGACCCGGCAGGCCCGCGAGGCCATCGACAGCGTCCTGGCCACGCACCAACTCGACGCGATCGTGACCCCCACCAACACTCCCACGCCGACCGTCGAGTCCCTCGACCCCGATGCCTTCGAGAGCTCCACCCGGAGCTCGGCAGTGGCCGGATACCCCCACATCACCGTGCCCGCAGGATACGCGCGCGGGGCGCTGCCGCTGGGTCTCTCCTTCCTGGGGACACGCTTCAGCGACGCGCGCCTGCTCGGCTACGCGTATGCCTTCGAGCAGGCCAACCCGGTCCGCAAGGCGCCCGCCTACCTCACCACCCTGCCCGGGGAGTCCTGACGGTCCGCACGCCGCCGTGAGGTACGGCCGCGCGGCCCGCCTCATGGCCGAGCCCGGGGCCGGACGGGGGCCACAGCCCCCTCTCAGCACCGCGTCGGCCAGGCTCTCGGCCGAATCGCCCACGGGAAGCACTTCCGCCGCCCGCCCACTGATCAGCGGTATCCCGGTACACGCGGCGATCAGTGCCCGGGCCCCTGCTCGCGCCGGGCTCCCGCAGCGTGCACGATCAGCCGCTCCGGCCGTACGAAGCACCCGCTCTGCCTGCCGGCCCGGATGATGCGTCCACGCAGGACACCCGGATCCGCACCGGGAGTTGAAGGACGTCCGCACCGAGACGGGCGCCCGCACCCTCGTGCAACCGGGTCAGCCTGGTTCCCCGGGTGGCCAGGGCACCCACGCGGGCAGGCCCCGTAACCGCGTCCGGGCCGTCTCCAGAGCAGCGTTGACCATGTCGTGAATCTCGAACGCCGGCCGCTGCGACGACCTCGTGCACGAAGGCGTGAGTGGTGTTGCAAGGCACGGCAATGCCTATGGCCCCTGCGTCGCGGAGCCGTCGCCCGCCTCGCATGAGCCCGGGTACAGGCGACGGGCCCTGCCCGAGGAGGGCGGCGGCGGTCCTGTCCGGCACAGCCGGGTCCGCCACATGAGGACGGGCAGATGTTCCTGGCCGGAACATGTGGGCGTCTGTTCCACGAGGCGGCGGCAGGAGCCGGCGGTGGCCAACGGGCCCATGCCAACGAGGATGCCCAGCCGCCCGGGACTCCGTTCTCCTGGACCATCAGCGTCCACGTCTTTCCGGCGTCCAAGATCCGATGCCGTGGGCGTGTAGGGAGTGCGCCGAGTCGCGGGCGTCGTCGGCGGTGACGGATGCGGTCACGCGCCCGGCACGCACTTCACCAAGGCCGTCGATGACCCGGTCCCGGTCGGCCTGTGGGCCAACGGGCTCCACGTCCAGACCGTCCGTACGGTCTTCGACAGCGGCCAGGGAGAAGTGGGCGCGGCCACCTGCCCGCTCTGCCGAACCGAGATCCGGCTGGTCGACGAGGTGTGGGAGCCCATCGAGTCCGCCTGGGACCCCTTCGAGGGGTGGTTCCGGGACTGGGCCGAGGAAGGAGGCGAAGGATTCGCGCACTGCCCGTCCTGCGCCCTGCCGTCCGGGATCGACCGGTGGACCCGGGGAGGACGACTACTACGCGTGCGGGCACCTCGGGTTCACGTTCTGGGGCTGGGCGGAACTCACGTCCGATTTCACCCGTGAGGTCGGCCTCCGGCTGGGCGGCCCCCGCACCGTGCTGCTCGCCGGAGAGCTGCAGAGCGCGGGCCGGCCGCCGGCCGGGCATTCCGTCAAGGACGAGATGCCCGGCGCGCGGACACGGGAACGGGTGGTCAGCTGGTCCAGATGACCGGGCTGTCGCGGTACGCGTCACCCTCCTCGAACGAGGCAGCCGCGATGGGATCGGTCTTCGTGGCGCTGAGCGAGCAGGTCTCGTACGACGCGCCCTTGGTGGTGAAGTCGCGGGGTGCCGATTCGCTGTCGCACTTGCCCGGGAGGTCGCCGATCAGAACTACGCCCGTGGGGCCGCCGCCCTCCAGCTTGCCGCGCAGTCTCAGTGACGCGTACGACAGGTCGGTGCCACCGACGTTCTCCACCTTCATCCGGATGTAGTAGGGCGTCATTCCCTTCGCCTTGGCGCCGAAGGCGGCCATGTCGGCCTCGGCCCCCTTCTCGATCGCCGTGACGGTCACGGCGATCGTGCCCTTCTTGTCGGTCCCGTACGTGAACGGCAGGACCGCTCGGTCACCGATCTTTACCTTCGCGCCCGGTGCGGCGACATCACCGGCCGGAGCGGCAGCGTCGTCGCCGGTGCTCGCGGACGGACTCTTGCTGCTCGGGTCGGACGGCGCCGGGGCGGAGGCCGAAGGCGATTCCTTTGTCGTTGCCGAGTCCTCGCCGTCGTTACAGGCCGTGAGCCCGAGCCCCAGGGTGGTGAGGGCAACTGCGAAGACGATGCGTCCCTTGTGTGTCATTTTGTCCTAACTGGGGGCGAGGGCTGCCCATGCGACAGCCGAACGTTCAACGGAGCGTCAGTGAGGCGCGCTGAGACGCCCGTATCAGGCTGAGGCGGAAATGACACAGACTTGCCACAGGCACGACACAGGTGCGCGACGGGTACGGCACGGCTCGGAGAGTGTGGCTCCTGCAGCCGTTTCACTCCGGCGGACGGGCCTCGCGACGGAGCGCCGACCGGGTGTGGTCGTACCGCCATCGCCCTCCAGAGAGAAGGCACGCTCCGGTGTCAGCCGGACCGGGGTGCCCGGCTCGGTCCAGCGGGCCGTGACCGCGTCGCGGCCAGGTTCGTCGGTGGCGTTCGCCCAGCAGGCGAAGTGCGGCGGTGGCGATGCAGGTGGTGCCCGCCGTCTGCCGCTGCTCAGCACTCAGCCGGGTCCTGGCCCGCCGAGCACACCCGGTCCGGGTTGTCCTCGTCGTCCCAGAAGTCGTCGGCGGCCGGGGCCACGGCCTGGCCGGGCGTCCACTCCGTGTTGAAGAAGTTGTGGTTGGCGCCGACCATGCAGGGGGTTGAGGAACATCGGAACGAGAACCGGCGCTAAGCCCTCCCCGCTCCCCCGGGGCTCGTTGACCTGCGGTTCCGTGGTGGTTGAACCTTCGGCGGTCGTGTTGATCAACTGCCTGGAGGTCCGGGCACCGGTCGTTTCTGACGGATGAGCAGGCCGGGGTACGCGGCGTCCCGAGGGACGCCGGACCGCGCGGAGCTGGAGCGGTTCTGCTTCCTGGACGACGCGGACCGGGAGCTGGTGGAGTCGAAGCGGCGGGCGCACAACCGGCTGGGCCTCGCCGCCCCGCTGACGACTGTGCGCTGCCTCGGGGTGTTCCTGGACGACCCGACCGACGTGCCGGTGGAGGTCGCGGAGTACCTGGCCGAGCAGCTGGACATCGAGGACGCCTCAGTGCTGGAGGCGTACGGCGCGCGGGAGAACACTCGGCTCGACCACGTGCGCGAGCTGCGGCGGCTGCTGGAGTACCGGGAGTTCACCGAGGCCGAGCCGGAGCCGCGGACGTGGGTGGACGCGCGGGCATGATCGACCGGGGAAGGGCCGAAGGCGCTGTTCGACGCGGCGGTGGGGTGGCTGCGCGAGCGGCGGATGCTGCTGCCGGGGTGACGACACTGGCCCGGCTGGTGGCGTCGGTGCGGGAGGCGGCGAACCAGTGGCTCCGGGCCGCAAGAAGGTGGGTCGGTCGGAGATCGACACCGAGCTGCTGTCCGGGTCGTGGAAGCGCCTGGTGTTGTTCGCGCCGCACCTGGAGCCGGGAAGGTGGGCTGGAAGGCGTACTCGTTCTGCGGGCTGGAGCAGGTACACCGGCTGCTGCGGCGCAGAGAGGTCTTCGCGGTGAACTCCTCGAAGCGGGGTGACCCACGGGCGAAGCTGCTGGCGGGGGCCGCGTGGGAGCAGGCCGGGCCCACCGTTCCGGCCTCGCTCGGCCTGCCGGCCGACGCCGCCGAGCACCTGGCCGCGCGGGCCACGCTGCTGGACGGCACCTACCGGGAGGTTGCCGCCCGGCTCCCTGCGAACGCACCGGTCACCGCCGACGGCGAGGGGCGGCTGCACTTCGCGGCGCTGGAGCCGGAGGCCGAGGGGGCGTCGCTAGTGGCGCTGCGGTCGGCGGTCTGCGGTCTGCGGTCTGCGGTCTGCGGTCTGCGGTGAACGCGATGCTGCCCAACGTGGATCTGCATGAGGTGCTGCTGGAGGTGTTCTCATGGACGGGCGCGGGCCAGGCGTTCACCTCTGCGGCCGGCGGGGAGGCCCGGTTGAGGGACCTGCCGGTGACGATCGCGGCGCTGCTGGTCGCGCACGGCTGCAACGTCGGCTTCACCCCGGTGGTCCGCGGCGCGGACGCCCGGCGCTACAGCAGGCTCTCTCACGTCGACCAGACCTATCTGCGAATGGAGACCTACCGACAGCCAACTCGGCGCTGATCGACGCCCAGGCGTCCATCCCGCTCGCCCGGGTGTGGGGCGGCGGCCTGGTCGCCTCGGTGGACGGCATGGGTTTCGTGGTGCCGGTGCCCTCGGCGTACGCCAGGCCGAACCCGAAGTACTTCGGGGCCTCCACCGGCGGCGGGCGCCGGGCGGGGCGACACGGTTGAACCTGATCAACGACCAGGCCGCGGGGCCGGGTGGGAAGGTGGTGGCCGGCACCCCGCGTGACTCGCTGTATGAATACGCCGGGCGGCGGTCAGTGCGGGCGTGGCAGGTTCGGGTCGGCGCAGGCCCCGCCAAGCGCGAGCGTGCGGTTCTCGGCCGGGGAGTCGAGCCACTGCGTACGCGTCGCCCGCAACCGGTCAACGTCCGAGGCCGGCTCCGGCACCTGCCCGCGCAGCTTCTCGGCCCACTCCCCGTTCAGCGGGCGGCCGTTGACATACAGCTCGCCATCGACGCCGCCGACCGCGAACAGCACGCCGCCGCACTACGCGGGGACCACCATCGCGCCGACCGCCTCGGAGACCTTGCCCTCGCGCACCAACACCGTGGTGGCCTCCTGGGCGGCGGCCAGGGCATGCTCGTCCAACGGCGGCATCGGGTCCGGCCCGGCAGGCAGATCCATGCGAAGCGCCGCTGTCCTGGCCTCGCCTGTCGGCGGTCAGAGGGAGGTTACGGCGTCGGGTGCGGCGGTGTGCTGTTCGAGGCCGCCGAGGATGAGCGCCAGGCCCGCCTCGAACGCCTCCTCATGATCGAGCGCGGGGACGTCGTCCGGCAGGTCCCCGGTGTCCGGCGCGTCCGCCTCTGCCTGCTCCTCCAGTACGCAGCCGACGGTGAAGCGGCTGGCGGCCAGCATCGCCATCTGTGCCTGCCGCTCGGGAACGCCGGAGGAGACCAGGAAGGCCATCTTGCGGCGGATCCGGTGCAGATCACCGGTCGGAGTGCTGCCGGCGTGCAGACGGGCGCCGTCGCGGCGCATCAGCAGGGTGCGGCGGAAGCTGCGGGAGTTGTCCAGGAACCAGCTCCGCCAGTCGTCCTCGTCTTCCGGCAGGGCGGCGTGGGCGTGCGGGGCCATGGCCGCCTCCGCCATCGCGGCCAGCAGGTCCTTCTTGGTCTTGAAGTGGTAGTAGAGCGACGGCTGCTCGACGCCCAGGCGTTTGGCCAGCCGCCGGGTGCTGACGGTTTCCAGGCCCACGTCGTCCAGCAGGTCCAGCGCCTCCGTGACGACGATCTCACGGTTCATCTTGGTCACGTTGACAATCTATCACCGATAGAAGAACCTGGAAAGGAATCAATCAGCGATAGATTTTTGGGTGGCGTCATGACGAACAAGATCGCGAAGCGCCTGCGGATCCTGGTGGCCGGCGGCGGTGTCGCAGGGCAGGCGCTGGCCTTCTGGCTCACCCGCGGCGGCCACGCCGTGACGGTCGTCGAGCGGTTCCCGGCGCTGCGCGCCTCGGGGGCGCAGGTGGACCTGCGCGGGCAGGGCATCGACGCGGTGACGCGGATGGGGCTGCTGGAGGAGGTGCGCAGTCAGCTGGTGGACGAGGCCGGAGTGGCGTTCATCGACTCCCGCGGGAAGCCGAAGGCGACGATCATGGCCAACACCTCCGGCAAGGGCCGTCAGACCCTGACCTCGGAGTACGAGATCATGCGCGGTGACCTGGTGCGCATCCTGCACGAGGCGACGAAGGACGACGCCGAGTACGTCTTCGGCAAGAGCGTCGACGGCTTCGACCAGCACTTCGACAAGGTCACCGCGCACTTCTCGGACGGGACCTCGGACGAGTACGACCTCCTGATCGGCGCCGACGGGCAGGGCTCGCGCACCCGCCGGGCGCTGCTGCCCGAGGGCTTCGACCCGTACTGGCACGTGGGCATCCACATGGCGTACTGGTTCGTGCCGCGCATCGCCTCCGACACCAACATCCGCGACACCTGCATGGTCCCAGGCGGCCGGCAGATCATGCGGCGCAGCCACAACGCGACCGAGACGCAGGTCTACTTCATGATGCGCGAGGACTCGGCGCAAGCCTCCGCGATCCACCGCGCTCCGATCGAGCAGCAGCAGAAGTTCTGGGCCGAGCGGTTCGTTGACGCCGGCTGGCAGACCGAGCGGTTCGTCAAGGGCATGAAGGACAGCCCGTTCTTCTACTCCCAGGAGATCGCCCAGGTACGCATCGACAGCTGGTCCAAGGGCCGGGTGGCGCTGGCCGGGGACGCCGCGCACTGCGCCTCCCCCTACAGCGGCATGGGGATCTCCGGCGGACTGGTCGGCGCCTACGTCCTGGCCGGGGAGATCAACCGAAGCCCGGGCGACCTGCCGACCTCGCTGGCGAACTACGAGCGCGTCCTGCGCCCGTTCGTCGACGAGATCCAGGGCGAGGTCAACCCGCGCATCCTGCGCGTCGGCATGCCCCTGAACAAGCACGCCATCACCGCGTTCCAGAAAGCCACCGCGCTGGCCTGCTTCCTGCACATCCCCGACCTGGTCGCGCGCATATCGAAGGAGGAGCGCGGCGGTGACTGGCAACTTCCCGCCTACGCCGACGCCTGAGTGCCCGAGGCAGGCCCCGTGCCCACGAGCCTGTCCGTCGCCAAGGCCCGCGCGGCCAGGGCATCGCCGCTACCCTGCCCAAGCGGACCTGGCAGGTCTGCGAGCAGTTCGGACGCTTCCCGCTGTACGGCCCGTCCGAGGCAGACCGCGACCTGAACACCCTCTACTCCCGCGACGGCTACACCGTCCACGCCCCCGGCACCCTCCGCTCACCCCGTCCCCGAGGACACCCGACCCGGCCGAATGAGCACGCCGGCCGCGGCGACGGTACGCCCGAGCTTCGCGGCCCCCGCAGCTCCGGACCTCGGACCTCGGGCCTCGGACCGATGCCAGCCCCAATGGGGCACCACGCTCAGCTTCAGGCCCCGCCCGACTGCCAAGTACTGGTGCTACCCCACCCGCCCCGAGTCCCCTGGGCTCCGGAATCCGTCCACAGGCCGATGGCCGGCGGACGCGCTCAGGATGATCAGCGGCAGAGCGTACTCCCGTTGCACGGCGGCAGAGGTCGGCAGTTCCCACAGATCCAGCTGCCCGAGCACCGGGTCCCGTTCATCGGTGACCCGCCGGGCGTTCAGAGCCGGAACCCCGACGGCGACGGCCACCAGGGCGATACTTCGGCCGCAGCCGAGCACCCGTTGCACCAGCTCGCCGAGGACGGCCCCGGCCTCCGTCTCATCGTGGGCCCTGCGGCGCGATGCGGCGAGCGCCACAAGCGCCGGCCCCGGCCCGAGCGCCCCTGCCAAGGGCAACTGCCACGGCCACTGCCCTGCCACGACCGGGATGTGCCCGCGAAGGCCTTGTCGCCTTGGCCAAGCGGGCAAACCAGCGAGAACTTCCGGCCTCCGCGCTCCATCCCGATGCGCGTCACCGCATCTGTGG
Source organism: Streptomyces sp. NPDC001787 (assembly GCF_040297465.1). Lineage (NCBI taxonomy): Bacteria > Bacillati > Actinomycetota > Actinomycetes > Kitasatosporales > Streptomycetaceae > Streptomyces > Streptomyces sp. NPDC001787. The sequence goes on from NZ_JBEOZE010000030.1 coordinate 95,238, forward strand.
CAGCGTCGGCGATCTGGCCGACAAGGGCCAAGCCAGGTTCCGGCGCATGCTTGAGGAGGACGGCGAACGGGCCGAAGCCGGCCGGATCCGGCGCCTCGGCCGGGATCCACTGGTACGCAGAGAGCACAGGCCGGCTGCCGCGTGCCCGTCGGCAGCATCGCGCGAGCATCGAAATCCTTGAGGCTCAGCCATAGAAGAATGCGCTTTTATGACTCCCCGCTCAGGCCGCAGGATGGCTGCGAGCCGGCTTCCGGGGAGGAACGCATGACATCAGCGATCGAAACGGGCCTGCTGCCCGCCACATCCGAAATCCGTCCCGAAGGGCTGGCCGTCGGTGGCGTCCTGCTCACCGAACTGGGGCGACGTTTCGGCACACCCCTCTTCGTGTACGACGAGGAGCATCTGCGACGGCGCTGCCGGGAGGCGGTCGCCGCGTTCGGCCGGGACAACGTCGCCTACGCCTCCAAGGCGTTCCTGTGCACGGCCATGGCCCGGCTGGCCCATGAGGAGGGGCTGTTGCTCGATGTCGCCTCCGGCGGCGAGCTGCGTGTCGCGCTGCATGCCGGGGTACCGGCCGGGCGGATCGTCCTGCACGGCAACAACAAGGACGAGGTGGAACTGCGCACGGCCATGTCCGCCCAGGTGCGGCACGTGGTGGTCGACAGCTTCGACGAGATGGACCGCATCGAGCGGCTGCACTCCGAGGAACGCCTGCCTCCTGCCCGAGTCCAGCTACGGGTGGCGCCCGGAGTGGCCGCCGGAGCGCACGCGGCGATCCGGACCGGCGGCAACGACTCCAAGTTCGGCTTCGGCCTCGCTGGCGGAACCGCTGCGGCCGCCGTGCGCCGGGCCGCCGGCTCCCCTGCGATGATCCTGGAAGGCGTCCACGCGCACGTGGGCTCGCAGGTGCTCGACACGGCACAGCTCGCGGCCGGCGCCGCGGCCGTCGCCCGGTTCGCCGCCGACACCCGGATGCACCGGCTGACGGTCGGCGGCGGCCTCGGCGTCGCGTACGAGGCAGGACAGAGTGCGCCGTCGTTCGCCGAGTGGGCGGCCCGCGTGCGCACCGCGGTACGCGACGCGGGCTGGGCCTCCTCGGTGACCGTGGAACCCGGCCGGTCCATCGCCGCCAGCGCCGGACTGACCCTCTACCGGGTCGGCACGATCAAACGGATCGAGGGCGTGCGGACGTACATCGGTGTGGACGGCGGGATGAGCGACAACCTGCGCCCCGCCCTGTACGGCAGCCGCTACGAGGTCTTCCTGCCACGCAGCCCGCGCGCCCCCCGGCCCATGCGGGCGCGGCTGGTCGGCAAGCACTGCGAGAGCGGCGACGTGATCGTCGACGAGGCCGCCCTGCCCGCCGACATCGCGGTGGACGATCTCCTGGCCACGCCGGTCACCGGAGCCTACGGATACGCCATGGCCTCCAACTACAACAAACTGCCCCGCCCCGCCGTCGTCTTCGTACGCGACGGCCGCGCCCGCACCGTGGTGCGCCGGGAGACCGAGGAGGACCTGCTGCGCCTGGACGTGGACGAGCCCGCCGGGCTCCCGGTAGCGGCGTCGGAGGCGGTACGGTCCGGTGCCGGAGCGGCGCAGTCCGTCGGCACGGCCTAACCTGACCCGATGCTGAACAGTGCCCGACTGCTCGTCCTGCTGGAGATTTCCCGTACCGGCACCATCGTGGCCGCGGCTCAGGCGCTGCATCTGAGCCCGTCCGCGATCTCGCATCAACTCGCCCGGCTGGAGCAGGAGCTCGGCGTGGCGTTGGTGGAGCGTCAGCCGCAGAGCCTGCGGCTGACCGCGGCCGGGGTGCGTCTGGCCGAGCACGCGCAGGCGGTCGCCGATCTGATGGCCGTCGCACAGGACGAGCTGCGGGCGCACTCCGAGGGCGAGGCAGGTGTCCTGCGACTGGGCTTCTTCGCGTCCTCGGGCCTGGAGCTGCTGCCCCGGGCCCTGTCGGGGTTCGCTGCGGTCCGGCCCCAGGTCGAGCTGGAACTGATCCTCGGCCAGCCGCACGAGTTGGTGCCCGACCTGGAGGCGGGCCGGCTGGACGTCGCGGTGGTCTTCGAGCATCCGCTGGACCCCTGGTGCCGGCAGGCGGCCGTGGACGTGGAGATGTTCTTCGACGAACCGCAGCTGGTGGTCCTCCCCCTGCGACACCGCCTCGGGCGGCACGAAACGGTCCGGCTCGCCGCTCTGGAGGGGGAGAGCTGGATCGGTACGCACGGCGGACACACCGGTGAACCGGTCCTGGAACGCGCGTGCGCGGCCGAGGGCTTCCGGCCCCGGGTCCGCTGCCGCAGCGATCACTACCAGGTCACGATCAACCTGGCTCGCGCGGGCATGGGCATCGCACTCGTCCCGGCCCTCGGACTCGGTGACACCGCCGGCGTGCACGTCTGCCGACTGGACCACCCCCGGCTGCACCGCCGCATCGGGGTCGCCACCCGGTCCACCAACCGCAACCCGCTGCTGCAGATCTTCCTCGCCGAGCTGCGGTCGGCCGCCGAGGAGATCCGGTCGCTGCTGGAGGTGCAGTGGTGGGGGGGGGGGGGGGCCCGCGCCCGCCCCCCCCCCCCCCGGGGGGGGGGGGGGGGGGTAAAAAAACGGGAGGGGCCCCGCGCCCGCCGCGCGGGGGCCGCCCCCCACCCCGGATG
>NZ_JBEOZE010000031.1:0-92716 GCF_040297465.1 Streptomyces sp. NPDC001787
ACGCACGCCGACCACCCGCAGCGCGCCCTCGTCCTGAGGCTCATCCAGAACACCGGTGTGCTGACCCGCCACCTCGTCCAGGCACCGTCGACGACGGTCGCGGCGGGACGGCCTTCAGCCCTCCACTTGGATGGCCAGGGCCGGGCAGACGATGGCGGCGTGGCGGACGCCGTCCGAGTCGTCCGCGGAGGGCGTGGCGTCCAGGAGCACGGCGATGCCGTCCTCGTCGCGCTGGTCGAAGACGTCGGGGGCCGCCATGACGCACTGGCCCGACGAGACGCACTTGTCCTGATCGAGAGTGACTTTCACCGTGCTCCTTGGTTGAGGGGGCGAAGCGTGCTGGCCGTGTCAAGCACCGTACCCGGTGGGATCACCACGTAACGGGGAGTTCGTACACGCCGTACACGGAACCGTCGTGCTTGAACGGGATGTCGTCCATCCCGGCCGCGAGGCGCAGGGTGGGGATGCGCCGGTAGAGGGTGCTGAAGACGACCTGGAGTTCCATCCGGGCCAGCGGCTGGCCCAGGCACTGGTGGACACCGAAGCCGAACGCCACGTGGTGGCGGGCGTCGCGGTGGATGTCGAGGCGGTCGGGATCGGTGAAGGCCTCCGGGTCGCGGTTGCCGATGTCGTTGGGGATCACCAGCCCGTCGCCCGCCCTGATGGTCCGTCCGGCCACCTCGATGTCCGCCAGTGCCACCCGGCGCCGTCCGCTGTGGGTGATGTGCAGATAGCGCAGCAGTTCCTCGACGGCTCCGGCGACCAGCGCCGGATCGTCCGTCTCCCGCAGCGCGGTCAGCTGCTCGGGGTGCTGGAGCAGGGCGAGCGTGCCGAGCGCGATCATGTTCGCCGTCGTCTCGTGGCCGGCGATGAGCAGCAGCACCCCGGTCCGCGCCGCCTCCTGCTGGGACAGCTCACCCTGGTTGACGCGTCCGGCGAGACCCGAGAGCAGGTCCTCGCCGGGGTTCTTCCGCTTCCGGGACATCAGACCGTCGAGGTAGTCGGTCAGACGTCCCAGGGCGGCGCCGCGTTCCTCCGTCGTGGCATCGCGGTTGATGACCGTCCTGCTGTTGTCCTGGAAGAAGTCATGGTCCGCGTACGGGACTCCGAGCAGTTCGCAGATGACGAGGGAGGGCACCGGCAGGGCGAACGCCCCGACGAGGTCCGCGGGGCCGGGGGCGGCGAGCATGCCGTCGATGAGGCCGTCCACGATCCGCTGGACGCTCGGGCGGAGGGCCTCGACCCGTTTGATGGTGAAGGGCGCGGTGACCATGCGCCGCAGGCGGGCGTGCTCGGGGTCGTCCATCAGGATGAAGCCGACGCTGTTCGTCCTGCTGTCGGAGGGGCTGGGGTAGCCGGGCCGGGTGATGTCGGCGCTGACCCGGGGGTCGGCCAGGAGCGCCCGCTGCTCGGCGTACCGGGTCACCAGCCAGGGTGTGCTGCCGTCCCACAGCCGGACCTTGGTGAGGGGCCCGGCCTGCTGCTGCTCCCGCAGGGCGGGCGGAGGGTCGAACGGGCATCCGGCGGCGCGCGGCATCGGGAATCCGGGTATCGCGGCCTCGTGCTGTCCGGCTCGGGACAGGGTCTCTGCCATGACGTCCTTTCATGGGGGCTACGGAGCTACGGAGCTACGGGGTTACGGAGCTACGGGGTTGCGGAGCCGGGGGCGGCGGAGGCGTACGCGTCCACGAGGCGCTGCCGCAGCAGGCGTGCCTGCTTGGGCATGTTCCAGCCGAGCACGCCGGTGACGGTGCCGTCGCGGTGGTACAGGGCGACGAAGCGCTGTTCGGCCATGTCGCCCTCGACGACGGTGAGTTCGGCGTCGGCGGCCGGTGTTCCGTAGACATGGATCCGGGTGGCGTACTGCTCGGTCCAGAAGTAGGGGACCGGACGGTAGGGCCGGGCGTCGCCCAGGACGGTGCGGGCGACCGCCATGGCCTGTTCGGTGGCGTTGGTGCGGTTCTCCAGCCGCTGGAGCGTGCCGAGCCCGTCGTGGTGCCAGCGCGCCACATCTCCGGCCGCGTAGATCCCCTCGGCGGCGCGGCACCAGGAGTCGCACACCAGGCCGTCGTCGACGCGCAGTCCGCTGCCGGTCAGCCAGGCGGTGTTGGGGGCGGCGCCGATGGCGACCACCGCCACATCGGCGGGCAGCGTCTCGCCGGAGTCGAGGTGGACCCCGTCGACGCGTCCCCCGGCCGCGCGCAGGCCGCGTACCGCCGAACCGGGCAGCAGCCGCACACCGTGGTCCGTGTGGAGACGGGCCAGCCGCGCCGCCACCTCGGGGCCCAACTGGTCGGTCATGGGCGCGGGCTGAGGTCCCACGAGTGTGACCTCGGCCCCCATGGAGCGGGCGGTGGCGGCGATCTCGCTCCCGAGGACCCCGTCGCCGATGACGACCAGGCGTGCCCCGGGGGTCAGTTCGCGGCGCAGGGCGAGCGCGTCGTCGAGGGTGCGCAGGACATGGGCGCCCGCCAGGTCCGCCTGGCCGGGAAGGGTCCGGGGGCTCAGGCCGGTGGCGACGACGACGGCGTCCGCGCGCAGGGTCCGCCCGGCTGCCGTGCGGACCGACCTGGCCCCGGCGTCCAGCGCCACGGCGGGCGAGCCGAGGACGAGTGCGGCGTCCAGCCGGGCCAGCGCCTGCGGGTCGCGCAACGTGGCGCGGGAGGGTTCCCAGTGCCCGGACAGCACGTGCTTGGACAGCGGCGGCCGGTCGTAGGGAAGGTGCGGTTCGGCTCCGAGCACGGTCAGCGCGCCGGCGTAGCCGAGGCGGCGCAGGGTCTCCGCGACGGTGAGCCCGGCGGCGGAGGCGCCGACCACCAGGACGCCGGAGGGGTCCGTCGTGAGGCGCGGAGGGGGGACGGCCGGGGCGGGGAGGGCGCGCGGGGCTTCCAGCACCCGCTTCCGCAACGGCTCCGGTGGGGGCTGCTGTGCCGGCTCCGGTAACGGCTTGTGCACCGGCTCCCGTAACGGGCCGGCCGCGAGGGCTTCCGACGGGGCGGCGGTGCCGCCCTCGTCCACGGTCGATTTCATGGGATCTCCTCTGCCGGAAGGGGGTGGGCCCCGCGGTGCCGCGGGGCCTGGGGCGGGCGGCCCGCTCTCAGGGGCCGGGCGTCACGGGGGCGAGCCAGATCGCGGTGATCGCGTCGATGAGACCGGTCGCGAACTCCCGCCAGCTGGCGCGTGCGGTGTGCGTGCCGTCGGCGAGGGCGCGCTCCCGCTCGGCGAGCATGTGCACCAGCAGGTTGCGGGCCATGTCGCCCCGCTCGATCCGTACCGGGAGCGGCAGGTCGAGGCACCGGTTGAGACCGTCCAGGGTCTGCTGGATGGACGGTCCGAACGTCTCGTCGACCATCACCTCGCGCAGGACCGGATCGGTCATCAGCTGCGCGCCGAACCGGGCGTACCACGTCGGACACGGGAGCTCCGTCAGGTGCTCGGTGCTCGGGCGGACCAGACAGGCCACCCAGTCCCGTACGTCGGTGGAGTCCCCGGTCCGTTCGAGCATGCCCCGGCGCAGGGCGTCCATCGGCTCGCTGTGCCGGCGGACGATGGCTCGCAGGAGATCGGTCTTGGTCCCGAAGTGGTAGCCGACGGCGGCGTTGTTCCCCTGCCCGGCGGCCTCGCTGATCTGGCGGTTCGACACGGCGAACACACCGTGCTCCGCGAACAGCCGCTCAGCCACGTCGAGGATGACTTCCTTCGTTCCGTCGGCCCGTTGGGAACGGACGGTCCTGGTCATCGCGGTCTCCTTCCCGTCCTGCGCTGTGTACGGAGCCAGTGAATCAGCTTGCTAACGTAAGTCAAGCGAGTGACTTAAAACTCGGCCGGGTGCCGACGCCGCGCCGGCGGCGCGGCCCCGATACGTGAACAGCGGAGGTAGCAGTGGTGGCCAGCACTTCATCGCAAGCCGGGGACAGCCCCGGGAACAGCCCCGGGGGCAGCCCGAGGGAACCCTCGAAGGGCCTGGTGGCCGTGCTCGCCCTGGCAGGCGTCGTCGTCGCGCTGATGCAGACGATCGTGATCCCCCTGGTGCCCGAACTGCCCCGGCTCCTGCACGCGTCGGCCGCCGACACGACCTGGGCGATCACCGCCACACTGCTCGCCGGAGCCGTCGCCACACCCGTCATGGGGCGGCTCGGCGACATGTACGGCAAGCGGCGCATGCTGCTCGTCAGCCTGGGCCTGCTGGTGGCCGGTTCGGTCGTCGGCGCGCTCAGCGACACACTCGTCCCGATGGTCGTCGGGCGGACCCTCCAGGGCCTGGCCGCCGGGGTCATCCCGCTGGGCATCAGCATCATGCGTGACGAACTGCCGGCCCACCGTCTCGGCTCCGCGACCGCGCTGATGAGTGCCTCGCTGGGCATCGGCGGCGCGCTCGGACTGCCCGCCGCGGCCTTCCTGGCCCAGCACGTCGACTGGCATGTGCTGTTCTGGGGGGCGGCGGGCTTCGGTGTGCTCGCCGCCGTACTCGTCCTGGCGCTGATACCGGAGTCGCCGGTCCGCTCCGGCGGCCGTTTCGACGTGGTGGGCGCCGTCGGGCTGTCGGCCGCGCTCGTGTCCCTGCTCCTGGCGATCTCCAAGGGCGGTACGTGGGGGTGGGGCAGCGCGCTCACGGTCGGCCTGTTCTGCGCGGCCGTCGTGATCCTGCTGCTGTGGGTCCGGTGGGAGCGGCGCGTGTCCCAGCCGCTGGTCGACCTGCGTACCGTCACCCGGCGCCAGGTGCTGCTCACGAACATCGCCTCGGCGGTGTTCGGCTTCGCGATGTTCGCGATGTCGCTCGTGCTGCCCCAGGTGCTTCAGCTACCGGAGGCCACCGGCTACGGACTCGGTACGTCGATGGTCACCGTGGGCCTGGTGCTCGGCCCCTCCGGCCTGATCATGATGGTGATGGCGCCGGTGTCCGCGCACATCACCCGTACCAGGGGCCCGAAGGTGACGCTGATGGCCGGTGCCGTGGTGGTCGCCGCCGGATACGGCCTGAGCATCGGCCTGATGTCGGCGATCTGGCAGCTCGTGCTCGTCTCCACCGTGATCGGGGCCGGGATCGGGCTCGCGTACGGGGCGATGCCCGCCCTGATCATGGGCGCCGTGCCCGTGTCCGAGACGGCCGCGGCCAACAGCTTCAACACCCTGATGCGGGCCATCGGTACGACCATGGCCAGCGCCGTGGCGGGTGTGGTCCTCGCCCAGATGACCACCGCGCTCGGCCCGGTGTCCGTGCCGTCGGAGAACGGCTTCCGCACCGTCATGATCATCGGTGCCGGATCGGCCCTCGTGGCCCTCGTCTTCGCCGCCTTCATCCCCGGCGGGCGCCCCGCCCGGTCGTCCGGGGACCTGCCCGCCGCCGCGGGGGCCGGCGCGGCGGCGGCACCCGTGAAGAGCTGACGCGCAGCGCTGCCGCACACGGGCCGGCGGCGGGCCGGGCGCCGACCCCGCCCCGCCGTCAGCCCGCGCGGGACAGGCCGGCCGTGTCCAGCGCGGAACCGGTCTGCGCGGCCAGGGCGACCGCCACCAGACGGTCCTGCGGCGACGGGAGGGGACCCGCGGCCGGTTCGAGCAGGAAGCGGCCGTAGTGGTGCCCGCCGCCGACGACGCGCAGTTCGACCGTGCCGGGCGGCCACCGGTCCGGCCAGTAGGTGCACTCGGTGTCGCCGGGTCCGAGACCGAGCCATACGTTGCCGTCGTGCTCCAGGCGCGGCAGGTGCCCGATGAGCGACCCGTACGCGAAGCGGCAGCCGCGCAGACCGAGCAGACCGGTCAGCTCCCGCCGCACATGCTCGACCACGTCCTCGGGCGGGCCGCCGCGCTCGACGAGCCGGGCCGTACCCTCAAGCCGCGACAGCCGCGCGGCATCGTCGCCCGCCGTGCGGCGGAGCCCGCGAATCCGGACCGCGAGCCGGGAGACGATCAGCCCGACGGCCAGCAGCAGAACGGCCGTCCGGATGTCGTCGCCGTCGGCGATGGCGACCCGCTCGTACGGTCTGGTGAGGAAGAAGCCGAAGCAGGCCGCCGCCGAGAGGGCGGCCAGGGCGCCGGCGGCCCGGCTGCCGATGGCGGACACCGCCACCACCACGACGACGAGCACCAGAGCCGTGTCCGTCGTGGACAGATCCGTGCGCAGCGGCACGAGTGCGAGGGCCGCCGCCAAAGGGGCCACCAAGCCCACGACCAGTGCGAAACGGTCAAGAAGACGGTAACCGGACATGTGATGCCTCTCGTCCGCACCTCCACCGTGCTCCTCGGCGGGGGGAGGGACCGTGGACGTCCCCGGGTCTTGACGAATCTCGTACGGCGCTGTGGATCCGGCGTCAGGAGTACGTCAGGAACAGCACCGCGGCCGTATGGAAGCCGCCAGAGGCGCTCGCCGCGGGGCCGTGGCGTTCCCACGCTGTCCTTCAGTCAGTCCGACGGAGGAACGAGCGAAAAATGTCCATCGACATGGGAAAACCGAGCGCACCGGGGCACGGTCCGGGCCAGGAGCAGCCTCCTGATACCGGCGCGGCCGTGCCTGCGGAAACCGGAGACAGACACCGGCTGACCGCACTCCAGGGCCTGTCCGCACTGTCCCTCGACGCGATGGCGTCCGTGGCGTACGGCCCGGAGTCGATCGTGCTCGTCCTGGCCGCCGCAGGGGCCTACGGACTGGGCTTCACGCTCCCCGTCACCCTCGCGATCGCCGTGCTGCTCGCCGTCCTGGTCGCCTCGTACCGGCAGGTCATCGCCGCGTTCCCGGACGGCGGCGGCTCGTACGCGGTGGCCGGGAAGCACCTCGGCCGGCGCACCGGCCTGGTCGCGGCCGCCTCACTGATCCTGGACTACGTACTCAATGTCGCCGTTTCGGTCACGGCGGGCGTCGCGGCGCTGACCTCGGCGTTCCCCGGGCTGTACGGGCAACGGGTGTGGATCTGCCTGGCCGTCCTGGCCCTCGTCACGGCGGTGAACCTGCGGGGCGTCGTCGACTCGGCCAAGGCGTTCCTCGTCCCCACCGCGCTCTTCGTCGGCTCGATCCTCTCGATGATCGTGGTCGGGCTCTTCCGGGACGGACCGGTCAGCACGGCCTCCGCCGACGGCCATGCCTCCGCGCTCGGTGAGGGCGCCACCACCGTCGGCGCGCTGCTGCTCCTCAAGGCCTTCGCGGCCGGCTGCTCGGCACTGACCGGAGTCGAGGCGGTGGCCAACGCCGTACCGTCCTTCCGCGCCCCGGCCGTCCGCCGCGCCCAGCGCACGGAGGTGGCGCTCGGCGCGCTCCTCGGGGTGATGCTGATCGGACTCTCGGTCCTCATCGGGCGCTTCCACCTCCAGCCGGTCGAGGGCGTGACCGTACTGGCGCAGCTCGCGGACGCGTCCTTCGGACACTCCCTCGCCTTCTACGTGGTCCAGTTCGCCACCATGGTGCTGCTGGCGCTGGCCGCGAACACCTCCTTCGGCGGACTTCCCGTCCTGATGAGCCTGCTGGCCCGGGACAACTATCTGCCGCACGTCTTCGCCCTCAAGGCCGACCGCCAGGTGCACCGCCACGGTGTCCTCGCCCTGGCGGCCGTCTCCGCCGTACTGCTGGCCGTCTCCGGTGGCGACACCAACACGCTCGTACCGCTCTTCGCGATCGGTGTGTTCGTCGGCTTCACCATCTGCCAGGCCGGGATGGTCCGGCACTGGTGCACGCAGCGCCCCGGCGGATGGCGGGCCAGGGCCGCGCTCAACGGCCTGGGCGCGCTGCTCACCGGCGTCTCGGCGGTCGTCGTCACCGCGACCAAGTTCACCGAGGGCGCCTGGCTGATCGCCCTCGCGCTGCCGCTGCTGGTGCTCGGCTTCGAGAAGATCCACCGCAGCTACGCCCGTGTCGGAGCCCGCCTGGAACTGGGCCGCATCCCCCAACCGCCGCGACGGGAGCGCTCGTTGGTCGTCGTGCCCGTGTCCGGGCTGTCGAAGCTGACCTGCCGTGCCCTGACCGCCGCCCGCTCCCTCGGCGAGGAGGTGCGCGCGGTCACCGTCACCCACCCGGCCCCCGAGGACCGGAAGGCGGCCGAAGCGCTGCGCCGCGACTGGGAGCTGTGGAACCCGGGCGTCGAACTCGTCGAGATCCCCTCCCCGGCCCGCTCCCTGGGGCGCCCGGTCTCCGCCCATGTGGCCGGGCTCGCCCGGTCGCGCCCCGGCGTCCAGGTGACCGTCCTCATTCCCGAGACCGAACCGGACCGGCTCTGGGAGCGGCTGCTGCAGAACCAGCGCGGTGCCGTGGTCGCCCGTGCCGTACGCCGCGACACCGACGCGGTGATCTGCCGGCTCCGGTTCCGGGTCACCCCCGGGCCCGGTTCCACGCCCGGAGCACCCTGACGCGCCGTCGCGGTGACCCCGCGCCGGTGTCAGGGCGACCGGCGCGGGCGTCAGAGGCGCACGCCCCACATGAACGGCATACCGCTGCGTGCGATCGATTCGTAGCGGACCTTGGCACCCGGCTTGGGCGCGTGAAGGATCTGGCCGTTGCCGGCGTAGAAACCGACATGGCTCAGGTCGGTGCGCATGATGACGAGGTCGCCGGGTTTGAGGGCGCTCAGCGAGTTGACGCGGGTGCCGACCTCGGCCTGGGCCTGCGAGGTGCGGGGGATGGAGACACCGGCCTGTCTGAAGGCCCATGAGGTCAGGCCCGAACAGTCGAAGGAGCCCGGCCCCGAGGCGCCCCACACGTACGGCATGCCGACGCGGCTCTGTGCGGCGGAGAAGGCCGAGGCGGTGCGTCCGGAGGCGCTGGCCTCATTGCCCAGATCCGTACGGGCGCTGGCGCGGTCGGCCCGCGCCTCCTCGGCGGCGGCCTTGGCCCTCTCCTCGGCGCTGAGGGTGTTCAGGAGCCGTCGCGCCTCGGCGAGCTTGCCCTGGATCTTCTTCTTCTCGCGCCCCATCTCGGCGCGTACGTCCTGGAGGTCACCGAGTTTCGCCGAGGCCTGGGCACGCTGCTGGTGCAGGGCGCGCTGCCGGCTCTCGAACGTCCGCAGGACACTGAGCTGACGGTCGCCGAGCCGGTCCATGAGGGACGCCCGGTCCAGGAAGCCGTCCGGGTCGGAGGAGAGCATCAGCTGTACGGAGGGGTCGATGCCGCCGCCGCGGTACTGGGCGTTGGCTATCGCGCCGACGCCCTCGCGCAGGGTGTTGAGGTCCGCCTGCTTGCGGGCCGCGGTGTCCTGCAGGTCGGCGACCGACTTCTGGAGGGTGTCGGCCTCCTCCTTCGCGCCGTTGTACTTCTCCGTCGCCTGCGTGGCCTCCTCGTAGAGGCGGTCGATCTGCGCCTGGACCCCCTTCTTGTCCGGGTCGGGGGCGGGGTCGGCCGAGGCGGTCTGCGCCGAGAGCGCGACGGCAGCGGCGGCGGTGGCCGTCAGCGCGCTGGTGTACGCCCGGTGGGGCGGCTTGGGCCTGCGGTGGGACGCCACGATGGGGCCAACTCCTTCTTCCTCGGCTGCCTCCCTGCCGGAGCGGGGGCGCCGGGGTGCCGTGTCCGGGTGCTCCGCAGGGCCACGAAAATACTAAGCGGATTAGCACTTGGTTTCCAAGTGTGGCCGAGTGATTCCCCGTGAGCCATCCGAGATGCCGCTAATCCACTTGGCGGTCCATCGCGAAGAGGTCCGGCGTGCGGCATCCTCCGGCCGCGGCTGTGGTGACGACTACGATGAACGGATACCGATCCCGGAGGGCGTGTTCTCCGGGCGTGAGGGGAGCGGCCGTGCGACAGCTGGGTGAGCTGGAGGCGGAGATCATGCACCGCCTGTGGGCCTGGGGGCGCCCGGCGACCGCCCGTGACGTCCTGACCGACCTCAACAAGAAGCGCCCCATCGCCTACAGCACGGTCAAGACCGTCGCCGACATCCTGCACGGCAAGGGCATGCTCCGGCGCGAGAAGGAGGGACGGGCCTGGGTCTACGAGCCCACCTGCACGCGCCAGCAGTACACCGCGACCCTCATGCAGCAGGCCCTCGGCAGCAATCCCGACCCCGCGGGCGCGCTGCTGAGCTTTGTGGAGCAGATGTCGCCGGACGAGGCCGACGCGCTGCGCGCCGCCCTGCGTACGGCCAAGAGGCGGACGGACGGATGAGTGCGGCGGTGGTGCTGGCCGGGTACGCGCTCCTGGCCGGCGTCGTGGTGCCGGCCGTGCTGTCGCGGGCGCGGTGGCCCCACCGGGCGCCGGCGGCGGCCGTCCTGGCCTGGCAGGGGCTGATGGTGACCTTCGTCGTCTCCACCGCCCTGGCGGTCTATCACCTGGTCGTCTCCGAGCACCATGTGCACGAGGGCTTCCTCGGGCTGCTGAGTGCCTGCGGGCTCGCCCCGGGTGCCCTGGCGGGTGACTCGTGGGCCTCCGGCGGCGAAGCGCTCCTGCTGGCCCCGGCGGCGGTCGTCCTGCTCCCCTCGGCCTCGCTCGTCCGCACGGCGCTGCTGACCCGGCGCGCCCGGAGCCGCCACCTCGATCTGCTCACCCTGGTCGGCAGCCCGGCTCCCGAGTACGGTGCCACCGTCGTGGAGCACGGGGTGCCGGCCGTCTACTGCCTTCCCGGGCGCTCCTGCCGGGTGGTCGTCACGCGGGGCGCGCTGGACGTGCTCTCGGAGGAGCAGTTGCGCGCCGTGCTGGAACACGAACGCGGTCATCTCGTGGGCCGCCATCACCTTCTCCGGATGGAGACGGAGGCGTTCGCCCGCGCCTTCCCCGGCCTCCCGCTCGCCCGGCACGCCAGGGAACAGACGGCGCTCCTGCTGGAGATGGCCGCCGACGACGTCGCCCTGCGCTCCCACCCGCGCGAGGTGCTGGCCGCCGCGATGTGCGAGGTCGCGGGTGGCCGGACGCCCCGGGCGGCGCTGGGCGCGGCGGGCCCGGACAGCGCGGGTGCGCTGATCCGGCTGCGACGGGTGCTCCTTCCGCAGCCGGAACCGCATCGCGTGACCTGGCTGGGCATCGTGGCGGCCTCGGTCCTCGCCCCGCTGCTGCCGCTCTTCCTCGCCTGCGGACCCGTCGCCTGACCCCGTACGGCGGATCCGCCCGTACGCGGCCGATGACGGCGCGGCGGTCACCGTACCGACGGGCGCCGGTGCGCCGCCCAGTGCTCGGCGGCGGTGATGCCGAGCAGCACGACATCGTGGTGGGCGCCCGCGAAGAACTCGTGCTGGCGAAGCCGCCCTTCCTCGGCGAAGCCCAGCGCGCGGTAGAGGGCGAGTGAGGCGTCGTTGAAGGCGTGGACCTCCACCTCGCACTTGTTGTAGCGCTGTTCGGCGAACATGTAGGTGAGCAGGAGTACGGTCGCCTCGGCCGCGTACCCCCGGCGGCGGTGCCGGCGGCCGATCTCGATGCCCGTCCTGAACCGTCCCGCGCGGCGGTCGCTCTCCCCGACGGTCACGGCCCCGGCGAACACCCGGTCGCCCAGTGTCTCGACCACCAGACGGAACGACTCGCCCCCCGGCGGACGGCCGGCCCTCTCGGCGGTCCAGGAACGGAAGCTCCCGTCCGAGCGCGGGGGTTCGACCAGGCCGGCGCCGCGGGCGTCGAGGGTGTTCCGGGCCAGGTCGCGAAAGCCCTCCCAGTCCCCGGGCTCGACACCTCGCAGGCGTATCTTCTCCCCGGTCCACATGTCCGTCATCGCCCCACCGTTTCGCTCCTGGTCGCGGACGGCGACCGCCGGCGGCTTCCGTCCGCGTCGGGTTCAGGGCGCCGGGTCGTCATGGGCGTCCCGGCCGGCCCGCGCCCCTCGGGCGGACGACCATACCCGCGACGCCCGAGGGGTGAGGAGGGGGCGGTGCGGAAGCACTCGTACGTTTAGCTTAGGCTTGCCTAACTCTCACAGGTCCGTCAATCACGAGGAACACCCATGCTCGGCTTCACCCGCGTGCGTCGTCACACACTTGCCGCTTCGGCCACCGCCGCCGCCCTCGCCCTCGTCCTGGGCGGCTGCTCCTCGGACGGCGACAGTGACAAGGACGCGGCCAAGGCCTCGGCGAAGAACGGGGAGGCCTTCCCGGTCTCGATCAAGAGCTCCCTCGGCACCGCGAAGATCGAGGAGGAGCCCGAGCGCGTCGTCACGCTCGGCCAGGGCTCCGCGGAGACCGCCATCGCGCTCGGCCACACCCCGGTGGGCATCGAGAGCTACGAGTGGGGCAGCGACAAGTCCGGCTATCTGCCGTGGATCAACGAGGCCGTGAAGAAGTCCGGCGACAAGCTGCCCAAGCAGTTCACCGGCGGTGAGGACATCGACTTCGAGGCCATCACCGAGCTGGAGCCCGACGTGATCCTCGCCCCGTGGTCGGGCGTCACGCAGAAGCAGTACGACATCCTCAAGGACATCGCGCCGACCGTCGCCTACCCCGACAAGGCGTGGAGCACCGACTGGGACGAGCAGATCGACATCATCGGCAAGGCGCTCGGCCGGACCGAGGACGCCGAGGGCCTGAAGACGACGATCGAGAAGCAGCTCGCCGACGCCGCGGCCACCCGGCCGGACTACAAGGACGTCACGTTCTCGTACATCTACACCTCCGGCCCCGGCACCCTCGGTGTCTTCAAGCCCGAGGAGCAGCGCGTCAAGATGGTCTCCTCGCTCGGCCTGACCGTCGACCCCGTCGTGAACGGCTTCAAGGAGACCGAGGGCACCGACTCGGCGCTCATCGGCCTGGAGAACGCCGAGAAGCTCAAGGACAGCGACGTCGTCTTCACGTTCTACACGGACGAGAAGACCCGCAAGGAGACCGAGGCGCAGCCGCTGTACGCCGCGATCCCCGCGGTCAAGAAGGGGGCCGTCGTCGCGAGCGACGACAACTCCTTCGTCACGGCCTCCTCGATCATCAACCCGCTGACCGTCCCGTGGACGATCGAGCGCTACCTGCCGATCATCGACAAGGCCGTCGCCGCCGCCGGCAAGTAGGGCACCGGGGCACCCCTCACACCCATGGCAACCACCACGGCCGCACCCCCGGGCGGCGCCGGTACCTCGCGTACCGGCGCCGCCCGGCCGGTGTCGTTCCTGCTCCTGGGGCTCGCCGCCCTGGCTCTCGCGCTCTGCGCGAGCGTCATGTTCGGCAGCCGCAGCACCTCGTTCGGAGAGGTGATCGACGTGCTCACCGGCACCGCCGATCCCCACATCACCACCATCATCGAGAGCCGCTACCCCAGAACCGCGCTCGGAGTCCTGGCCGGACTCTGCCTCGCCGTCGCGGGCACCCTCATGCAGGGCGTCTCCCGCAACCCGCTCGCCGAACCCGGCCTTCTCGGCATCAACGCGGGCGCGTCCGCGAGCATCGTCGCCGCGACGGCCTGGTTCGGCGCGTCGGGCGCCACCGACACCATGTGGTGGGCCCTGCCCGGCGCGTTGACCGCCGGAGTGCTGGTCCATGTCATCGGCTCGGCCGGCTCCGGTACGAGCGTGGTGCGGCTGGTGCTCGCCGGGGCGGTGCTCTCCGCGGTGCTGATGGCCTTCATCCAGGCCGTGACCCTCAGCAAGCCGCAGGTGTTCGACAGCTACCGCTACTGGGTCGTCGGGGCGCTCGGGGGCCGCGACTTCGACGTCTTCTGGTCCGTGTTCCCGTTCGCCGCCGTCGGCTTCCTCCTCGCCCTGGTGCTGGGCCCCGGCCTCAACACCCTCGCGCTCGGCGACGCCACCGCGGTCTCGCTCGGCTCGCACCCGGGCCGGATCCGCGTCGGCGGTCTGCTGGCCGCCACGCTGCTGAGCGCCGCCGCGACCGCGGCCGTCGGCCCGATCGCCTTCGTCGGCCTCGCGGTCCCGCATGTCGTACGGGCCCTGGTCGGCGTCGACTTCCGGCTCCAGATCCTGTTCTCCGCGCTCCTGGGCCCCACCCTGCTGCTTCTGGCCGATGTGGTGGGCCGGGTCGTCATGCGGCCCACCGAACTGATGGTCGGCGTCGTGACCGCCTTCATCGGCGCGCCCGCGCTGCTCGTCGCCGTACGCAGGATGAGGGGCACCACATGACCACCGCCACCGGAGGGGACGGCGCGCCGCGCACCACCGCGCGCCCCACCCCGCCCAAGGGCTTCCTCAGAGCCGGCCCCCGGGTGGCGATCCCGGTGCGACGGGTCTCCGTCGTCGCGGCGATCGTCCTGCTGGTACTCATCGTCGTGGCCGCCGTCGCGACCCTGTCCATGGGACGCCTGGGCGTCGACCTGGCCGATCTGCCGGCCGCGCTGACCGGGGACGCGGAGGGCAAGAACCGGTTCGTCATGAACCGGCTGCGCGGCCCCCGGCTGACGGTCGCCCTCGGTACGGGCGCGGCGCTCGGACTCTCCGGCGCGCTGTTCCAGTCCGTCACCCGCAATCCGCTGGGCAGCCCCGATGTGATCGGCCTGGCGGCCGGCGCCGGGGCGGGCGCCGCCATCTCCGCGCTGATGTTCCCCGACACGGTCCCGGTGGCCGTCGGCGCCCTCGTCGGAGCGGTTCTCGCGATGGCCCTGGTGTACGTGTCCACCGGCACCGGCTTCCGCAATCCGGCACGGCTCGTCGTCGCCGGCATCGGGGTCGCCGCCATCGGCGCCGCCATCACCCAGTACGTCGTGTACGCGATGGAGCGGGACAAGGCCTCCGTGCTCACGGCCTATGTCAACGGGAGCCTGGCCGCCCGCTCCTGGAGCGACGCGACCACCATCTGGCTGGTGCTGCTCGTGGTGGCCCCGCCGACAGCCCTGATCGCCCGGCGGCTGGACATCGGCGAGATGGGCGACGACATCGCCGAAGGGCTCGGTTCCGAGCCGAAGCGGACGAAGAGCGCCGCCGTCGTTCTCGCGATCGTCCTCTCCGCGGCGGCCGTCAGCGTGGCCGGACCCGTCGCCTTCATCGCCCTGACGGCGCCCCAGATCGCCAAGCGCGTCACCCGGGTCTCCGGACCCCACCTGCTGCTGTCCGCCCTGACCGGCTCGCTGCTGCTCGTGGCGGCCGACCTCTGCGCCCAGCAGCTCCCGCTGTTCGACGATCTGCCGGTCGGCATCTACACAATGGCCATCGGCGGCGCCTACCTCGGATATCTGCTGGTCCGTGAATGGCGCAGGGGGGTGCTGTAGCAGCGAGGTCCGGCCGGGGCGACTGGTCTCGTACAGGTTCGTCGGCCATACTGCGCGCCGTGGAGCAGAGCATAGAGTCGAACAAGAAACCCGAGTTCGCCGCGGGGACCGACCCGGCGTACATCCCCGGCCTGACGGCCCCTTCAGCGGTCCGGACGGAGGAGAAGGAGCCGACGGCCGACGACGTGACGGACGATGTCCCCGAGGCCGCGGAGGCCGCCGTCGAGGCCGCTCCCGCGACCGCCGTCGAACCGGAGGACGAGCCCGGAGCCGGGGCCGGACCCGAGGCGGCGGCCGATGAGGAGGAGGCGGCCGACGGGAGCGCGGATGAGGGAGCCGTCTTCGAGGTCAGCGACCGCCGGGGCTCGATCCGGGTGGACCGCCTGGGCGTCCGGTTCCGGCTGGACGACCAGGAGGCGGAGTTCCTGTGGGAGGAGATCGGCGCGGTCGAGGTCAAGACCGCCCGTACCGGCCGCAGGCTCACCGTCACCGTGCATCTGTCGACCCGCCGTTGGTTCAACGGCGAGGTCGAGGCGGAGAGCAGGGCCCGGCTCAAGGAGTGGCCGGGCGAGCTCGACGCCGTTCTGGACGCCTACTTCGAAGAATCCTGAGCCCGCCGGACGGCTCCGCCGCCCGGTGGCGGAGCCGTCAGGACTCCAGATAGCGCAGGACGGCCAGCACCCGGCGGCTGTACCCCGTGGTCTGCGACAGACCGAACTTGTCGAAGACGGCGTGCAGGTTCTTCTCGACGGCACTCAGCGAGAGGTGCAGCTGCTGGGCGATCGCCGCGTTGCTGCGCCCCTGGGCCAGCTCCTCCAGCACCGTCCTCTCCCGCGGTGTGAGCCGGGCCAGCGGGTCGCTGTGCGTCGTGAGGGCCACCAGCTGCCGTACGACCTCCGGGTCGATGACCGCTCCGCCCGCCCGGATCCGTTCCAGCGCGTCCAGGAACTCCCCGACCTGCGCGACCCGGTCCTTGAGCAGATAGCCGACCCGCTCGGCGCCCGCGGCGAGCAACTGGGCGGCGTAGGTGCGCTCCACATGCTGGGAGAGCACCAGGACACCGACCTCCGGCCAGCGCTCGCGGATCTCCAGCGCGGCCCGCAGCCCCTCGTCCGTGTGGGTCGGCGGCATCCGGATGTCGACCACGACGATGTCCGGCGTCCGGGCCTCGACCTCGCGGATCAGCGCCGTCCCGTCGCCCACGGCGGCCTGCACCTCATGGCCCTCCTCGGCGAGCAGCCGGACCAGCCCTTCCCGCAGGAGGGTCGAGTCCTCGGCGAGCATTACACGCACGGCAGCTCCGCGATGATGATGGTGGGACCCCCTGGGGGGCTGTCGATGCCGAGCCGCCCGTCGAGCGCGGCCACCCGGCTGCGCAGCCCGGTCAGCCCGCTGCCCGCCGGGTCGGCGCCGCCCCGGCCGTCGTCCTCGATCCGCACGGTCAGCAGGGACGTGTCACCCGTCAGGCTGACCCGGACCCGCCCGGCCCCCGAGTGCTTGGCGGCGTTGGTCACCGCCTCCGACACCACGAAGTACGCGGCCGTCTCGACCGGCCGGGGAAGCTCCGGGGGCAGCGCGAAGTCCATCCGCAGGGGGAGGGCGCACCGCTGGGCGACCCCGCCCAGGGCTTCCTGGAGCCCCAGGCTGTCGAGCGCCGTCGGGTAGACCCGCCAGGCGACGTCCCGCAGTTCCGTGAGGACGTCGGTGGACTCCTGGTGCGCCTGCTCCAGCAGCGCACCGGCCTGTTCGGGTGCGCGGTTGCGGCGGACCCGGCCCAGCAGCATGGCCAGCGCGACCAGCCGCTGCTGCACACCGTCGTGGAGGTCGCGCTCGATGCGGCGGCGTTCGGCGTCGACCGCCCGGAGCACGGCGGCCCGGCTGGCGGCCAGTTCGTCGATCCGCGCCTCCAGCAGCTCCTTCTCGGAGGGCCCGAAGTACTCGCGGGCCAGCCTCGCGTCCAGCGCGCCGAGCGAGGCCAGGCCCTGGAGGTCGAGGAAGAGCAGCACACCGCCGAGGAGCACCTGCGGCGCCAGCTCCCGCCAGCCCGTCGTGGAGCGGGCGACTCCGGCGGCCAGGACGACGGCCAGCACCGCGCCGACGGCCAGCAGACCGATCACCACCGTGCTCAGCAGCCCCGTGTACGTGCGGGCTGCGAGGTGGCGCAGGGCGCGCCGGTCGTCGGGCTCGCGGGCGCCCGGGGGCGGGAACCGGTCGCCGAAGAAGACGGTCCGCCGCATCCGCTCCGGCCCGGTCAGCCGCCGTGCCCCCGCACCGAGCAGGGCCAGCGCCCGGTCGCGGGTGCGGGGCCAGAGGAGGAAGGGTCCCAGCAGGGTGCCCGGCCCGGCGAAGTACAGCAGCCCGAGGAGAGAGGTGCCGCAGCCGAGGAGTACGCCCACGGCCCTGCGGGCCCACCCGGGCGGTCCCGCCACCGGGTCGCCCCGCCCGTCGTCCCGCCCGTCGCTGTCCGGCACGGAAGGCGAGGCTAGCGGCGCGGCGGGGCGGGGGCAAGATCGTCCGGCGGGCGCGGGGGCGGGGCCCTCGTCGAGAACCCGTGCGGGACGCGCGGCCGGGCGCCCGGCGGTCACGAGGTGCGGCGGTGCTGGGCGCGTCCACGGCCGCGTACCCGTGCGACCACGTAACCGGCCACGGCCAGCAGCACCACGACGAGCACCGCCTTGGACAGGACGCCGACGTACGACTCCACCAGGTCCCACTGGTCCCCGAGCACATACCCGGCCATCACCAGGACCGTGTTCCACAGCAGACTTCCGGCCGTCGTCAGCGCGACGAACGTGGGCAGCGGCATGCGCTCGACGCCCGCGGGCACGGAGACCAGGCTGCGGAAGACCGGCACCATGCGGCCCAGGAACACCGCCTTGGTGCCGTGCCGCGCGAACCACTGCTCCGTACGCACCAGGTCGGAGGCCTTCACCAGCGGCAGCTTCGCCCACCACGCGTGCATCCGCTCCCGGCCGAAGACCGTTCCGATCCCGTACAGGACGACCGCGCCGACGACCGAACCGAGCGTGGTCCAGAACAGCGCCGAGGCCACGCTCAGCACGCCCTGCGAGGCGGCGAAGCCGGTCAGCGGGAGGATGACCTCACTGGGCAGCGGCGGGAACAGGTTCTCCAGCGCGATGGCCAGACCGGCGCCGGGCCCGCCGAGGGTCTCGACGAGGCCGGCGGCCCAGCCCGCGATGCCGTCCGTGGGCTCCTGTGCGGCAGCTGACAGTACGAGGTGCATCCGGGCTCTCCAAGGGTGGCGGGAAGACAGCCGCTGGGCATCCTCCGCGGCATACCGTCAACGCTAGGAACCGCAGATCAGTGCCGGTATGAGGTCTTCCGCCGAACCACCCTGCGGTTTCCCGCACCCCCGTGGAGGGGCGGATTCCCGTGCTCCCGCGGCCCGGTGGTGTCCCGCACCCCCGCACCCCCTGCGGGGAGGGTGCGGGACATCACAGCGAACGGGGCCCGGAAGCCGCCCGGTCTCAGCCCTCGCCCAGTACCACCGAGCGCGACAGGTGCCGGGGCAGGTCCGGGTCGAGACCGCGCGCCGCGGCCCGCGCGACGGCCAGCCGCTGTACGCGTACGAGATCGGCCAGCGGGTCCAGCTCGGTCTGCACCCAGCGCGCACCCGTGGCGAGCACCTGCTCCGCCAGGCCCTCGGGGGCGGCGCCGAACATCCAGGTCGCCGTGCCGGTGGTGGCGATGCTGATCGGGCCGTGGCGGTACTCCATGGCCGGGTACGACTCGGTCCAGGAGAGCGATGCCTCCTTCATCTTCAGCGCCGCCTCATTGGCGAGACCGGCCGTCCAGCCCCGGCCGAGGAAGGAGAACTGGGTGCAGTCCACCAGCCCCTCGGGCAGCGGCTCGGCGAGCGCGGTCTCCGCGTCCCGCACCACATCGTCCGTGTGCAGCCCGAGGTGGGCGCGGAGCAGGGTGAGGACCGTGGTGGCGAAGCGGGTCTGGACGACGGACTTCTCGTCGGCGAACTCCAGGACGACGATGTCGTCGGCCGCGGCCATCACCGGGGTGTCCGGGTCGGCGGTGACGGCGACCGTACGCGTCGTGCCGCGCAGCCGGGTCAGCAGCTCCAGCACCTCGGTCGTGGTGCCCGAGCGGGTGAGCGCGACGACCCGGTCGTAGGACCGGCCGAAGGGGAACTCCGAGGCGGCGAAGGCGTCGGACTCGCCCTGGCCGGAGTTCTCGCGCAGCGAGGCGTAGGCCTGCGCCATGTAGAACGAGGTTCCGCAGCCCACGACCGCGATGCGCTCGCCGGTGGCGGGCAGGGCCGCCGCGTGGTCCCCGGCCAGTGCTGCGGCACGGCGCCAGCACTCGGGCTGGCTGGCTGTCTCGGTCTCGACATACGACACGTCTGCACTCCGCTTGGGCGTGGGCGAATGAAGCACTGGATGTTCGATTCTGCACGTTACATCTGCCGATCGAGCAAAAACAAGCAAAACCGGGTGGGTGACGAGCTGAACGGCCGGTGGCCTGTGGCACGCTTGCGCCTGTCCGGCCGGCGGTGACCGCGTTCCCGGGAAGCGCGGTGCGCACGCCGCACGGTGAAGGAGACACGCTCTTGTCCAGGGACGCCCGGTGGGACGCTTTGCTGGAACTGGTCGGCAGGAACGGCCGGGTCGACGTCGAGGACGCCGCGCTGGCGCTGGACGTCTCGGCCGCGACGATCCGCCGTGACCTGGACCAGCTCGCCGAGCAGCAGCTGCTCACCCGGACCCGGGGCGGCGCCGTCGCGCACGGCGTCTCGTACGAGCTGGCGCTGCGCTACAAGACGGGCCGTCGCGCCCCCGAGAAGCAGGCCATCGGCCGTGCCGTGTCGGAGCTGGTCGTGGTCGGCGAAGTGGTCGGCCTGACCGGCGGTACGACGGTGACCGAGGTGGCCAGGGCGCTGGCCACGCGCCCCGACATCGTCGGTGAGACAGCCGCGGCGGGCGGGCAGCCGATGCTGACCGTGGTGACCAACGCGCTCAACATCGCCAGTGAGCTGGCGATGCGGCCGCAGATCAAGATGGTCGTGACCGGCGGTGTGGCCAGGCCGCAGTCCTATGAGCTGACCGGCCCGCTGGCCGTCGGCGTGATGAACGAGATCACCCTGGACATCGCCGTGCTCGGGGTCAACGCGATCGACACCGAGCGCGGGGCGTACGTCCACCATGAGGGCGAGGCCAGTGTGAACCGGCTGCTCGCGCAGCGGGCGCAGCGTGTGGTGGTGGCGGCCGACTCCTCGAAGATCGGCAAGCGGGCCTTCGCCCGCGTCTGCGACCTCGGCCCGGTCGATGTGCTGGTCACCGACTCCGGCATCACGCCGGAGGCGAGGGCCCGGTTCGCCGAGGCGGGCGTGAGCGTGATCGCCGTCTGACGTCGGCCGCGCCGCCGTGTGGGGGCGTTTCGTGCGTCCTCCCGTCCTCGCGGCGGTGCCGCCACGTGCCGGTGCTGCGGTGCGGCCGGGTGTCGGTGCGGCCACGTGCCAGTGCGTCGGAGCGTCTGTTTTCGGCCATGCTCGGTGGGTAGTCGGCTGCTTCCGGTTTGGGTGCAGAGGGGTGGGAAGCGGTCGTACGGAGTCATGGAACCGGGCGACATTCAGTGTTTGGTCCGGAAAGTTCCCGGCATGGTGAGGGGTCGATGACCCCGGACCGTCACCGCCCGCCGTCGGCGGTGGCGTGATGGGGGGTGAATGAGGGCGGAAGAACGGCGAATTCACGCCATTGAGCCCCCTTGATGGCCGAGTTCGAACGCGTGGCCGGATCGTGGTCGGCATAATCGCGTCCATGTCGATCACGGGTGGGGACGTCGTTGATCTGGGCCGGGGCCTGTATGCCTGGCTGCCGCCGAAACGCGGCTGGGGACTGGCCAACTGCGGCCTCCTCGTGTCGCCGCGCGGCGCACTGTGGATCGACACCCCGTACGACCGCGCGCTGGCCGGACAGTTCCTGGCGGAGAGCACCGAACGGCTGCCCGACGGCGTCACCGTCGACCGGGTGATCGTCACCCACGCCAACGGGGACCACTTCTGGGGCGCGGGTGTCCTCCCGGACGCCGAGATCATCGCCACGCGCGAGGCCAGGGAACACATCCACTACGAGCCCACTCCGCAGCAGCAGCACGCCCTGGTGACGGGTGGCGATCCGGCCACCCCGCTCGGCGCGTACCTCGCCCGGCACTTCGGGCCGTTCGACTGGTCGGCGACCGAACCGGTGCGCCCCACCACGTACTTCACCGGGGAACTGGAACTGACCCTGGGGGACTACCCGGTCCGGCTGACGGCGCTGCCGCCCGCCCACACCACGGGCGACCTGATCGTGCATCTGCCCGCGCAGCGCGCCGTGTTCAGCGGTGATGTGATCTTCTCCACCACCCCGCGGCAGCCGGGCGACCACCCGGTGCACTGGGCGGGCCCGCTGAGCAATGTGATCGGGGCCTGCGAGCGGGTGCTCGCGACCGGCGCAGAGATCATCGTCCCGGGCCACGGCCCGGTGCTCGACCCGGCAGGTGTACGGGACCACATCGGCTACCTGGAGTACGTACGCGAGCGTGCCCACGCCTTCCACGCGGCGGGCGTGCCCGCCCCGGAGGCGGCCCGTCGGGTGATCGCCGAGGGCCGTCATCCCGAACTCGGGCTGCCCGAGCGGCTGTCCGTCACCATCGGGACCGAGTACCGGCACCTGGACGGCTCCGAACTGCCCGGTGTGCTCCAGGTGATGACCGGGGTGGCCGTGCTGGCCCAGGAGGTCGAGCGGGCGCGTACGGGCGGGGAGCCCGGCCGTGCAGGCACCGCGGAAGCCGTGCGCGAGCCGGCCGGCGGACCCCGGTGAGTAAGGCCCCGATGGGCACGGCTCCGATGGGCACGATCCCCGTGCTGACGGCCCCGGTGGCTACGGCCCACATGTCCACCGCCACCCGCCGCCGTCCGGTGCGCGGGCTCCGCTCGACACGAAGGACGCGGTGACCGCAGTGGGATGGATCGTGGCGCTCCTCGCCGCCGCCTGGGCCGCGACGGCGGTGGTACGGGCTCAGCAGTCGTCCCGTGACGTCTACGCGGCCACGGCCCGCGCCGAACTCGCGGAGCGGCAGGCGAAGGCCGCCGAGGCCCGCACCCTCGCCCTCACCGACGAGATACGCCAGCTCGCCGAACGGCGCATACCCGCCGCGGCGACCGCGCTGTCGCACCCCACCGCGTCCGTCCCCGGGCTGCGCGAGGCCGCCGACATCGACGGTGATGCCGCCCGTCTGCTGACCGAGGCCGTACAGGCGGCCCGAGCGGCGGTCGTCGAGGAGCGGCAACGTGTCGACGCGGCGGCGAGAGCGGCCATGCGCGGCACCTCGGCCAAGATCCAGTCGCTGCTCAACCAGTCCCAGCAACTGCTCCACGAGCTCCAGCACGAATACGACGACCCGCGCATCCTCCAGCTCGACTTCCGCAACGAACTGGCCCTGCGCCGCACCCAGGCCACCGCCGTGCTCTGCGATGCCTGGCCCGGACTCGCGCGGCAGAACTCACCCCTCGTCGAGATCGTGCTCGGCGCCCAGTCCCGGGTCGCGGGCTACGAGCGCATCCGGGTCGCCAACCATCTGCGCGAGGAGCGGCTCGCGCTCGTGGCCCGTGCCGCCGAACCCCTCGCCATCGTCCTGGCGGAGCTGCTGGCCAACGCGACGGCGTACTCGCACCCGGACACCGAGGTGCCGGTCACCGTTCAGCAGACCCCGGGACGCGGGGCCCTGGTGCTGGTCGACGACGCGGGCATCGGCATGGACGACGACGCGCTGGAGCGGGCCCGAGCGCTGCTGGCCGGGCCGTCGGAGGTGCTGCTCACCGAGTTGGGGGACCCGCCGCAGACCGGGTTCGCCGTGGTCGGCCGGCTCGTGGCGCGGTACGGCTTCAGCTGTCACATCGAGTCCTCGCCGTACGGGGGAATGCGCACCATGCTCCGCGTACCGGCCCATCTGCTCACCGTGATGGAGGACGACCGCACCCTGTCGGTGCTCGCACCGAAGCCGGTGGACGCCCGCCCGCAGCCGGCCCCGGAAGCGCGGTCGGCACCGGCACTGGCACCGAAGACGACGGAAGCAGCGGAGGCGGTGGAGGCGGTGGAGACACCGGGGGCGCCGGGAATTCCGGCGGCACCGGGTGTGCCGGCAGCGGCCGTTCCCGGACGACCGGCCGCCGACGCCGGACCGCGTACCGAGCTTCCCACCCGCCGGCGGCGCACCCGCCGCCCGGCCGCCCAGGAGCCCGCGGGCGCGGGCGGCCCGGTGGCCGAGGAGCCCGCGCCCCGCACACCGGAGCAGGCCGGGGCGTCCTGGACGGCGCTCCAGCAGGGCACGGTCAGCGGCCGCAACGCCGACGCGACCGCCACCACCGCCCAGTCCGGCGGAACCGCGGAGCCCGGCGGAACCGCCGAAGCCGCCCGGTCCGGCGAAGCCGCCGGGCCCGCCGAAGCCGCCGAGTCCGGGCCACCGGTCCCCGTATCACCCGCCCCAGCAGCATCCGCATCGCCATTGGACGATCAAGGAGACGACGAGACGTGAGCGCCCCCAACCCCACCACCGGTGACCTCGCCTGGGTGCTGACCCCGTTGCTGGAACTGCCCGGTGTCCAGCATGCGGTGGTCGCCACCGGTGACGGGCTCGTCGAAGGCGCCTCCCCGGGGCTCGACCGGGCGTCCGCCGAGCGGGTGGCCGCCATGACAGCCACCCTGCACGCCGCGGCGCGTGCCTTCACCACGGCCTTCACCGAGGCGGAGACGCCCCGGCTGGCGCAGACGGTCGTGGAGTCCGAGCTGGGCTTCGCCATCGTCGTCCCCGCGGGCAGGAACACCACCCTCGCGCTCTTCGCCGCCCCCGACGCGCACCTGGGGAACATCGCCTACCAGATGCAGGTGCAGGTCACCGCGCTGACCCGGGCGATGAACGCCCCCGCCCGCCAACCGGACGCTGCCGCCCGGCCATGACCCCCGGCCCAGGACGCCGTCTGATCCCCGCCTATCTGGTCACCGGTGGCCGCTCCGCACCCACCGGCCCCGCGCTCGACCGGCTCGCCGTGCTCGTGCGTACGGACTCGACGCTGCCCCAGGACACCGGAACCGAACACCGCAGGCTGTGCGAACTGCTGGAGCCGGGGGCACTCACCGTCGTCGAGTGCGCCGCCCACCTGGAACTCCCGGTCAGCGCCACGGTCTTCCTGGCCGCGGACCTCGCGACCGCCGGACATCTGCACACCCGACCGCCGATCCCCAGCGCCGGGGAGATCGACCGGTCGCTCGTCGAGAGGCTGCTCGTTGGACTCCGCTCCCTCCACTGACCGGACCGGCATCGGCTATCTGCCGAGTGCCGACCAGACCCTGATGAAACTCGTCGTCACGGGTCCCTTCGGCGTGGGCAAGACGACCCTGATCCGCACCCTGTCGGAGATCCCGACGCTGCACACCGAGGAGGTGATGACACAGTCCAGCACCGGGCTCGACGACACCGCGGGTCTCCCCGACAAGACCACGACGACGGTCGCCGTCGACTTCGGCCGGCTGACCGTCCCCGGTGACCTGGTGCTCTACATGTTCGGCACCCCGGGGCAGGAACGCTTCTTCCCGCTGTGGGCGGACATCGCCCGCGGTGCCCTCGGCGCCCTCGTCATGGTCGACACCCGCCGGCTGGAGGACTCGTTCGCCGTGATGGACATGGTGGAGGAACAGGGACTGGCGTACGCCGTCGCCGTCAACCGCTTCCCGGACGCCCCCGCCCACACCGACGAGGTCCTGCGCAAACACCTCGACCTGGCCCCGGAGACCCCTCTGGTGCAGTGCGACGCCCGCGAACGCCGGGGCTCCATCGGCGCGCTCATCGCCCTGGCCGAGCACGCGCTGACCTGCCTGCCGCAACCGGAATCCCACCCTCAGCAGCAGCCCGCCCCCCGGCCGGGGACCCAGCCCCAGCCCCCGCTCCAGTCCCGTCCCCAACCTCCGTCCCAGTCCCGTCCCCAACCCCTTCCCCGGGATTCGTCATGACGCTCTCCCCGCCCGACCCCGAGCACGACTCGCCGCACCGGCCGCTCGCGCTGTACGGTCCCGACTTCGCCGCCGATCCGCACGGCCACTACCGGCTCCTGCGCGCACAGGGGCCGCTCGCCCGCGTCAGGATCGCACCCGGTATCGACGCGATGCTCGTCACGGACTACCAGGCGGCCGTCGACCTCGTGCGCGACACCGACACCTTCACCAAGGATCCGCGCGCCTGGCAGGCGACCGTACCGGCGGACTCGCCCGTCCTCCCCGTGCTCGGCCACCGGCCCACCGCCCTCTTCAGCGACGGGGCCGTGCACACCCGCTACCGCGACACCATCAACGACAGCATCGCCCTGATCGAACCGCACATTCTCCGGGCCGAGGTCACCCGGGTCGCGCAGCAGCTCATCGGCGAGTTCTCGGCGACGGGCAGCGGCGACCTCGTCGCGCAGTACGCGCGCCGGCTGCCGCTGCACGTCTTCACCACCTGGTTCGGTGTGCCGCCCGAGGACGGCGAACGCATCGTGAACGGCGTCGGCGGCATGATGAACTCCGCCGCGGACGCCGCGGCGGCGTACGCGGATCTCGTCCGTGTCGTCACCGAGCTGGTGGCCGCCCGTCGCGCCCGCCCCGGCCGTGACCTCACCTCGTACCTGCTCGCACACCCGGCCGGGCTCGACAACGACGAGACAGTGCGTCAGATCACACTCATCATGAGCGCGGGACACGATCCCACGACCAATCTGATCTCCAACGCACTGCTCCACATGCTCACCGACGCGCGCTACTCCGGTTCGCTGCACGGTGGTGCGATGACCGCCCACGAGGCGATCGACGAAGTCCTCTGGCAAGACCCTCCGCTGGCCAATCTGGGTGCCCACTACCCTCGTCGCGACACGGAGTTCCATGGCGTCGCGCTGCGCGCCGGACAGCTGGTCCTGGTGTCGTTCGCCGCCGCCAACACCCAGTCCCCGCCCGCGCTTTCGGACCCCGGGGCGGGTTCCGGGTCCAGTGCGCACCTGGCCTGGTCGACCGGGCCGCACCGGTGCCCGGCGAAGCAGCCGGCACTGCTCATCGCGATGACCGCGATCGAGCAGCTGACCAGTCAGCTCTGCGATCTCGAACTCGCCACGGAGCCGTCGCGGCTGATGTGGCGGCCCGGCCCCTTCCACCGCGCGCTCGTGCACCTGCCGGTCCGTTTCACTCCGCTCGATCCGGGTCTTGGCCGTGTCGGTGGTACGCCGAACGGGTGAGGGGCGAGAGGATTGCCCGATGAACATTGAGCGCAGCCGGCGCAAACCCAACAGGCGCACGGACGGGGTGGCCCTGTGAGCAGGTACGACAGGTACGACAGGTACGACGCCACCGACGAACAGTGGGAGGGTCTCGCCCAGGTCGTACCGCTGCGGGGCCGCAACGAGTGGCCGTCCCGGGTCGACCACCGCGCGGTCCCGGACGAGCGCGCCGAACAGCGGCGTCTCGTGGTGCTGCGGGTGCAGGTCTTCGCGGACGCACGCGAGGTCGCCGAGTATCTGGTCGCGCAGGTTCCGGTGCTGCTCGACCTGACGGCGGCGGAGACGGATGTGGCCAAACGCATCCTGGACTTCAGCAGCGGCGTCGTCTTCGGACTGGGCAGCGGCATGCACCGCGTCGACAAGAACGTCTTCCTGCTGGCGCCGGTCGGCATGGAAGTCGAAGGAGTCACGCCCGCGGGACTCCCTCAATCGTAGGAAGGTCTCCGGGTAAAACGGTTCGGCTGCGGCGGGCGTGCATACGGTCCGCACATGACAGCCATCACCTCGCCGCCCCACCCGGACGCTTCGCTCCCGGCCCCCGGAGGCACCGCTCGTCCCTCCGGTCCCACTGGCCGCACTCGCCCCACGGGTCGCTCCCGCCGTGCCGGATCTGCGGGTCCTGTCGGTCCTGTCGGCCCTGTTGGTTCCGCCGGTCCTTCCGGTCCCGCCGGTCCCGTCCGTCATGTCCGCCCGGCGGTCACCGAGTTACGGCTCGCCGCCTTCGCCTCGCTCCGCCGCACGGTCCTTCCCCTCGGGCCGATGACGCTCGTCACCGGCGGGGCGGGCACCGGCAAGACGACCGCGCTGCGGGCGTACGGGGCGCTGGCGCGGCTGGGGGCCGGTGCTCCGCTCGACGAGGTCTTCCCGGACCCGGTCGCCTGTGTGCCCGAACGGGCGGGCACCGACGCCCAGGGCAGGCGCGGGTTCCGGCTCGGCTGCACGGTGGACGGCCCGGCCGGCCCGGTCCGGCTGGAGGTGGCGGTGCAGGCGGAGCCGACCCTCCGCATCGTCGGGGAACGGCTGACCGGAGGAGGCGAGACCCTGCTGGCCACCGCGCTGCGCGATCCGCGGCGCCCGACGGTCCAGGCCGCCTGGCACACGGCGGGGCTGGTTCCGGTGACCCGGGCCCCGCTGCCGGACGACCGGCTGGCGACGGCGCTGCTGCCGCTGCGGGTCGCGGGCACCACCCCGGGGCAGTTGCGGGTGCTGGCCGCCGCCGAGCAGGTGGTGGTGGCGCTGCGGTCGGCCTTCGTCTGCGATCCGCAGCCGCAGCTGATGCGGGCGCCGGTACCGGCCGGTCCGGGGCGCCTGCGGTCGGACTGCGCCAATCTCGCCGAGGTGCTGGCACGGACGCACACCCGGTGCGGTCAGCGGCACGCCAGGGTGGTCACCGCCGCCGACGCCGGGTGCGCCGGACCGGTGACGGGGCTGGGCGCGGAACGGCTCGGGAGCGGGGCGGTACGGGCCTGGGTGGGACGCGAGGCGGGCCGCCGGACGCCCCTGGGCCGGCTCGGCGACGGTGAACTGAGGTATCTGGCCCACACGCTCGTCCTGCTGGCCGGCCCGCAGGCGCTGGCGGTGGACGCTCCGGCGGAGGTGCCGCCCGCGATGCGGGTGCTCACCGTGCTGGCCGACGGGCTGGACCGGAGTCTGGGCGGGAGACAGCTTCGGGAGCTGCTGGCGCTGGCGTCCTCGGTCTGCGGGGACGGGCACATCCGGCTGGTGGGGACGGTCACGGACCTGTCCGCGGCAGGCGCCCGCGGGACAGCGGGAGTGACAGTGGTAGACCTGGGACCGTGACAGAACTCGATGTGGCAGAACTTCAGCGGCGACTGGCGGCGTTCGCGGCGGCCCGGGACTGGGAGCAGTACCACTCCCCGAAGAATCTCGCCGCCGCCCTGAGCGTGGAGGCGTCCGAACTGCTGGAGATCTTCCAGTGGCTGACGCCCGAACAGTCGGCGCGGGTGATGGAGGAGCCGGGATCGGCGCATCGGGTGGCGGACGAGGTCGCCGATGTACTCGCGTATCTGCTTCAGTTCTGCGAGGTGCTGGGCATCGATGCGCTGGCGGCGCTGGCGGCCAAGATGGACCGGAATGAGAAGCGGTTCCCGGTTCCTGACTCTTCGGAACCCTCAAATTGTCACTCTTCGGAGTGATCCACTTATTAACAGTCGACTTTGTGTCCACAGATTTCCGAATTCCTCTGGCCTTTCGGTGCCGTCCACCTCACTGTGGGTAATGGATGGGGTGAGCGGGTTTTCGTACGGACGGGGGAGTGGCATGGAAGCGGAGCGACTCATCGAGATCGGTCGTCGTGCTCTGGCGGAGAGCCGGGGCGCGCTGAGCATCATGGCGGAGGCCTGGCAGGCCCAGGCCCTGGCGCGGACGGTCGGCGGCAGGCTGGCCCAGGGCGGCCCGCTGGAGTTACGGAGCGAGGCGCGGGGCCTCAGCGAGATCGGCGGGAGCGGGGTCTCGGCGCTGGACCACCCGATGGTGCTCGCCGGAGGGACACGGGCCTCGCAGCTGTCCGAAGTCACCGATGTGCGACGGACGCTGGCAGGACTGGCCCTGCTGCTGGGCGAGTCGGGGATCGCGCTGGTGGGTGTTGCCTGCGACACCGGGGAGGACGGGCTCTACTGGCAGTGCATCGAGGCCATAGACGCCACGGACGAGTCGATGGACCGGGTGCACGGAATGCTGAGACGGCTGGCGGAGAAGGAGCGGGAGAGGGGGCGGGAGCGTGATGGCCCCTACGGAGTGCTCCATGGCCCGGCGGGATCGGCGGCGGGTCCATGAGGGGAGCGGCGCGACGGGTGGGCCATGAGCCGCCGGACGGTGCTGGGGCGGTGATGGGCCCGGGGCGGTGACCGGACGCCGGGTGCACGGGGCGGGGCCGGGTGAGGGGAGGAAGACCGGCGCCCGAAGGGGCAGGATGGATGTATGGATCTTCGAATCTTCACCGAGCCCCAGCAAGGGGCGAGCTACGACACTCTGCTCACCGTCGCCAAGGCCGCCGAGGACCTCGGCTTCGACGCCTTCTACCGCTCGGACCACTATCTCCGCATGGGCTCCGGAGACGGACTGCCCGGCCCGACCGACGCATGGATCACCTTGGCGGGACTGGCGCGCGAGACCAAGCGGATCCGCCTCGGCACCCTGATGACGGCGGGCACCTTCCGACTGCCCGGAGTGCTGGCCATCCAGGTCGCCCAGGTGGACCAGATGTCCGGCGGCCGGGTCGAACTGGGCCTGGGAGCAGGCTGGTTCGAGGAGGAGCACAAGGCGTACGGCATTCCGTTCCCGAAGGAGAAGTTCGGCCGGCTGGAGGAACAGCTGGCGATCGTCACCGGCCTGTGGGCGACGGAGACCGGCAAGACGTTCAGCTATGACGGCACGTACTACCAGCTCACGGACTCGCCCGCGCTGCCCAAACCGGCACAGGCCAAGGTGCCGGTCCTGATCGGGGGGCACGGCGCGACCCGTACCCCGCGACTGGCCGCGCAGTACGCGGACGAGTTCAACATCCCGTTCGCCTCGATCGAGGACAGCGAGAAGCAGTTCGGGCGGGTCAGGGAAGCGGCGCGAACGGCGGGCCGCCGGCCGGAGGACCTGGTGTACTCCAACGCGCTGGTGGTGTGTGCGGGCAGGGACGACGCGGAAGTGGCGCGACGCGCGTCCGCCATCGGGCGTGATGTGGACGAGCTCAAGGCCAACGGGCTGGCGGGCTCGCCCGCCGAAGTGGTGGACAAGATCGGCCGGTTCGCCGGGATCGGGTCCTCCCGCATCTACCTCCAGGTATTGGATCTGGACGACCTGGACCATCTGGAACTGATCTCTTCACAGATTCAGTCCCAGCTGACCTGACCTGACCTGACCTGACCTGACCTGACCTGACCTGACTGCGCGAACTGGCCTGACCTGACTGCGCGACCGGCCCGGCGTGCCCGACCGGCCCGGCGTGCGCGACCGGCCCGGCGTGCCCGACCGGCCGGCCTGTCCGACCGGCCCGACCCGGACCGCGGAGAAGCCGGCCCCGGAGAAGAGGGAGTGGTATCTGTGCGGTCCGTCCGTACGCTCGCGGCTGCGCTCGACGCGGGGCCCGTCCTGCTCGACGGCGGGCTCTCCAACCAACTGGAGGCGCAGGGGTGCGATCTGTCCGACGCGCTGTGGTCGGCGAGGCTGCTGGCCGACGCGCCCGAGCAGATCGAGGCCGCGCACCTGGCGTATGTGCGGGCGGGCGCGCAGGTGCTCATCACCGCGAGCTATCAGGCGACGTTCGAGGGTTTCGAGCGGTACGGGATCGGACGGGCCCGCGCCGAGGAGCTGCTGGCCCGCAGTGTGGACCTGGCCGGGTCGGCCGCCGACGCGGCACGGCGGGAGAGCCCGGGACGGGAGGTCTGGATCGCCGCGTCGGTCGGGCCCTACGGGGCGATGGCGGCGGACGGCAGCGAGTACCGGGGGCGGTACGGGCTCTCCGTGCGGGAGCTGGAAGCCTTCCACCGCCCCCGGGTGGCCGTGCTGGCCGCCGCCGGCCCCGATGCGCTGGCCCTGGAGACGGTGCCCGACATGGACGAGGCCGAGGCGCTGCTCCGGGTGACCGGGGAGTACGGGCTTCCGGTGTGGCTCTCGTACAGCGTCCTCGGGGACCGGACCCGGGCCGGGCAGCCGCTGCGGGAGGCCTTCGCGCTCGCCGCCGGGCAGGACCATGTGATGGCCGTCGGGGTCAACTGCTGCGATCCGGCGGACGCGGACCGGGCGGTCGGGCTCGCGGCGGAGGTGACCGGCAAGCCGGCCGTCGTCTATCCGAACAGCGGGGAGCGGTGGGACGCCGGGGGCCGGGGATGGACCGGGGCGAGCACCTTCGACCCGGAGCGGGTGCGGCTGTGGACCAGGGCGGGGGCCCGACTGGTCGGCGGCTGCTGCCGGGTGGGACCGGCGCGCATCGCGGAGCTGGCCGGCCAACTGGGGCGATGACATGTCCTCCGGCGCCGAGTGCGGGTTCCGCGGTGGCGAACGGCCCTGCTGCCGCGGCGAAAATGCCTGGTCGGGCAGGTGCCGGAGGACCATACTCGGACGGGTGTTCCTGACAATCAGCACGACCGGCACCCCGGAACGACCCGCGACCGACCTCGGCTTCCTGCTGCACAAGCATCCCGACAAGGCGCAGTCGTTCTCCACCTCGCACGGCATCGCGCACGTCTTCTACCCCGAGGCGTCCGCCGAGCGCTGCACGGCCGCACTGCTGCTGGAGGTGGATCCGGTGGCGCTGGTGCGGCGCGGAAAGGGCAAGGGCCGGGGCGGTGCGCCCGACGCGGCGCTCGCGCAGTACGTCAACGACCGTCCCTACGCGGCGTCCTCGCTGCTGGCCGTCGCCATGTCCGCGGTCTTCAAGTCCGCACTCAACGGGGCCTGCCGGGCCATGCCGGAGCGGGCCGGGGAGCCCCTGCCGCTGCGCGTCGAGGTGCCCGCGCTGCCCGCGCGCGGCGGTGCGGAGCTGGTCCACAAGCTCTTCGGCCCGCTCGGCTGGACCCGGGTGGAGGCCGAGGCCGTACCGCTGGACGAGGAGTTCCCCCAGTGGGGCGACTCGCGCTATGTGCGGCTCCTGCTGGAGGGCGAACTCCGGCTGGCGGACGCGCTGCGCCAGCTGTATGTCCTGCTGCCGGTGCTCGACGACGCCAAGCACTACTGGGTCGCGCCCGACGAGGTCGACAAACTGCTGCGGGCGGGTGCGGGCTGGCTGGCCGACCATCCCGAGCGGAAGCTGATCACCAGCCGCTATCTGTCCCGTCGCTGGAGCCTGACCCGGCAGGCCGCGCAGGCACTCGAACTGGTGCGGCTGGCCGAGTCGGACGACCTCGACGTGGACCATGTCGACAACGCCGTGGACGAGACCGAGGACACCGAGGAGAAGCCGGTGCCGCTCGCCGAGCAGCGCCGTACGGCGATCCTTGAGGCGCTGCGCTCCGCGGGGGCGAGCCGGGTGCTCGACCTGGGCTGCGGCCAGGGCCAGTTGGTCCAGGCGCTGCTCAAGGACACCCGCTTCACGGAGATCGTCGGCGTGGATGTGTCCATGCGCGCTCTCACCATCGCCTCGCGGCGGCTGAAGCTGGACAGGCTGGGGGAGCGGCAGGCCGGCCGGGTCACCCTCCGCCAGGGCTCGCTGACCTACACCGACAAGCGGCTGGGGGGCTATGACGCCGCGGTGCTCAGTGAGGTCATCGAGCACCTGGACCTGCCCCGCCTGCCCGCGCTGGAGTACGCGGTATTCGGTTCGGCCCGCCCCCGGACGGTGCTGGTGACCACGCCGAACGTCGAGTACAACGTCCGCTGGGAGACCCTGCCGGCCGGGCACGTCCGCCATGGCGACCACCGTTTCGAGTGGACCAGGGCGGAATTCCGGGCCTGGGCGGAGAAGGTCGCCGGGCGGCACGGCTACACCGTCGTGTTCGAGCCCGTCGGGCCCGAGGACCCCGAGGTCGGACCGCCCACACAGCTGGCCGTCTTCACCACGACAGCGGCCGTCGGCGACAAGCCGGCCGAGAACAAGAACAAGAAGGAGGCGGAAGCCGCATGACCAGTACCTCTCGCACCCTGCCGGTGACCGACCTCTCCCTCGTCGTCCTCATCGGGGCCAGTGGCTCGGGCAAGTCCACGTTCGCCCGCAAGCACTTCAAGCCCACCGAGATCATCTCCTCCGACTTCTGCCGTGCCCTCGTCGCCGACGACGAGAACGACCAGAGCGCCAGCCGCGACGCCTTCGACGTGCTGCACTACATCGCGGGCAAGCGTCTCGCGGCCGGCCGGCTGACCGTCGTCGACGCCACCAGCGTCCAGTCCGAGAGCCGCCGGGAACTGGTGCGGCTGGCCCGGGAGCACGACGTCCTGCCCATCGCCATCGTGCTCGACCTGCCCGAAGAGGTCTGCGTCGCGCGCAACGCCGCACGCCCCGACCGCGCCGACATGCCCCGGCACGTCATCCAGCGGCACCGCCGCGAGCTGCGCCGATCCCTGCGCGGCCTGGAGCGCGAGGGCTTCCGCAAGGTGCACGTCCTGCGCACCGAGGAGGAGGCCGAGCACGCCGAAGTGGTGCTGGAGCGCCGCTACAACGACCTACGCCACCTCACCGGACCCTTCGACATCATCGGTGACATCCACGGCTGCCGCTCCGAGCTGGACACCCTGCTCGCCAAGCTCGGCTACATCGACGGCGCGCACCCCGAAGGGCGTACGGCCGTCTTCGTCGGCGACCTCGTCGACCGGGGACCCGACAGCCCCGGTGTGCTGCGCCGCGTGATGTCCATGGTGTCGGCCGGCCACGCCCTGTGCGTACCGGGCAACCACGAGAACAAGCTGGGCCGTTATCTCAAGGGCCGCAACGTCCAGCACACCCACGGCCTCGCCGAGACCATCGAGCAGCTGGACCGCGAGGACGCCGAGCACCCGGAATTCCGCGGACAGGTCAAGGAGTTCATCGACGGGCTCGTCAGCCACTATGTCCTGGACGGCGGAAAGCTCGTCGTCTGCCATGCCGGGCTGCCCGAGAAGTACCACGGGCGCACCTCCGGGCGGGTCCGTTCGCACGCGCTGTACGGCGACACCACCGGCGAGACCGACGAGTTCGGGCTGCCCGTGCGCTACCCGTGGGCGGAGGAGTACCGGGGCCGGGCCACCGTCGTCTACGGCCACACCCCCGTGCCCAGCACCTCCTGGATCAACAACACCATCTGCCTCGACACGGGCGCGGTCTTCGGCGGGAGGATGACCGCGCTGCGCTGGCCGGAGCGCGAACTCGTCGACGTACCGGCGGAGAAGGTCTGGTACGAGCCGTCCAGGCCGCTCACCACGGAGGCCCCCGGCGGGCGGGAGGGCCGCCCGCTGGACATCGCCGATGTGCAGGGCCGCCGGATCGTGGAGACCCGGCACATGGGCCGGGTCGCCGTGCGCGAGGAGAACGCGGCGGCGGCGCTCGAAGTCATGAGCCGGTTCGCCGTCGACCCGCAGCTCCTCGGCTACCTCCCGCCGACCATGGCGCCGACCGCCACCTCCCGGGAGGACGGTTTCCTGGAGCACCCGGCCGAGGCCTTCGCCCAGTACCGGGCGGACGGCGTCGCCAAGGTCGTGTGCGAGGAGAAGCACATGGGTTCGCGCGCCGTGGCCCTGGTCTGCCGGGACGCCGAGGCGGCCCGGGAGCGCTTCGGGGTCGACGGCCCGACCGGGGCGCTGCACACCCGTACCGGGCGGCCGTTCTTCGACGACGAGGAGCTCACCGAGGCGGTGCTCGGCCGGCTGCGCGGCGCCGTCACCGCCGCCGGGCTGTGGGAGGAGTGGGACACCGGCTGGGTGCTCCTCGACGCCGAGCTGATGCCGTGGTCGCTCAAGGCCGCCGGGCTGCTGCGCTCGCAGTACGCCGCGGTCGGCGCCGCCTCCGGTGCGGTCCTGCCCCCGGCCCTCGCGGCCCTGGACGCGGCGTCCGCCCGGGGCGTCGATGTGACGGACCTCGCCGGGCGGCAGCGCGGACGGGCCGAGGACGCGGCAGCGTTCACCCGGTCCTACCGCCGCTACTGCTGGGGCACCGAGGGACTGGACGGGGTGCGCCTGGCACCGTTCCAGATCCTCGCCGTGCAGGGCCGCTCGCTCGCCTCCGTACCGCACGACGAGCAGCTGGCCTGGCTCGACCGGCTGGTCGAGCACGACCCGACCGGGCTGCTCCAGGTCACCCGCCGGCTCGTCGTCGACACCGGCGACGACGACTCGGTCCGCTCCGGCACCGACTGGTGGCTGGAGATGACCGGGCGCGGCGGTGAGGGCATGGTCGTCAAGCCGCTCGGCGCGCTCGTCCGCGACGGGAAGAGCCGTCTCGTGCAGCCCGGCATCAAGGTGCGCGGCAGGGAGTATCTCCGGATCATCTACGGACCCGAGTACACCCGCCCGGAGAATCTGGAGCGGCTGCGCTCCCGGTTCCTCGGCCACAAGCGCTCGCTGGCGCTGCGGGAGTACGCACTGGGCCTGGAGGCCCTGGACCGGCTGGCCGACGGGGAACCGCTGTGGCGGGTCCATGAGGCGGTCTTCGCGGTCCTCGCCCTGGAGTCGGAGCCGGTGGACCCCCGGCTGTAGACCGGGGCCCGGGAACCCGTTGGCGATTCGCCGGGTGAACGGCGCTCCGCGCGGTGAGGATGGAGTCATGGGATTCCATGTCGACTCCGAGACCGGGCGGCTGCGCCGCGTCATAGTGCACCGTCCGGATCTGGAGCTGAAGCGGCTCACCCCCAGCAACAAGAAGGCACTGCTCTTCGACGATGTGCTGTGGGTGCGCCGTGCCCGGCAGGAGCACGACGGGTTCGCCGACGTCCTGCGGGAGCGCGGTGTGGCCGTGCATCTCTTCGGTGATCTGCTCCAGGAGTCCCTGGACATCGCGGTGGCCCGGCGGCTCGTGCTGGACCGGGTCTTCGACGAGAAGGAGTACGGCCCGCTGGCCACCGAGCATCTGCGGGCGGCCTTCGAGGAGCTGCCCTCCGCCGAGCTGGCCGAGGCGCTGATCGGCGGGATGACCAAGCGGGAGTTCCTGGAGCGGCACGCGGAGCCGACCTCGGTCCGTTTCCATGTGATGGACCTGGACGACTTCCTCCTGGGGCCGCTGCCCAACCACCTCTTCACCCGTGACACCTCGGCCTGGATCTACGACGGTGTGTCGATCAACGCGATGCGCTGGCCGGCCCGGCAGCGCGAGACCGTGCACTTCGAGGCGATCTACCGTCACCACCCGCTCTTCACCGGCCCCGAGGCGGGTGCGTTCCACCACTGGTCGGAGGGGCAGGACGACTACCCCTCCACCATCGAGGGCGGCGACGTCCTGGTCATCGGCCGGGGTGCCGTGCTGATCGGGATGAGCGAGCGCACCACCCCGCAGGCGGTGGAGATGCTGGCCCGGGGGCTCTTCGACGCCGGGTCCGCCCGGACGATCGTGGCGCTCGACATGCCCAAACGCAGGGCGTTCATGCACCTGGACACGGTGATGACGATGGTCGACGGCGACACCTTCACCCAGTACGCGGGGCTCGGGATGCTCCGCTCGTACACGATCGAGCCCGGTGGCGGCCCCCGCGACCTGAAGGTCACCGATCATCCGCCCGAGCACATGCACCGGGCCATCGCCGCCGCGCTGGGCCTCGACTCGATCCGGGTCCTCACCGCCACCCAGGATGTTCATGCGGCCGAGCGCGAGCAGTGGGACGACGGCTGCAATGTGCTGGCGGTCGAGCCGGGGGTCGTCGTCGCGTACGAGCGCAACGCCACCACCAACACCTTTCTGCGCAAGCAGGGCATCGAGGTGATCGAGATCCGCGGCAGCGAACTGGGGCGGGGGCGTGGCGGCCCGCGCTGCATGAGCTGTCCCGTGGAACGGGATCCTGTATAGCAATGCAAGCGGTCGTATAGACTTCCAGGGTTACTGTATGACGCGATCACGCCCGACCCAGGAGCAGTCACCATGGCCATAGACCTCGCAGGCCGCCACTTCCTCAAGGAGCTGGACTTCACGGCCGAGGAGTTCCGCGGCCTGATCGCCCTGGCCGCCGAGCTCAAGGCCGCGAAGAAGGCGGGCGAAGAGGTCCAGCGACTGCGTGGCCGGAACATCGCGCTGATCTTCGAGAAGACCTCCACCCGCACCCGGTGCGCCTTCGAGGTGGCCGCAGCGGATCAGGGGGCGTCCACCACCTACCTCGACCCCTCCGGTTCGCAGATGGGGCACAAGGAGTCGGTGAAGGACACCGCCCGCGTCCTCGGCCGGATGTTCGACGGCATCGAGTACCGCGGTGACAGCCAGCAGACGGTGGAGGACCTGGCCGCGTTCGGCGGAGTCCCCGTCTTCAACGGTCTCACCGACGACTGGCACCCCACCCAGATGCTCGCCGATGTGCTCACCATGACCGAGCACACCGAGAAGCCGCTGGACGCGGTCGCCTTCGCCTATCTCGGCGACGCGCGCTTCAACATGGGCAACTCCTATCTGATCACCGGCGCGCTGCTCGGCATGGACGTACGGATCGTGGCCCCCGAGGCCTACTGGCCGCAGGAGGCCGTCGTGGCCCGCGCGCGCGAGCTGGCCGTGCACAGCGGTGCTTCGGTCACTCTCACCGAGGACATCACCGAAGGTGTCCAGGGGTGCGACTTCGTCGCCACGGACGTCTGGGTCTCCATGGGGGAGCCCAAGGAGGTCTGGGCGGAGCGCATCGCGGCCCTCTGGCCGTACGCCGTGACCATGGACGTCCTGCGGGCCACCGGCAACCCCGAGGTGAAGTTCCTCCACTGCCTCCCGGCCTTCCACGACCTCGGCACCAAGCTCGGCCGGGAGATCCACACCGCCCACGGGCTGGCCGAGCTGGAGGTCAGCGACGAGGTCTTCGAGTCCGCGCACTCGGTCGTCTTCGACGAGGCGGAGAACCGGATGCACACGATCAAGGCGGTCCTCGTGGCCACCCTCGCGGGCGGCGGCCGGTAGGCGGCACGACGGGGCGGCACGACGAGGCATCGGTGCGGGGCGCCGGTGCGGGGCGTCCGTGCGGGGCGGCCTGGCGGCGCGTCCGTGCGGGGCGGTGTGGTCGGACGTCCGGCAGTCGCATGATCATGCACCCGATTGGGTGAATATGCGTATCGGTGGCTACGATGTCGCCTCTTGGTGGGGTTCGGGCTCGCACGCTCGGACCCCATTCCCATGTGCCGCCCCGGGGTCCCCCACGACTCCGTGCCCCGGCTCCCCCCACACGCGTCACCTGCGCCACCAGAGAAGAGACCCCCGCCATGAGTTCCGGTCTGCGCCGCAAGAGCCCCGAGCAACTGGTCGCCGAGTCCGGCGCCGACCTGGAGGGGCACGGTCTCCGGCGCACCATGGGCCTGTTCCAGCTCGTCTGTTTCGGGGTCGGGGCCATCGTCGGCACCGGAATCTTCGTCGGGCTGTCCGACAGCGTGGCCGAGGCCGGGCCCGCCGTCGTGCTGTCGTTCGTCCTCGCCGCTGTCACCTGCGTCTTCACCGCCTTCTCCTTCGCGGAGCTGGGCAGTGCGATCCCGGTCTCCGGCAGCTCGTACTCCTTCGCCTACGCGGCGCTGGGGGAGCGCACCGCGTTCCTGGTCGGCTGGTGCCTGCTGCTGGAGTACGGGGTCTCGGTCTCCGCGGTCGCGGTCGGCTGGAGCCAGTACGTCAACGAGCTGCTCGACAGCCTCGTCGGCCTGGAGCTGCCCGCGGCGCTGTCCGCCGGGCCGGGCGACGGCGGCGTGATCAATCTGCCCGCCGTCGTGGTGATCATGATGGCCGCCACCCTGCTGGTGCGCGGCATCCGGGAGAGCGCGACGGCCACGGCGGCGATGGCGGTTCTCAAGATCGGCATCCTGATCGCGTTCTGCTCGATCGCGTTCACGGCGTTCGAGGACGGGAACCTGTCACCGTTCGCCGGCCAGGGGCTGGGCGGCGTCACCGCCGGCGCGTCGCTGGCGTTCTTCTCGTACATCGGCTTCGACGCCATCACCACCGCGGGCGAAGAGGTCAAGAACCCCCGCCGGAACATCCCGATCGCCATCATGATCTGCATCGGAGTGGTCACCCTGCTCTACTGCGCGGTCGCCGTCTCGGCCATCGGCGCGCTC
Organism: Streptomyces sp. NPDC001787; assembly: GCF_040297465.1. Classification (NCBI taxonomy): domain Bacteria; kingdom Bacillati; phylum Actinomycetota; class Actinomycetes; order Kitasatosporales; family Streptomycetaceae; genus Streptomyces; species Streptomyces sp. NPDC001787. Next base: position 38,979 of record NZ_JBEOZE010000031.1, read on the forward strand.
GGTGCCGACGCCGTCTCCGGCAAGCCGGCCGCGCTCTCGCTGATCGTCGACCAGGTCACCGAATCCACCGTGGGCGGCGGGATCATCGCCTTCGGCGCGGTCGTCGCGATCGCGTCCGTGGTGCTCGCGGTGATGTACGGGCAGACCCGCATCCTGATGTCGATGTCCCGGGACGGGCTGATCCCGCAGGTCTTCGAACGCGTCTCGCCCCGGACCCACACCCCGGTCGCCAACACCTGGATCGTGGCGACCGTCTTCGCGCTCCCGGCGGCCTTCTCGTCCCTGGACGTCGTGGTCGGCCTGACGACCATCGGCACGCTGGCCACCATGGTCGCGGTGAATGTCGCGGTGGTCGTGCTGCGGCGGAGCGACCCCGGGCTGAAGCGCGGCTTCCGGGTGCCGCTCTACCCCGTGAGCCCGGTGCTGGGCGTCGCCTTCTGCCTGTATCTGATGTACGGGACGGGCTGGAGGACCTGGGTCCAGTTCGCGGTCTTCCTGGCGGCCGGATCGCTGCTGTACGCCTGTTACGGACGTGGCCGCTCGCGGCTGGTCAGCTCAGCGGCGACGGGCCCGGCTGGGCCGGAATCGCCGGCAGGGTGAACCAGACCGCCTTGCCGTGCTCCGTGGTGCGGTGACCGCAGGCGGAACTGAGGGTGCGGATCAGGAGCAGGCCGCGGCCGTGCTCCTGCCAGGGGTCGGGCTCGCTGCCGGGCCGCGGGCGGGAGAGATCGCCCGGCGGGGCCGGGTCGCCGTCATGGACCTCGACCTGGCAGCCGGTCGGCATCAGCTCCACGACCAGTTCGATGGGCCCGTGACCCTCGGTGTGCTCGACGGCGTTGGCGACCAGCTCGGCCGTGAGGAGTTCGGCGGTGTCGCAGTCGGCGGGGGCGTCGATGTCCGACAGGGCGGTACGGATGAGGGCGCGGGCGATCGGGACGGCGGCGGTGGAGTGCGGCAGGGCGATACGCCAGGAGGCGGGCACGGGGACATCGGGCGGCACGGCGTGGTTCCGTTTCGGGAGCGGGGCTTCCTTGGGGCGGACTTCTCGGACCCGGACTTCTCGGAGTGAGACTTCCTGGTTTCAACCTTACGAATGGCAACGACGCATACATAGAGGCGGTCGACCGGTACAAACGGGACCTTCGGTACAACGGTCTCATGGTCGATGTATCGCGTCCTCGTGACGGTAGTCACGTACGGGTGATAGCTTCGAAGGCGGAACGAGACCCGCGCAGTGCCATCCGGCAGCCCTACGGCTGAAGGGGACCGCCTCCATGAGCCCTTTTCCCAGCTCCGCCCCGCGCACCGAGGACTGGCGCCATCTGCGGCTGACCAGACAGGACGGTGTGGCGACTGTCACTCTCGCCCGCCCGGAAAAACTCAACGCGCTCACCTTCGGCGCCTACGCCGACCTGCGTGACCTCCTCGCCGAGCTCTCCAGGGAACGTTCCGTACGCGCCCTCGTGCTCGCCGGTGAGGGGCGTGGCTTCTGCTCCGGCGGCGACGTCGACGAGATCATCGGGGCCACGCTCGCGATGGACACCGCGGAGCTCCTCGACTTCAACCGGATGACCGGCCAGGTCGTACGGGCCCTGCGCGAATGCCCCTTCCCGGTCGTCGCCGCCGTCCACGGGGTCGCCGCGGGAGCGGGTGCCGTACTGGCCCTGGCCGCCGATTTCCGGATCGCCGACCCGTCCGCCCGCTTCGCGTTCCTCTTCACCCGGGTCGGTCTCTCCGGCGGTGACATGGGCGCGGCCTACCTCCTGCCGCGGGTCGTCGGCCTCGGCCACGCCACCCGGCTGCTGATGCTCGGCGAAGCCGTCCGCGCGCCCGAGGCGGAGCGGATCGGACTGATCAGCGAACTGGCCGAGGAGGGACAGGCCGACGCCCGTGCGGCGGAACTCGCCCGCCGCCTCGCCGATGGACCCGCCCTCGCGCTCGCCCAGACCAAGGCCCTGCTCACCGCCGAACTCGACATGCCGCTGGCCGCCGCCGTCGAGATGGACGCGGCGACCCAGGCACTGCTGATGCACGGCCAGGACTACGCCGAGTTCCATGCCGCCTTCACCGAGAAGCGGCCGCCGAAGTGGCAGGGGCGGTAGCGCCGTGGCAGCCGCCGCACAGCGGATAGCGGTCATCGGCGGCGGGCCCGGCGGGCTCTACGCCGCGGCCCTCCTCAAACGGCTCGACCCGCACCGCGACATCACCGTCTGGGAGCGCAACGCCCCCGAGGACACCTTCGGCTTCGGCGTCGTCCTCTCCGACGAGACGCTCGGCGGCATCGAGAGCGCCGACCCCGTGGTGTACCGGCACCTGAGCGAGGAATTCGTCCGCTGGGACACCATCGACATCGTCCACCGGGGCCGTACCCACACCTCCGGCGGCCACGGCTTCGCCGCCCTCGGCCGGCGCCGCCTCCTGGAGATCCTGCACGCCCGCTGCGCCTCCCTCGGCGTACACCTCCGCTTCCGCACCCCGGCGCCCCCGGCCGCCGAACTCGCGGCCCGCCACGACCTGGTCATCGCCGCCGACGGAGTGCACAGCGCCACCCGCGAGGCCCATGCCGACGCCTTCGGCCCGCGACTGACCACGCACCGCAACCGCTACATCTGGCTCGCCGCGGACTTCGCCCTGGACGCCTTCCGCTTCGAGATCGCCGAGACCGGGCACGGCGTGCAGCAACTGCACGCCTACCCCTACGCGGCGAACGCCTCCACCGTCATCGTCGAGATGCGCGAGGAGGTCTGGCGGGCCGCCGGACTCGACACCGCCGGCCCCGCCGAGTCCGTCGCGCACTGCGCCAAGACCTTCACCGAGGCACTGGACGGCAGGCCGCTGCGCGCCAACAAGTCCTCCTGGCTCACCTTCCGCACCGTCGTCAACTCCCACTGGTCGCACGGCAACACGGTCCTCATCGGGGATGCCGCCCACACCGCGCACTTCTCCATCGGATCCGGCACCAAACTCGCCGTCGAGGACGCCCTCGCGCTCGCCGCCTGCGTGGAGGAGCAGCCCGACCTGCCCATGGCCCTGGCCGCGTACGAGCGGGAGCGCCGCCCGGTCGTCGCCTCCACCCAGCGCGCGGCGGCGGCCAGCCTGCGCTGGTTCGAGGAACTGGCCGCCTATGTGGACCAGCCGCCCCGCCGCTTCGCGTTCAACCTGCTCACCCGCAGCCGCCGTGTCACCCACGACAACCTGCGGCTGCGCGACGCCGCGTTCACCGCCGGCGTCGAGGAGGAGTTCGGCTGCCCGCCCGGCACCCCGCCGATGTTCACCCCGCTGCGGCTGCGCGGTCTCGAACTGCGCAACCGCGTCGTCGTCTCCCCGATGGACATGTACTCGGCCGTCGACGGGGTCCCCGGCGACTTCCACCTCGTCCACCTGGGCGCACGGGCGCTCGGGGGCGCCGGTCTCACCATGACCGAGATGGTGTGCGTCAGCCCCGAGGGCCGTATCACGCCCGGCTGTGCCGGTCTGTACACCGACGAACAGGCCGCCGCCTGGCGCAGGATCACCGACTTCGTGCACACGTCCGCGGACGGCGCCGCGATCGGCGTCCAGCTCGGCCACTCCGGCCGCAAGGGTTCCACGAAACTGATGTGGGAGGGCATCGACCAGCCGCTCGACACCGGCAACTGGCCGCTGTCCGCCGCCTCCCCGATCCCGTACGCGACCGGCGTCAGCCAACTGCCCCGGGCGCTGGACCGGGCCGGACTCGACGCGGTCCGCGACGAGTTCACCGCCGCCGCCCGGCGCGCCGCCCACTGCGGCTTCGACCTCCTCGAACTCCACTGCGCACACGGCTATCTGCTCTCCGGTTTCCTCTCCCCGCTCACCAACCACCGCACCGACGCCTACGGCGGCCCGGTCGGCAACCGGCTCCGCTACCCCCTGGAGGTCTTCGACGCGGTCCGCGCCGTCTGGCCGCAGGACCGGCCCATGACCGTCCGGATCTCCGCCACGGACTGGGCGGAGGGCGGCACCAGCGCCGAGGACGCCCTCACGGTGGCACGCGCCTTCGCCGCGCACGGCGCCGACGCCATCGACGTCTCCACCGGCCAGGTCGTCCCCGGTGAACGCCCCGAGTACGGCCGCTCCTACCAGACCCCGTACGCCGACCGCATCCGCAACACCGTCGGCGTCCCCGTCATCGCGGTCGGCGCCATCTCCTCCTGGGACGACGTCAACTCGCTGCTCCTCGCGGGCCGCGCCGACCTCTGCGCCCTGGCCCGCCCGCATCTGTACGACCCGCACTGGACCCTGCACGCCGCCGCCGAACAGGGCTACAGCGGTACGGCCGCGCCCTGGCCCCTGCCGTACCGGGCGGGCAGCCGTCCCCCGCCCACCGGCCGCACGGACGCGCCGAAGCCGAGACTCACCCTGGACTGACCCGGCCCGCGTCCCCGTCCGCCCCCGCCTCCGCGACCCTGCCCGTCTCCTGGGCCTCGGCGGCCGTCAGGCACTCGTGGCAGCGGCAGGGGACCGGGTGCGGCGCCGCGTGATGCGCGTGCCGCTCCTCCCGGGCGATCCGTTCCAGCAGGGCGGCCAGCTCCTTTGCCCCCTCCTGGGTGCCCGTCGGCGTCCCGGTGCTCCCGGCGCGTGCCAGCACGGCCGGGCTGTACACCAACTGCGCCCGGAAGGTGTGCAGATGACGGGTTCCCGTGTCGATGGTGATGAAGCGCCGGGTGTGCCGGCCGCGCCCCACGGTGGTCAGCTGCTGGTGGCCCGTCCCGGGGTGGGTGCCGATGACGTACACCTTGGTGCCGCCCCGGTACGCCTTGGTCCCCGGGCGCAGTTCCTGGCCGAGATCCCCGTACCGGCGCCACCGCACCACATTGGCCGCGACCAGCCAGACGGCCTCCGGCGCGGACTCCCCGTCCGCGCTCATCGTGTCTCCCGCGCGCTGATCAGCAGCCGGTCGGAGACCGGCTCGTACCCGATGCGCCGGTACACCCCGTTGCTGGTCGGATTCGCGAGGTCCGTGAACAGCAGGACCTCGGCCGCACCCGCCGCCCGCGCCGCCCGGCTGACCTCCGCCGTCACCGCGGCGGCGTAGCCGTGGCCCCGGTGCTCCGGCGGGGTGTACACACCCGCCACCCGCACCGCTCCCGCGGTCTCCGGCGAGACGCAGGCCATCGACACCGCGACGCCCCCGTCCTCCCACAGGGTCAGCCTGCCGTCCGCCGTCCGCTCGTCGACGAACCGTTCCGCGTGGCCGCCCGGCTGGCCGACCTGCTCCGCGAACGCCAGGTGCCAGGCCACGAGCAGTTGCCGGTCGGCGGCGACGGCCGCCCTGGGCCGGCCCGGCGGCGCGGGCGAGGGCGGGACCAACTCCCCCAGCCGGTAGAGCCGCTGTTCCTGCTCGACCCGGTGTCCGGGCCAGCCCGCGGCCAGGACCTCGGCGCTCGCCCGGTCCGCGTTGATGGCCGTCGGGCTCAGGGCCTCGGCCAGCGGACCGAGCGCCTCCGGGGCCACCGAACGCAGCATCGGCGGATACGGCGGGGTGTGCACCAGCGTTCCCGCCACCTCGCCGTCGGCCCCGCGCCACCAGCCGAGCAACGGGTCCTCCTCGCCAAAGGCACGCGGGCCGGTACGCCGCAGCGTCCCGGTGACGGTCAGCACCAGGGTGTTCTCGGCGGGGCGGGCGGCGAGCGAGGCTCCGGCCGCGTTCAGGAACGCGTCGACATCATCGGTGAAGGTCCAGGTCATGCTTCATCCTGACGGGAACGCGGACCGCGCGGCATCCGGATTTCGCCCGGTGGACGGGGCGTACGCCGCGGGTACGGCGCCGTGCGCCGCCGCCGTACCGCCGGCCCCGCGCCTCACCGCCGTACGAACCGCTCCCCGGCATCCCGCAGCCGCTCGTGCAGCAGCCCGAACACCTCCGCCGCGCGGCCCCCCGGCCACTCCTTCGGCAACAGCTCCTCCGGCAGCCCCGGGTCCGCGTACGGCAGCCGGCGCCAGGAGTCCAGCGCCGGCAGATAGTCCCGGTAGGCCTCCTGCGGATCGGGGGCACCGTCCTGCGCGGACCGGTCCTCCCAGGCCCGCAGCACCGGTTCGTGCCGCGCGAGGAAGTCCAGGTGGAGCCGGGCGACGGCGTCCAGGTCCCACCAGCGCGCCACCGACTCCCGTGTCGCGGCGAAGCCGAGGTGCTGGGCGCGGAACAGGTCCACGTAGGGGGCGAGTTCCAGCCGCTCCAGGGTGTGCCGGGTCTCCTCGTACAGCCCGGCGGGTGCGATCCACACGCCGGGGGCCGCCGTGCCGAAGCCCAGCCGGGACAGCCGTGAGCGCAGCAGGTGCCGCTTGTGGCGCTCGGCCTCGGGTACGGAGAACACGGCGAGCACCCAGCCCTCGGCGAGCCGGGGCGCCGGATGCCGGTAGATCCTCCGGTCACCGTCGTCCAGCAGCTGGCGGGCGTCGGCCGACAGCGCGTATCCGGCCGCGCCGTCCGCCGTACGGGCCGGGACCAGCAGTTCGCGTCGTTTGAGACGGGAGACGGAGGAGCGTACGGACGGCGCGTCGACACCGACGGCGCCCAGCAGCCGGATCAGCTCGGCCACCGGCAGCGGGGCGTTGCCGGGGGAACGGCCGTAGGCGCCGTAGAGGGTGACGATCAGGGAACGGGGGGTATGGAGCTCGGCCACGTGATCACTCTAGGGGCTGTCCGGTACATGGCGCCGTCCGCCCGGAGGGCGGGCCGGGCGGGAGGTGTCACCGGGGCGGGACGGTGTTCTCCCGCAGCCGGAACCGTTGGAGCTTGCCGGTCGCGGTCCGGGGCAGGGAGGCCGTGAACTCGAAGACGCGTGGGCATTTGTGCGGGGCGAGCGTGCCTTTCATATGGGCGCGCAGGGAGTCCGCCGACTGCGAGGAACCCTCCCGCAGGACCACGTACGCCACCACGATCTGGCCGCGCAGCTCGTCGTCCCGGCCCACCACGGCGGCTTCCGTCACCTCGGGGTGGCGCAGCAGGGCCTCCTCCACCTCGGGGCCCGCGATGTTGTAGCCGGAGGAGATGATCATGTCGTCGGCGCGGGCGACGTAGCGGAAGTAGCCGTCCGGATCACGGACGTACGTATCGCCCGTCATGTTCCAGCCGTTGCGCACGTACTGCGTCTGCCGGGGGTCGGCGAGATAGCGGCAGCCGACGGGGCCGCGCACGGCGAGCAGCCCCGGTTCGCCGTCGGGCAGTTCCTCGCCGTCCTCGTCGACCACCCGTGCCTCCCAGCCCGGGACCGGGACGCCGGTGGTGCCGGGGCGGATGGCGTCGTCGGCGGCCGAGATGAAGATGTGCAGCAGCTCGGTGGCCCCGATGCCGTTGATGATGCGCAGCCCGGTCCTCTCGTACCAGGACCGCCAGGTCGCGGCGGGCAGATTCTCCCCCGCCGACACACAGCGGCGCAGCGCGGACAGGTCGTGGCCGTCGAGCCGGTCGAGCATCGTGCGGTACGCGGTCGGCGCGGTGAACAGCACCGAGACCCGGTGTCTGGCCAGCGCGGGCAGCAGCTGCCCGGGGCCCGACTGCTCCAGCAACAGCGACGAGGCCCCCACCCGCAGGGGGAAGATCACCAGTCCGCCGAGGCCGAAGGTGAAGCCGAGCGGCGGGCTGCCGGCGAACACGTCGTCGGGCACGGGACGCAGCACATGGCGGGAGAAGGTGTCGGCGACCGCCAGTACGTCGCGGTGGAAGTGCATGCAGCCCTTGGGCCGGCCCGTGGTCCCCGAGGTGAACGCGATCAGGGCGACATCCTCGGCGGCGGTGTCCACGGCCGGGTAGGGGCCGGGGCGCGACTCGGCGAGCCGGGTCAGATCGTCCGGACCCTCCCCGCCGTAGAGGGTGATCCGCACTCCTGGGACCCCGGCGTCCACCAGGTCGTCGGCGCAGCGCGCGTCGCACAGCGCGTGGCTCACCCGGGCCAGCGAGCAGATGGTGGCCAGCTCCTGCGAGCGGGCCTGTGCCAGTACGGTGACGGCGACCGCGCCCGCCTTCATCACCGCGAGCCAGCAGGCGGCCAGCCAGGGCGTGGTGGGGCCGCGCAGCAGCACGCGGTTGCCGGGGGAGACGCCCAGATCGTCCGTGAGGACATGGGCGATCCGGTCCACCCGGTCCCGCAGCTCACCGTAGCTCCAGACGGTGCCGTCGTCGGTGCGGAAGGCGGGGCGGTCGGGGCCCAGATGGCCGATGGTGGCGTCCAGCAGTTCGTAGCCGCAGTTCAGCCGGTCGGGGTAGCGCAGCTCCGTACGGTCGAGTGCCAGCTCGGGCCACTGTGCGGGCGGCGGGAGATGGTCACGGGGAAAGCTATCGGTGTGCGCGCTCGATATGCGCGTGGCGCTCTTGGACGCCTGCGCACCCGGCGAGGAATTCGGCTCCATGAAGGATCGCCCCCTTGTCGCCTCTGGAGCGTATCGTTTGGGTGACGGTAGTCAACGGTCCGCGATAAGACGTGACAAGAGAGGCGCCGGTATGACGGTATTCTCCCTCGATCCGGCACAAACCGCATGGTGTGAAGAGCTGCGTACCCTCGCCGAGGAGCGGCTGCGCCCGCTCGCGGAGAAGGGCGAGCCCGGACACGTCAACCGTCCGCTCCTCGCCGCGCTGGGGGAGCTGGGCCTGCTCGGCAGGCTCTTCGGCTCCGGCGCCCTGGACCTCTGCCTGCTCCGGGAGTCCCTGGCCCGCGGCTGCACCGAGGCCGAGACCGCACTCGCCCTCCAGGGCCTGGGCGCGTCCCCGATCGTCCACGCGGGCACGGCCGCCCAGCGCGAACGCTGGCTGCCGCAGGTCCGCGCGGGCCGTGCCGTCGCCGCCTTCGCGCTGAGCGAGTCCGGCGCGGGCTCGGATGCCGCGGCCCTCTCGCTGGCGGCCGACCGCACACCGGACGGCTGGCGGCTGACCGGGGGAAAATGCTGGATCTCCAACGCCCCCGAAGCCGATTTCTACACCGTCTTCGCCCGCACGACGCAGGGCGCCGGAGCCCGTGGTGTCACCGCGTTCCTGGTGCCGGCCGACCGCCCCGGACTCACCGGAACGGCCCTCGACATGCTCTCCCCGCACCCGCTGGGCACCCTGGACTTCGACGGCGTACCCGTCACCGCCGACGACCTGCTCGGCGAACCGGACCGGGGCTTCCGGGTCGCGATGAACACCCTCAACCTGTTCCGGCCGAGCGTGGGGGCCTTCGCCGTCGGCATGGCGCGGGCCGCCCTCGACGCGACCCTGGACCACACCTCCGTACGCACCGCGTTCGGCGGCCCGCTGCGGGACCTCCAGGCGGTTTCCCACCAGGTCGCCGAGATGGCCACCCGCACCGAGGCCGCCCGGCTCCTGGTGTACGCGGCCGCCGCCGCCCACGACGCGGGCGAACCGGGTGTGCCCCGGCGCGCGGCCATGGCCAAGCTCTACGCCACCGAGACCGCGCAGTACGTCGTGGACGCGGCCGTCCAACTGCACGGCGCCCGCGCACTGCGCCGCGGCCATCTCCTGGAACACCTCTACCGGGAGGTCCGCGCGCCCCGGATCTACGAGGGCGCCAGCGAGGTGCAGCGCACGATCATCGCCAAGGAGCTGTACGCCCGTCCGACCCAGGAGCCGCCCGTATGAGCCCTGTCCAACGCATCAACCCCGCCGAACTCGCCCCGCCCACCGGCTTCTCGCACGCCGTCACGGCCGAGGGCGGACAGCTGGTCTTCCTCGCCGGGCAGACCGCCCTCGACCCCGACGGCAAGATCATCGGAACCACGCTGCCCGAGCAGTTCGCGACGGCGCTCACCAATCTGCTCACCGCCCTGCGCGCGGCGGGCGGCGCCCCCGCGGACCTGGTACGGGTCACGGTGTACGCCACCGACATCGCCGACTACCGCGCCCACGCCGGTGAACTGGGCCGGGTCTGGCGGAGCCTGGCCGGGCGGGACTATCCCGCGATGGCGGTGATCGGCACGGTCAGGCTCTGGGACGAACAGGCCCTGGTGGAGCTCGACGGGATCGCCGTGCTGCCCTGAACGCGGCGGTGGGCGGACCGGTCCGGCCGGGCCCGCCCACCGCGGCGTACCGCGGATCAGTACGGCTTGACCAGCACGTGGGCGGCCCCCGGAATACCGACCTTCAGCAGCTCGTCCTCCTCGGGCGTCGTCGCGTTGCCGGTCTCCTGCTTCAGGATCGCCCGCGACATGTTCTGCACCCACATGGCGCGCGGCCTGCGCCGGGCCTCCCAGGCGGTGAGCGCCGCGGCGACGTCGTCCTCGGCGTCCAGCGACTCGGCCAGCACCTGCGCGTCCTCGACGGCCATCGCCGCGCCCTGCGCCAGATGCGGGGTGCTGGCGTGCGCGGCGTCACCGGCCAGCACGACCCGGCCCACGTGCCACGGCTCCTCGACCGTCACCTGCGAGATCCGCGAGTACACCACGGCCCGCGGGTCGGTGACGTGGCGCAGCGCCTCGGCGACCGGCCCGGAGAACCCGGCCAGCCGCTCCGTGAGCTGCTCGTGCGCCCGCTCCGGGTCCGGCCGGAAGTCCTCGGCCTCGGCGAACACCGCCCCCAGATACATCAGTTCGTCCGTGATCGGGGTCAGCAGCGCCTTCGCGGCCTGATTGCCCGTGCTCATCACGACGCCCCGGACCTCGGGCTGACGGGGCACGGTGACCCGCCAGTTGGCGAAGCCCGTGTACTCGGGCCGGAAGCGGTCGCCGTAGAGCCGGGTGCGCAGGGGCGAGCCGATGCCGTCGAAGCCCACGACCAGGTCCCAGCGGGCGGACGAGCCGTCGGACAGGGTCACATCCACCCCGGAGCCGTCGTCGGCCAGCCCGGTGATCGTCGCGCCGAAGCGGACCGGCACCCCGGCGGCCGTCGCGGCACGGCCGAGCACCTCGGCCAGGGCGGGGCGCGGTATGCCGTTGTTGGAGGGGGCATCGCCCATCCGCGGCTGCGGGATCCTGGCGAGCGTGGCGCCGGCCGGGTCGCAGATCGTCAGCACCTCCCACTCGAAGCCCGCCTTCACACAGGCGTCGAGCACCCCGATCTCCCGCATGACGTGCAGGGCGTTGGAGGGCTGGATGATGCCGACGCCGAGCGCGTCCAGCTCGTCGCGCAGCTCGACGACCTCGACGGTGTGACCGCGCCGGGCCAGCGCGACGGCGAGGGTCAGTCCGCCGATCCCGCCGCCGTGGATCAGTACGCGCAGGGGTGATGCCATCTCGGATCTCCGATACGAAGGGGTGAAGAGAAGAGGTACAGAGAAGAAGGGGGGAGGGGCTGCGGGTCAGCCGGCCGCCGCGGGCAGGCTCATCAGGTGGTCCACCAGGGCCAGCAGCACATCGCGTCCGAACGGCCGCTCGCGCACATCGCCGATCAGCAGCGGGACATGCGGGTCGAGGTCGAGCGCGGCCCGGATCTCCTCGGTGGTACGGGTGTTGTGACCGTGGAAGCAGTTGATCGCCACGACGAACGGGATGTCCCGGCTCTCGAAGAAGTCGATCGAGGCGAAACTGGTGTCCAGGCGCCGGGTGTCGGCGATCACGACACCGCCGAGCGCCCCGTTGACCAGGTCGTTCCACATGAACCAGAAGCGTTCCTGGCCGGGGGTCCCGAAGAGGTACACCACCAGCTCCGGGCTGACCGTGATCCGCCCGAAGTCCAGGGCCACGGTGGTGGTGTCCTTCTGGCCGACACCGGCCAGGTCGTCCACTCCGATGCTGGCCTTGGTCAGGTACTCCTCGGTGCGCAGGGGCGCGACCTCGCTGACGGCTCCCACCAGGGTGGTCTTTCCGACACCGAAGCCGCCGGCTATGAGGATCTTGACGGCGCTGGGCGCGGTCTGAGGGGTTGTCATCTTGGTTCAGAGTCTCCGGAGTCCGTCACGTACAGCGGCCAGCAGGCCCATCTGGGCCCCGCCGGACGCCCGTGCCACCGACAGCGGGGCACGGGCCAGCAGCAGGCCCTGGGAGACCAGATCCGCCAGCAGAATCTTGGTCACCGAGACCGGCAGATCGAGGTCGGCGGAGACCTCGGCGACCGCCGCCGGGCGGCGGCAGCGGTCCAGGATCATGCGGTGCTCCGGCTGGAGCCTGCCCGCCCGCAGGGGAACGCCGTGGACGTCCCGCGGGTCGTCCGCGGTCGTCAGCACGGTGATGAGGGTGAAGTCGTCGCGCTCGGGAGCGGTCCGGCCCCGGGTGATGGTGTACGGGCGGACCATGGTGCCCGCGCCGTCCTCCTCCGGCTCCTCGTCCCAGTAGGGCGTCACACCCGCTGCCCGTCCCCGGTACCGAAGGCGTCGAAGTCACCGCGCACCGGCGCGCTGAGCTTCTGGCCGACCTGCTGGACCAGGTTGTGCATGGCCAGGGACATCACCTCGGCGTCCACCTCCTGCGAGGCGACCACGGCCAGATGGGTGCCCTGGCCCGCCGTGATGATGAAAAGCCACAGGTCGGCCAGTTCGACGATGACCTGGTGGACGGAACCACCGTTGAACAGCTGGCCGACACCCCGGGCGAGGCTCTGCTGACCGGTGCAGATGGCGGCCAGCCGCTCCGCGTCGGCGCGGTCGATGGTGCGCGAATGGCTCACCACCAGCCCGTCGTCGGACAGCAGTACGGCGTTCAGCGTCTCGGCCACCGAGTCCACCAAACCGTCGAGCAGCCAGTCGAGATCCTGGAGGGTGGCCGTTGTGCGTGTCATGACCGTTCTTCTCTCGTGGAAAGGGGGGCTGAGGGGGATTCGGGCCGTGCCTGCGGGTCCTCGGCCGCGCGTGCCGCGCGCGACCTCCGCTGGAACGCCCCGATCGCGGCTCCGGCCCGGCGGGGGGCCGGCCGGAGCAGCGGGTTCTCGTCCCAGCTCGGGGGCCTGGGTACGGCGGGCCGGGCGGCCGGGTCGATCCGCAGCTCGTCCACCAGGCTGGCCTGGCGGACCCGGCGCGGGAGCGGGGGCTCCCCACCGGACTCCGCGGGCGCCGGTGCCGGGGGGAGGGCCGGGTGTTCGGACACCGTTGTGGGCAGCGGGGTGACGGGACCGCGCTCCGTGTACGGCTCGGACGGCGACAGCTCGGAGTACGACGGCTCGGAGTACGAGGGTTCCGGGAACGACGGCTCCGGGAACGCGGGCTCCGGGAACGCCGGCTCGGACGCCGGGTACGGGTCCTCCGCGGACGCGTACGGGTGGCCCGGCACCGGGTACTGCCCCGCGGCCGTCATGTACGGCTGCTCCTGCGCCGCGTACGGGTCCTCGGCCGGGGCGTAGCCGCCCGGCTCCCCGGCGTACGGGCTCTCCGGCGGCGGGTAGCCGGACCCGGCACCGGAACCGGCGGCCGGGTAGGAGGATCCGGAGGCGTACGGCTGCCCGTCCGGACCGTAGGACTGCTCGGGCGACACGTACGGCTGGTCGGACGGGGAGTACGTCTCCTCGGGCGACGTGCAGGGCTGCTCCGGTACGGAGTACGCGCCCTCGGCGCCGCCGTAGGACCGCGGGCCGGCCTCGTACGGGTTCTGCGCGGCGGTGTACGGCTGCCCGGGGGCGGCGAACGGACCGGGCTGCTCGGGCTGCTCGGGCCGGCCCGGCAGGTCCGGCCGGCCGGAGGGGGCCGGACGTTCGGCGCGGGCGGCGGCGTGGTCGACCAGAGCGGTGACCCCGGCCATCGCCCTGCCCTGAACCCGGGTGGGCAGGGCGCCGGGAGCGGCGGCGGGCGCCGCGGGCCGGTCCTGCGGGGAGGGGGTCCCGGCGGCCGACGGCACAGCCACGGGTCCGGCGGACGGATCGGGGACCGTCAGCTCGTCGGGGACCAGGACGACGACCCGCGTACCGCCGAAGGCGGACGGCCGGAACTCGACCCGCAGACCGTGCTGGTCCGCGAGGCGGGCGATCACATAGAGACCGAGCCGGATGTCGTCGGCGTGTGCGAGGACGTCCATCCGGGGCGGCCGGCTCATCAGCTCATTGGCCTCGGCCAGCTGGCTCTCGTCCATCCCGAGACCGCGGTCCTCGACCTCGATGGCCAGGCCCCGGCTCACCTTGGCGGCCCGGACCTCGACCGGGCTCGGCGGCCGGGAGAAGGTCAGCGCGTTCTCGATCAGCTCGGCCAGCACATGGGAGACCGGACCGATGGCCCGTTCGGCCAGCCACGGGGCGCCGTCGAGATCCAGCACCACCCGGCGGTAGTCCTGCACCTCGCCCTGCGCCGAACGCATGACGTCCAGCAGCGGTACGGGCTTGCGCCAGCGCCGGTGCGGGGAGCCGCCGGCGAGGATCACGAGGTTCTCCTCGTACCGCCGCAGGCGCGCGGTCAGATGGTCCAGGTCGAAGAGCCCGTCCAGCACCTCCGGGTCCTCGTGCTTGCGCTCCAGCTCGTCCAGCTTCTTCAGCTGCTGGCCGATCAGCTGCTGGGTGCGGCGGGCGATGCGCTGGAGCAGCCGCTCGAAGCCGCGGTGCTGGTCGGCCTGTTTGACGGCGGCGTTCAGCGCGCTGGTGCGCGCCAGGTTGAGCGCGTCGCCGAGCTGGGTGAGCTCGTCGGCCCTGCCGTCGGCGTTCTCCGGCTCGATCGCGCGTGCTTCGGCCTCGACATCGATCTTCTCGCCCTGGCCGAGCCGTTCGACGACATCGGGGAGGGTCTTCTCCAGCTCCTCGGCCCGCTCCTGGAGGCGGCCGATCCGGCGGCGCAGGTTACGGGTGAGGCGCCAGGTGGTCACGATGACCGCGATCACGGCGGCCAGACCGATCACGGTGGTGAGCGCCATCTTGAGGAGCAGGGACATCACGGTGCCCTTGCCCTCCTCGACGACCAGCGCGGTGCGGTGCTCCAGCAGGTCCACCAGCTGGGGGGTGAGGTCGTCCATCGCCCCGCGCCAGGTCTTCTGCTCCGTGCCGAGGGCCACCATGCCCGCGTCGTCGGGGGAGGCGGGCCGCAGGACCTGCTCCTCGACCGCCGTCTTGGCCTTCCACGCCTCGCTGCCGGTGATCTCCCGCCACATCGCCCGCTCTTCGTCGGGGAGGTAGGGCACGACCTTGGTGCCGTACTGGAAGGACTGGCCGGACACCTCCTGGCGCAGCTGCTGGAGGTCCTCGACGCTCAGCTTCCCCTTGGGCCAGCCGCGGGCCAGGATCGCGTCCGAACGGGAGATCATCTCCTTGGTCCAGAACAGGTCGACGAGCGGCTGTGACAGCGTGGTCACCCGGCCGTTGTCCACATGGCTGAGGGCGGAGAAGAGCTTGAGGTCCACAGCGATCAGATCGGTGTAGTAGTCGTACACCACGGTCTGCTGCTTGTTGTCGCCCTGGTCGACCAGGGTCCGCTGGGCGGGGAGCTGGTTGATCTCCTCGCGGGCCTTGGCGACGGCGTCCCGGACCTCGGCGGGAGCATCGTCCGTGGACACGTCGGAGAAGGACCGGAAGGTGTCGATCGCGTCGTCGGTGAGCTTGCGCTGACGCTCCAGAGCGTCGGTGGAACCTCCGGGGCGGGCGAGAGCCTCGGCGCTGAGCCGCCGCTCCTCCTGCAGGTTGTAATACACGATATTGGACGGCTGGCCGGCCTTCTCGGCCAACTGTCCCTGGGCTGCCTGGCGTTGAAAGTCGAGCAGTGTCTGTCCACTGGTGACGGCCCAGAGGGCTGCCAGTGCGACACCGGGGACGATGGCCAGTACGAGCAGGGCTGTCCGCAGCGACATGGTGGTCGAGTCGGTCCGCCGAGACGCGCGCGTGCGCAGGGCTAGCTCCTTGACGATGGGTACCAGCCTCACGACTGGTCAAATCCGTTGAGAACTTCGACACATAGATATTAGTCACACTGCAAAAAAGAAAAGAAAGCGGCCTCACACGGACAACACGGCGCACCCACGTCTTCGCCATGAATCCCGTGCGGGCGGGCCGTCCGGAGGTGAGGCCGGCTCCGTTCAAGTAGCGGGCCGGCCCGGCCGGGGTGAGGGTGGAACCGTGACCAGTGAACCGCCCCCGCACCCCGCCGCCAGGTCGTACGACGGCGAGGGCATCACCGTGAGCTACGACGCCCACCGCTGTCTGCACGCCGCCGAATGCGTGCACGGGCTGCCCTCCGTGTTCGAGGTCGGGCGCAAGCCGTGGATCATGCCGGCCAACGCCTCCGCCGACGAGGTGGCCGACGTCATCCGCCGCTGCCCGAGCGGAGCCCTCCAGTACCACCGCACCGACGGTCTGCCCGACGAGGTCCCCGATGTGCCCACGCATGTCTCCCTGCACGCCGACGGCGTACTCCATCTGCGCGGGGATCTGCTGGTGGACACCCTCGACGGCCCCCGGCGCGAGACCCGGGTGATGCTGTGCGGCTGCGGGCGCACGGGGAACGCGCCGTACTGCGACCACAGCGGGACGTGCGCCGACCACATCTGACCGTCGTGCGCCGTGCGGTCCGGGTGCCGTACGGCGCGCCGTACGGGTGAACGGTCCTGGGGGATATATCTGTATTTAGTGCTTCTTCTTCCGGATGCTCAGCCGTGACCGCGCTCATCGTCTGTCATTTCCTGCTGGCGGCCTGCGCGGGCCCTCTGGTGCACCGGTTCGGCAGCCGGGCCTTCGTGGTCCTCGCCCTGCCCCCCGCCGCCGCGACCGTCTGGGCGGCCACCCAGTGGGGCGCGGCGGCCTCCGGGCGGGCGGTCACCTCGTCCTGGCGGTGGATCCCGCAGTACGACGTCTACGTCGCCCTGCGCCTGGACGCCCTGGCCGAGCTGATGGTGCTGCTCGCCGCCGGGGTCGGCACCCTCGTACTGCTCTACTGCGCCTCCTACTTCGCCGACGGCACCCCGCAACTGGCCGGGTTCGCCGGAAATCTGCTCGCCTTCGCGGGTGCGATGCTCGCCCTCGTCCTCGCCGACGACCTGATCTCGCTCTATGTGTTCTGGGAACTGACCACGGTCTTCTCCTACCTGCTGATCGGCCACGGCAGCGAACGCAAACAGAACCGCCGCTCCGCCCTCCAGGCGCTGACCGTGACCACGTTCGGCGGGCTCGCGATGTTCGTCGGCTTCCTGATCCTCGGTCAGGCGGCGGGCACCTACCGCATCTCCGCCATCGTCAGCGACCCGCCCGGGACGAGCCTCGCCGTTTCGGTGGCCGTCGTCCTGGTCCTGGTCGGGGCGCTGTCGAAGTCCGCGCTCTGGCCGTTCTCCATGTGGCTGCCGAACGCCATGGCCGCACCGACCCCCGTCAGCGCCTATCTGCACGCCGCGGCGATGGTGAAGGCCGGTGTCTACCTGGTGGCGCGGCTCGCCCCCGCCTTCGCCGACATCCCCGTCTGGCGCCCGGTGGTCCTGGTGCTCGGCGCCGCGACCATGCTGCTCGGCGGCTGGCGCGCGCTGCGCCTGAACGACCTGAAACTCGTCCTCGCCTACGGAACCGTCAGCCAGCTCGGCTTCCTCACCCTGCTCGCCGGGGTGGGCAACCGGGACGCCGCGCTCGCCGCCGCCGTCATGATCTTCGCCCATGCGCTGTTCAAGGCCCCGCTGTTCCTCGTCACCGGCATCATCGACCACGCGACCGGCACCCGCGACCTGCGCGGACTCTCCGGGGTCGGCCGGGCGCTGCCGCATGTCGCCGTCGTCGCCGTGCTCGCCGCGGCGTCCATGGCCGCCCTGCCGCCGCTGCTCGGATTCGCCGCCAAGGAGGCCGCCTTCGAAGCGCTGCTGCACGGGGACACCGCCGACCGGTGGGCGCTCGCCGCCGTCGTCGCGGGGTCGGCGCTGACCACCGCGTACACCGTACGGTTCGTCTGGGGCGCCTTCGCCCGGAAGCCCGGCCTCAAGGACACCCCCGTCCACCGCGTCGGCTGGGCCTTCCTCGCCCCGCCCGCCCTGCTCGCCGTCTGCGGGGTGGTCCTGGGACCCGGTGTCGGCTGGACCGACCGGCTGTTCAGCGCGTACGCCGACGTCTTCCCCGCCCCCGCGCACCCGTACCACCTCTCCCTCTGGCACGGTGCGGGCACGGCCCTGCTCCTGTCGGCGCTGGCCTGGGCGGGCGGTGCCGTGCTCTTCGCCGGGCGCGCCCCCGTCGCCCGGCTCTCCCGCCGCGTCGCCTGGCCCAAGGCCGACAGCGTCTTCGGTCATCTGCTGCTGGGGCTGGAACGCCTGGCCCTCCAGGTCACCGGCTTCGTCCAGCGAGGCTCGCTCTCCGTCTACCTCGCCACCACACTCCTGGTGATGCTCGCCGGGCAGCTCGCGGTGCTCATCACCGACCGCCCCTGGAACGGGGCCGCGGCACCCCGGCTCTGGGACACCCCGCTCCAGGGCGCCGTCGCCGTACTGACCTGCGCCGCGGCCCTCTGCTGTCTGACCGTGAGCCGCCGGATGAAGGCCGTCGTGCTGGCGGGCCTGACCGGATACGGGGCGGCGCTGCTCTTCGTCGTCCAGGGCGCCCCGGACCTGGCGCTCACCCAGTTCTGCGTCGAGACCGTGTCGATGATCGTGTTCGTGCTGGTGCTGCGCCGGATGCCGGTGCACTTCCAGGAGTCCGTGAGCAGCTGGCGGCGCGCGGCCCGCGTCCCGGTGGCCCTGGGCGCCGCGGCCACCATCGGCGTGGTGGTGTGGGTCGCCGCCGCCGCGCGCATCGCCGCTCCGGCCGGTGCCGCGATGGTCGAGGAGGTCGCCCACCACGGACTCAAGGACGTCGTCGCCACGATCCTCGTCGATCTGCGGTCCTGGGACACGATGGGGGAGTCCGCGGTACTCGCCGCCGCGGCCATCGGCGTGACGAGCCTGATCTATCTGCACCGCCGCAGCGAAGGCCCCATGGGCCCGGAGGAGCTGCGCGGCCGGACCGCCTGGTCGCTCTCGGCGAGCTCGCTGAGCGGACTGTCGCGGGGCCTGGAGACGGCCCCCGAGCGAAGCTGGCTGGCGGCCGGCGAGACGCTCGCCCCCGAACACCGCTCGGTCGTCTTCGAGGTGGTGGCCCGGCTGCTGTTCCACCCGATCCTGGTGCTCTCCGTGTACCTGCTGTTCTGCGCCGAGAACATGCCGGGCGGCGGATTCGTCGCCGGACTCGTCGCCGGGGTCGCCCTCATCACCCGCTATCTGGCCGGCGGCCGCTTCGAACTGGCCCAGGCGGCACCCCTGCAGCCCGGACTCTTCACCGGGCTCGGCCTCTTCGTGTCCACCGGGGTCGCGCTGCTCGGCCTCGTCGACGGCACCGTGCTGCACGCCTGGACGTACAAGGGCCGTCTGCCGGTGTTCGGCGACTACCACCTGGGGACGGCCGTGCTCTTCGACTTCGGGGTCTACCTGCTGGTCCTCGGCGTCGTCCTGGACATCGTGCGGGCCCTCGGAGCCAAGATCGACCGGCAGATCGAACGGGCGGCGGGCGTCCTCGCCCCCGCCGGCGGCCCCGAAGCGGGAGGCGGCCCCCGATGACCGTCAGCGCCTCGCTCCTGGCCACCGCCGTGGTGCTCTGCGCGGTCGGCGGCATCCTCATGCTCACCCGGCCGCTGACCCGGATCCTGCTCGGCGCCGTCATCGCGGGCAACGGCATCAACCTGCTCGTCCTGTCCGCGACCGGCTCGGCCGGTGCGGCTCCGCTGCTCTACGGCGTACCGCTGCGCCAGGTCACCGACCCGCTGCCGCAGGCCATCGCGCTCACCGCCATCGTCATCACCCTGGCCACCACCGCGTTCCTTCTCGCCATGGCCTACCGGGGCCACCAGCTCACCGGCAGCGACGAGGTGCACGACGACCTGGAGGACCGGCGCATCGTGCTGCGCGCCGAGGTGATGGGGGAGCGCGCCCAACTGCGCGAGGAATACCGCTCCGGGGCCGAACCCACCCGCGAGGAACGTGACCGCTACCTGGAGGAACGCCGCCGCCTGCGCGCCCGGCTGCGCGCCGACCGCGCCCTCCAGGCCCGCGGCCGCGACGCTTCGGGCGACCTGTGGCACGACGTCCTGGGCGCGGACCCGGAGGACTACGCGCGCCAGGAGAACCCCGGCGTGCGCGACGACCGAGGAGTGACCGGATGAACGCGCTCGTCCCGCTGCCGGTGCTGCTGCCGCTCTGCGCCACCGGCCTCAGCCTCGCCTTCGGCACCAGGCTCAAACGTTTCCAGCGCTTCATCAGCGTCGCCGTGCTCTCCGCCGTCACGGCGCTCTCGGTCGTCCTGATGATCGCCGCCGACACCGGTGGACCGCTCTCCGTCCACCTCGGCGACTTCGCACCGCCGCTGGGCATCACCCTGGTCGCGGACAGGCTCACCGGACTGATGCTGACCGTCTCCTCGGCCGTCACGCTCTGCGTGCTGGTCTACTCCCTGGGCCAGGGCATGGCCGACCGGGACGAGGAGACACCGGTGGCCGTGTTCCACCCCGCGTATCTCATCCTGGTCGCCGGGGTCTCCTGCACCTTCCTGGCCGGAGACCTCGTCAACCTGTACGTCGGCTTCGAGATCATGCTGGTGGCCAGCTTCGTCCTGCTGACCCTCGGCGGCACCGGTCCCCGCATCCGGGCGGGATCCACCTACGTGATCATCTCGCTGTTCTCCTCGATGCTGTTCCTCACCGCCATCGCCATGACGTACGCGGCGACCGGCACCGCGAACTTCGCCCAGCTCGCCCAGCGCCTGGGCGAACTCCCGCTCGGCGTACAGACCCTGATCCAGGCGATGCTGCTGACCGTCTTCGCGATCAAGGCCGCCGTGTTCCCGCTCGCCGCCTGGCTCCCCGACTCCTATCCCACGGCCCCGGCCCCCGTCACCGCCGTCTTCGCGGGACTGCTCACCAAGGTCGGCGTCTACTGCATGCTGCGTACGGAGACGCTCCTGTTCCCCGGCAACCGGCTCGGCGATCTCCTGATGGCCGCCGCGCTCGCCTCCATGGTCATCGGCATCCTCGGCGCGGTCGCCCAGACCGACCTGAAGCGGCTGCTCTCCTTCACCCTGATCAGCCACATCGGCTACATGGTCTTCGGCATCGGACTCGCCACCCGGCAGGCGTACGGCGGTGCCATCGTCTACGTCGCCCACCACATCACCGTCCAGACGACACTGTTCCTCGTCGCCGGGCTCATCGAACGCCGCGGCGGCACCACCGAACTCACCCGGCTCGGCGGTCTGGCCCGCGCCGCGCCGGTCCTGGCTCTCCTCTTCTTCGTCCCCGCGATGAACCTCGCCGGCATCCCCCCGCTGTCGGGGTTCATCGGGAAGCTCGGACTCATGCGGGCGGGTGTCGCCGACGGCGGCGTCTGGCCCTGGATCCTGGTCATCGGGTCGGCCGTGACCAGCCTGCTCACGCTGTACGTGATGGCCAAGGTCTGGAACCTGGCGTTCTGGCGGGCCGCGCCCCCCGGTCAGGCCGCCGACGGCACCGTCCTGGAGTCCGACGACGACAACGACGACGACACCGACGAGGGCCCCGACAACATCCCCGGCACCGGCGACGAGGGCATCGCCCCCCGCCCCCACCCGGCCGGCCGGGTCGTCGCCGCCACCCTGCACGGACGGGCCGTCACCACCACGACCCGGCTGCCCCGCACCATGACCGCGGCCACCGCCGCCACCGTCGTGCTCGGGCTCGCCTTCACCGTGCTCGCGGCCCCCCTGACCTCGTACACCGACCGCACGGCCGCCGAACTCCTGAGGCGGACCCCGTACATCGAGGAGGTGCTCGGCCGGTGAGACGATTCCTCACCCTGTCGTTCCGCGACGCCGATCTGCCGCCCTTCAGCTGCCAGTTCGGCGACCGGCGCAGACGGGTGCTCGACCTGCCGCTGATCGCCTGGCTCACCGTGATCTGGGTCCTGCTCTGGTCCACGCTGACCTGGGCCAACGTGGTGACCGGCGTGGTCGTCGCCGTCGCCGTCTGCCTGGCCTTCCCGCTGCCCCGCGTCGATCTGGGGCTGCGGCTGCACCTCTGGGGCATCCTGCGGCTCGTCGCCTATCTGCTCTACGACATGTACACCTCGGGAGTGAAGGTCACCCGGCAGATCTTCGCCGGGCACCCCCACCGGGCCGCCGTCATCGGCGTACCGCTGCGCTGCCGCAGCGATCTGATGCTCGCCGCGACCGCCGTGGCCGTCTCCAATGTGCCGGGCGGCTCGATCGTCGAGGTGCGCCGGGCCACCTCCACGGTGTTCCTGCACGTCCTGGACGCGGACCGGCCGGAGGAGCTCGAAGCCGCCCGGCGTTCGGTGTGGCGGCTGGAGGAACTGACGGTACGGGCCTTCGGTACCCCAGACGAGATCGACAGGGTGGCCGGACCGCCCCCACCGCACCGCGCCCGGACAGCGGGAGGGGACCTGACATGAGCGCACCCGAGAACGTCGACCGGATCCTGCTGATCGCCGCCGTCGTGATGGTCGTCGTCGCCGGGGCACTGCTGCTGATCCGGATCTGGCGCGGCCCCTCCATGCTGGACCGGGCGATCGCGCTGGACGTGTGCGCCGCCCTGATCATCGCGGGCCTCGGCGCCAAGTCCGCCTTCGCCCGGGACTCGTTCTACTTCCCGATCATGCTGGTGCTGGCGTTCCTCGGTTTCACCGGGTCGGTGGGCATCGCCCGCTTCATCGCCGTACGCGACCGCCCGCTTGCCCGCCGGGTACCACCGCCCGGCACCGGAAGTCAGGAGGGACCGCGGTGAACGTCTGGTTCCGGATCGCCGACACGCTCGGTGCCCTCGTGCTCCTCGTCGGGGCGCTGATCTGTCTGCTCGGAGTCATCGGCATGCTGCGGCTGCCGGACGTCCTGTCCCGCAGCCACGCCGCGACCAAGCCGCAGACCCTCGGGATGCTGCTCGTGCTGGCCGGGGTGGCACTGCGGCTGCGCAGCGGCATGGACCTCGCCACCCTCGCCCTCATCGGCTTCTTCCAGATGCTGACCGGCCCGGTCGCCGCGCATCTGGTGGCCCGGTCCGCGTACCGGACCGGGCAGATCGACCACGCCGAACTGCTCTTCGACGAACTCGACGAACAGCTGACCGAGGAGAGGTGACAGGGAGACCGGTCAGGCCCCCGGGAGCCGGTCCAGGAAGCCGCTGACGGAGCGGATCCGCCCGTCCTCGGCCAGCCTGATCACATCGAACCCGGCGGCGGGCGCCGAACCGTCCGCCCCGGAGACCAGGTCCCAGGTGAAGCGCACCAGGTCGTGGTGCGCGTCCGGGGTGCCCGTCGGCCGGAAGCCGAAGCCGGGGAACTGCCGGTGCGCACCGCTGATCGCGGCCACCAGCCCGTCGTGGCCCCGCACATCGGCCAGCGGGTCGGTGTAGGTGGCGTCCTCGGTGAAGGCCGCGGCCACCGCCTTCTCCAGCTCCTCGGGCGAGGTGGTGTTCCAGGCGGTGAAGTAGCGCTGAACGGCGTCCTCGTATGCGGTCACGGTGCGTCCTCTCGCCGGGGGCCGCGGGGCCCTCGTCCTGCCGCTCCGGTGCTCCGGGGCGGTGGACACACCCTGACGCGGGGGCCGGGCCGGGGTCGATTACCTCCCGGGTAAGGGAGATCGCCGCTCCGCCCCACGGGGACGCGTTCCGCGTGCCATGATGCGGGCAATGCCGGACGCTGGGGGGCGTATGGGAAGCACAGGTACAGTGCTGCGCGAATTGCGCGGCGCGCAGAAGACGTCCAAGGGCGTCTCGCTCTACTCGCGGTACGTGAACCGTCCGGCGGGGCGGGTACTGGCGGCCGGGGCCTTCAGAGCTGGTATGACTCCCAATCAGGTCACTCTCGTCAGCGCCCTGTTCACCTTCGCGGCGATCTCCTCGCTCGCCCTTGCCCCGCCGTCGTGGGGACTGGGCCTCGCCGTCTGCGCGGGGCTGGTGACCGGCTTCGCCTTCGACTCGGCCGACGGCCAGCTCGCCCGGCTCACCGGCAGGGGCGGCCCCGACGGGGAGTGGCTGGACCATGTCGTGGACTGCGCGAAGATGATCCTCGTCCACACCGCTGTACTGATCTCCTTCTACCGCTTCACCGAACTGCCTAGTGACATATGGCTGTTGTTGCCACTGGGCTTTCTGTTCGTCTCGGTGCTCACCTTCTGCGCCGGACTTCTGCGCGAGCAGCTCGGCCGGGCCGCCGCCCGCGCCGTCCCGGCCGGCTCCGACCCGGCCGGCTCCGCCCCCGCGCCGGCGTCCCGGCTGCGGGCCGTGGTGCTTCTGCCCGCGGACTACGGGGTGTTCTGCCTGGTGTTCCCGCTGCTCGGCGCACCCGGGGCCTTCCGGACCGGGTACGCCGTGCTCGCGGCCGTGCACGCGGTGTTCCTGGTGGCGTTCCTCGCCAAGTGGTTCAGGGAGCTGAAAGCGTTCCGGGTTGACTGACCAGGACGTCCAGCGCCCGGCGCAACTGGGTGCTGGAGGTGTGCACGGTGTACGGGAAGTAGACGACCTCCACGCCCACTTCGGCGAAGTCCCGCTCCAGCCGCTTCCCCTTTCCGGTGCCCCGCCAGTCGTCGCCCTTGAAGATGACGTCGAACCGGACCTGCTGCCAGGTCTCGACCTTGTCCGGCACCGTCTCGACGAACGCGGCGTCCACGTAGCGGACGCTGCGGACGATCTCCAGCCGCTCGGGCAGCGGGATCACCGGTCTGTGGCCCTTGGCCAGGGCGGCCATCTCGTCCGAGACGACCCCCGCGACCAGGTAGTCGCACTGGCTGCGGGCGTGCCGCAGGATGTTCAGGTGCCCGACGTGGAACAGGTCGTACACCCCCGGTGCGTAACCGACTCTGTGCTGCGCCATCCGTTCTCTCCCCCCCACGGTGAGCGCGATGTGTGCTGATGTGCCAACGACACTACTGTGAAGAACACTTGGGCAAGCCGTGAACGGATAAGCTCAAGGGGGGCTGCCCCCTGGGGATTGGCTGCCGTTCCGGGGGGAAGGCGATCGTGTGATGTCCGCTGTCGAGCAGCACAGGCCGTTCGAGAACCGCCGACTCCTGGTGGTCTCGACCAACTACGCACCGGAGCTCACGGGCATCGGCCCGTACGCCACCCAGCTCGCCGAGCACTGGGCCGCCTCCGGCGCGCTGACCCAGGTGCTCACCGGCATGCCGCACTATCCGTCCTGGCGGGTCGACGCGCGCTACCGGGGAGTGTGGCGGACGACCGAGACCCGTGAGGCCGTCGGCGTGCACCGCCGAAGACACTATGTGCCCTCCCGCCAGACGGCCCTGCGCAGAGCCGCGTTCGAGGCCACGGTCCTCGGGCACGGGCTCCTCGCGCCGCCGCCCGGACGCCCGGACGCCGTGATCGCCCAGATGCCGAGCCTCGCGGGCGGGGTCATCGGTGCCCGGATCGCCCGCCGCCACCGTGTCCCCTACCTGCCCGTCGTCCAGGACCTGATGGGCGCGGCCGCCGCGCAGAGCGGTATCCGGGGCGGCGGCCGAGCGGCGGCGGTCGCCGCCGCCGCCGAGCGGTACGCGCTGCGCCATGCCGCCCTCGTCGGCGTCATCCACGAGAGTTTCGTCCCGGGCGTCAGGGCCCTCGGTGTCGACCCCGCACGCATCCGGCTGGTCCCCAACTGGACCCATGTGCAGGGGCCCACCGCCGACCGGGCGGCCACCCGCGCCCGCCTCGGCTGGGCCGAGGGCACCCCGGTCCTGCTGCACTCCGGGAACATGGGCCTCAAACAGGGGCTCGAAGTCCTGGTCGACGCCGCCCGCCGGGCGCCGGACATCCGTGTCGTGCTGATGGGCGACGGGAACCAGCGCGACGCGCTGCGCGCCCGTGCCGCGGGACTGGCCAACCTCGACTTCCTGCCACCCGCCGGGGCAGGGGAGTTCACCGACATCCTCGCCGCCGCCGATGTCCTCGCGGTGACCCAGCGCGCCTCGGTGCTCGACATGAGCGTCCCCTCCAAACTGACCTCCTACTTCGTCTCCGGGCGGCCCGTCGTCGCCTCCGTCGCCGACGAGGGCGGCACGGCCGATGAGGTACGCCGCTCCGGCGCCGGCGCGCTGGTCGCCCCGGAGGACCCGGCCGCCCTGCTCGACGCCGTACGGAAACTGGCCCAGGACCCCGTCACGGCCGACGCGCTCGGCGCACACGGACCTCGCTACGTCGCACAGCATCTGAGCAGGCAGGCGGGACTGGCCCGCTTCGACGCACTGCTGGCCGAGGTCCTCGGCACCGGACAAGGGAGCCCACGCCGATGACGCATCAGATCCGCACCCTGGACGAACAGGACGAACCGGCCCTGCTGCGGGACCAGTTCCGCCAGCTCCTGCGCTACCGGCGGCTGCTGATCGCCGGCATCGCGGTCGGGCTGCTCGGCGGCGCGTACCTCGCCCTGGGCGGCGAGGACACCTACACCGCGACCGGCGAGGTCCAGGTCCGCTCCGCCACCGCCGACCCCTTCGCCACCGGCGCCTCGGCCGACAAGGGCATCAACATCGGCTCCGAGCGGCAGACCGCCGTCAGCGACACCGTCGGCGCCCTGGCCGCCAACGCCCTGGCCCAGTGGGGCGACCACGTGCCCGCCGGTGAACTGCTCTCCGGCCTCCAGGTCACCAACCCGCCCAACACCCTCACCCTGCGCTTCTCCTACACCGGCCGCACCCCCGCCCAGTCCAGCACCCGGGCCGAGGCCCTCGCCAACGCCTACCTGGAACACCGCAAGGCGCGCACCGAGGAGAGCATCGCGAACATGGCCACCGGCTACCGGGCCCAGCTCGAACCGCTGGAGGACAAGCGCGATCTGCTGGAGGAGGAGATCGGGGCGGGCGAGGCCGACGACGTGAGCAGCGCCCGCGCCAACATCATCGTCTCCATCTCCGAACTCAGCAGGAAGATCTCCGAGTTGGAGGCTCTGGACACCACGCCCGGATATCTCAACAAGAAGCCCGTCCCCCCGACGGAGCCCACCGGGGCCGGGCTGTTGCTGCTGCTCGGACTCGGCGGCGTCGTCGGACTCGCGCTCGGCCTGCTGATGTCCTGGGTGCGCCTCGTCTTCGACCCGGCCGTCCGCTCCACCCGCGAGGTCGTCCGCTGTCTGGGCGCCCCGCTGCTGGGCACCCTGCCCCGCGAGCGCACCGCCCCGGGCTCCCTGCTCGCGATCGGGCGCGGCGGCAGCCGGCTCGCCGAGGAGTACCGCGCGGTCGCCTTCCGCCTCGCCTACGACCCGTCGTTCGCGCGGAGCCGCCGGCTGCTGGTCACCGCGCCGCGCGGCGACAACGCCGCCGCGGCCGCGGCAGCCGCCAACCTGGCCGCCGCCTTCGCCGAGATGGGACGCGACGTACTCCTCGTCGAGGCCGACCTCCGCACTCCGTCACTGGCCCGGGACCTGGGCCAGGCCGCCTACGGCGTACGGCCGCGCTGGGCCGGGGACCCGGCGGCCTCCCCCCGGAACGCCCGGAACACCCCGCACGCCCCGGGCAGCTGGCCCGCGGGTACCCGCTCCAACGTGGACGTCCCCGGCTCCGGAGCCTTCGCCCTGGTCGCCGGGGTCACGGTGGACAATGTGCCGCGAGCCCTGACCTCGGCGTCCGTCGGACGCATCGTGGCCGAGGCCGACCGGCCCGGAGCCGTGGTCATCGTCCTCGCCCCGCCCGTCCTGGCGTACGCCGACGCGGTCGCCCTGGTGGACCGGGTGGAGGGCGTCATGGTGGTCTGCGACCCCCGTGAGGTGCACCGCAGCGACCTGGAACGCATCCGGGAGATCATCGGCGCGTCCGGCGGCTCCGTACTCGGCGTCCTGCTCCACCCGGGCCGCGGCCGGGCCGTACGCCGGCCGCGCGCCGGGCGCCAGAAGTCCGCCCGGCGCCGCAACGGCTCCGGACCGGGCGCCCACACCGGACCGGTGAGCACCGGTGACCCCAGCGAGACGCTCGGCCTGCGCCCCTACGACCTTCCCGCCGGGCGGCCATGAGAACACCCTCACGGGAGCCCGTGAGGACCCGGACCGCGATCGTCTGCTCGGTCGCGGACCAGGGCGTGGCGGCCCTCACCAACATCCTGGTGCTGGTGGCGGCGGCCCGGCTCTCCACCGTGGCCGACTTCGCCCGCTTCTCGGCGGTCTACCTCGTGTTCACCGTGCTGCTCGGGATCTCCGGCGCGTACACCGGACAGCCCCTGGTGCTGAGCCGCGGACGCGGCCGGGAGACCCGGAGCGCCTGCCGCTCCGCCGTCGCCCTCACCCTGCTCGCCTCGGCGGCGCTCGGCGCGCTCCTCGCCACCGTCTGCCTCCTGCTGCCCGGCGACACCGCCCGTGCCCTCATGATGCTGGGGCTCGTCCTTCCCGTGGTCCTCGGCCAGGACGCCGTGCGCTACGCGTTCTCCACCCTCCAGCGGCCCCACCTCGCACTGACGGCCGACCTGCTCAGGCTCGCCTGCGTACTGGCCGCGCTGTCCGCCCAGCCGCACGGCGCCGGGGCCGCGCGGCTGATCACCGTCTGGGGCCTGTCCGCGCTGCCCGCCCTGCTGCTCTCCGCCGCCCTGCTGCACCGGGAAGTGGCCGGGAGCCCGGTGCGGCTGCCTCCGCTGCTGCGCCGGGGCCACCTCGGCAGGCGCTTCGTCGTGGAGTTCGGGGTGGGCAACGCGACCGGACAGCTCTCCGTCCTCGGGCTCGGCGCGGTCGGCAACCCGCTCCTGGTCGGCGCGCTGCGCGGGGCCACCACCCTGTTCGGGCCGCTCAACGTGCTCTTCACCTCGGCCACCGGCTTCGGCCCGCCGCTGCTCGGCCGCATCGGCGACGAGCGACGCAGAGTACGGGTCACCGCCGCTCTCGCCGCCGTGCTGGCCGCGACCGCCGCGGCCTGGGCCACCGTGCTCGCGCTGCTCCCGGACGGGGCGGGCCGCGGACTGCTGGGCGACACCTGGCCGGTGGCATCGGCGCTGCTGCCCGCGACCGGCAGCCAGTACGCGGCGATGGCGGTGGGCACCTGTGGGCTGCTGGCTCTGCGGATGCTCGACCCACGGACCACCCTGGCGATCCAGGTGGTGTTCTCGCTGGCCGCCGTCGCCTTTCTGACCTGCGGCTATCTGCTCGCCGGAGTCCCCGGTGCCGCCTGGGGGCTCTGCCTGGGCTCGGTCTGCAAGGCCGCCGCCACCTGGATCCGGGTGTACCGGCTGCGCCACCGCGCCCCGGCACCGGGGGAGCGGCTCAGCGCCGGCGCCGTACGGCCCGCTCCCTGAAACCGGTCACGAGCAGCAGACACAGCGCGGCGATGGCGAGCTTGCCCACGGACTGGAGCAGCGGCCCGCGCAGCAGGATGAAGGTGTACCCGGCGATGAGCGGGGCGGCGATCGCCAGGACGCTGCCGGGTCCCGGCCCGTCCCGGGAGACCGCCAGTGCGTAGCGGCGGTCGGTACGGGCGGCGGCGTAGCCGATCAGCGCGAGACCGCCGGTCATTCCGGCCGGACCGAAGTCCACCCAGAACTCGGTCCACAGCGGCGCGGACAGGTTGGTCATGTTCATCCCCATCCACTGTCCGACCCTGACCCCGGTGTCCTCCGGTTTGCCGCTCCACACCGCCCGGGGCACGAAGAAGAGCCCGGAGCCCGCCAGTTGCCTGCCGTAGGTGTGGCCGCGGGTGTCGACCCAGGAGATGGTGTTGGCGAACATCACCGTCTGGTCGTAGTCCTTGGTGGCCAGCGGTTCGAAGACGGACGCCGACTGCACGGGCCGGTACCCCTCGTCGTCGTACCGGAACCGGTCCGCGTACGGGAACAGCACCAGCGCCCCGACGACTCCCGTCGTGAGCACCGAGCGGTACATCGCGGCACTGCTCGGGAACGCGGTGAACAGGAAGGAGACCAGGACCGTCAGGAACCAGTAACGGGCGTTGGAGACCGGGTTGTTCACGATCAGGTTGAGCAGAGCGAGGCCGACCCACACCAGCACCGTGGACGGGGCGCGGCGGGCGGCACGCGAGGTCACCAGCCGCCGGGTGTAGAAGAGCAGCGCCAGGAGCGCCGGTACGGTGCCGAAGCCCTTCAGGAACGCCGAGCCCACATTGGACTCGGTGGACGCGACCCCGCTGGCCGCCACGGACGCGCTGATCTCCTGGCGGCTGGAGAAGAAGACGGCGGGTCCGCCGAGCTTCAGCACGTAGTACCCGCTCGCCGCGAAGGCCAGCAGCACCAGCAGCCGGAGCCGGACCGGGTGCGCGACGGCGGAGCCGCGCACGCCTCCCGTGCCTCCGGCGGCTCCCGTGCCGGGCGCGACGCGCGGGCCCGTACGGTGCCGCAGGGGCCGCCGGGACGCCAGGAGCGCCCCCAGGTCGAACGCGGCACAGCCCACCAGGATCATCGCGATGGCCGTCACCAGGTCCGAGCGGGGCCCGACCAGCGGTGTCGGCGTCTGCCCGATCACCGCCTGCGCGAACGGCGCCACTCCCATCGCGATGTACACGAACATCCAGAAGACGCCCTGGAGCAGCCGCCGCCGGGTGGACAGGATCATGGTGGCGAGCCGGGCCCCCGCATAACAGGTCAGCACCAGCTGGAGCCAGTACCCGTTGTCCCGGACCCCCGCCCCGGGCTGCGCGGCGATCAGCGCGGGCAGGAAGCACACCAGCCCCAGGATCAGCGGCACGGCGAGCGCCCGCGACAGCATCGCCCACGACATGGGCCTGGCCGGAGCCCTGCCGGACCCGCTCCCACCGCCCCCGTCCGCGGGTGCGGCCAGGGGCGCGGACGGTGCCGGATCCCGCACGGACGTCATGCGCCCCCCGTTTCGTGGACCTGTGAACACTCTAACGAATCACCCCACTTGAGGGGATGTGCTGACTAGTCTGTGGAATGTCGGCCGAGGTTGAGGGGAACCCTGGTGAAGGTTCTGCACGTTGTCACATTGCACACCCCGGACCATGCGTTCGGTGGCCCGACCCGGGTGGCGCTCAACCTGTCCAAGCTCCAGCGCGCGGGCGGCGACGACGCCCGGATCATGGCTCTGGGCGACGGCTTCGGCCCCGGCGCACTGCCCGGCGAGGTCGAGGGGGTTCCCGCCCATCTTTTCCAGGCCCGGCATCTGCTCCCCAGGTTCGAGGTCAGCGGCATCACCTCCGGACCCCTGCTGCTGGCCGCACGCCGCATGATGCGCGGCGCCGACCTCGTACACGTCCATCTCATGCGCGACCTGGTGACCCTGCCCGCCGCGCTGCTCGCGCTGGCCACCCGCACGCCGCTGGTCGTCCAGACGCACGGAATGGTCGATCCCACCGAGAACAGGGTCGCCCGGCTCACGGACCTGCTGGGCGTGCGGCGGGTGCTGCGCGGCGCCGATGCCGTCCTGTGTCTGACCGAGACGGAGCGCGTCGATGTGAACGCCGTCGCCGCGCCCGTCCCGCTGACCCGCACCGTGCGGCTGGTCAACGGCGTACGGCCGCAGGAGCGCAAGCCCGCCCGGGACCGGGACCGGCCGCCGACGGTTCTCTTCCTCGCCCGGATCCAGGAACGGAAGCGGCCGGAGGACTTCGTCGCCGCGATGCCCGCCGTCCTGGCCGAGCACCCCGACGCGCGCTTCGTCCTGGCGGGGCCCGACACCGGCGCACTGCGCGGAACACTCGAACTCGCCCGCAGACTGGGGGTAATGGACTCCCTCGACCCGGTGGGGCCGCTCGGTCACGAAGAGGTCCTCGAAGCGGGCCGGCGGGCCGATGTGTATGTGCTGCCCTCGATCGAGGAGCCGCTGGGTGTCTCCGTGCTCGAAGCGATGTCCGTGGGCACGCCCGTCGTCATCACCCGAACCTGCGGTCTCGGCCCGGAGGTGGCGCGGGCCGGGGCGGGCCGGGTGATCGACAGCCGGCCGGGCGAGGACGGGGCCAACGCGGCGAAGGTCGCCGGTGCGGTCCTGGAACTGCTGGAGCCCGAGGCCAATGAGCGGGCGGGCAGGGCGGCTTGGGAGCTCGTCGGCGAACACTTCACCATTGCCGCCGTGACCGGAACCCTCCGGCGGACCTACGAGGACGTGGTCCGCCGGAAGGCCGTCTGACGGGAACGGGTCCGTACCCACCCCGGTCCGTTCCCGCCCTGGGGCCGTTCCCACGGCCCGGGTCCGTTCCCGCCCCGGGGCCGTTCCTTCCCCGCCCGGTGCGGCGGCGGGCGCTCAGCCCTTCCGGCCCTCACGGGACTTGAGCGCGATCTGCCAGCGGTAGAAGCTCATCGCCAGCGCGAAGTCGAAGCCCGCCCGTCCGTCCAGGAACCCCCGCCGGTAGACGTACATGTACGCGAAGGACACCAGCGGCTTGAACGGCGCCTTGTGGAACAGCTGCCCCTGCCGGGACTTGACCCTGCGGACCTGCTCCTTCACCTCGGGGTGGTGCTCCAGCCACGCCTCCCAGTCCGAGTAGCGGTTGTGCCGCTCGAACCAGGCGGTGACCGGGTCGAGGTCCTGGTGTTCGATGGGGTTGCGGAGCGAGCCCGCCGTCCCGGCGACCGGCTGGTAGTGACCCTCGACCTCTCCGATCCCGGGGGCGTCGAGATCGCCGACCTCCGGGTAGTGGCAGCGGGTGCGGTCGGTGAGGGACCGCTTGCGGATGGTGTAGCCGTGCCTCAGCCGCTTCCCCGAGAACCAGTAGCCCAGGGGAATGTCATATGCCGCGGGCTTCGGAGCCGTCGGATCGGCGAAGATCTCCCGCAGCTCGGCGAGCAGCCCGGGGCTGAGCCGTTCGTCGCCGTCCAGCAGGAGAATCCAGTCCAGATCGGTGCGGACATGGTCCAGGCACCACTGTTTCTTCCGCGGATGCCCGCCCTCCCAGGTGTAGTCGATCACCTCGGCGCCGCACTCCTCGGCGATCCTCACCGTGTCGTCGGTGCTGTGGGAGTCCACCACGACGACCGCCTCGAAGTGGCCGAGCACCGACTTCACCGCCTCGGCGATGTTCAGTCCCTCGTTCTTCGTGGGGATCGCCACGGCGATCGGCAGTCTGGTCATCCGGCCTTTCCTTCGGGGAGCCAGGCGTAGCAGCCTGTGGAGGTGAAGGCGCGGGCCGCCTCCGGGACGGTGATCCGCGTCCGCTCGGCGGATGCGGCGCCGGACGGGCCCGAGCCGGAGGACCTGGAGCCCGAGGTGCCCGAGCCCAGGACCTTGCCGCCCGCACCGGTGATCTGCCAGGAGCAGTCGGGGGTGGGGGAGACCGCGCGGTAGCGGCCCGGCCGCAGGCCCTTGCCGGTGTGCGTGCCGTCCGGGTAGCCGAGGGCCGCCTCGACCGCCAACTCCCGGTGCTGGGTGCACAGATGGGACACCGCGGGCTTCGCGCCGGCGATCTCGCCGGTAACGATCGCCGCGACGGCGGTGTCCCGGTCGGCCTTGACCAGATAGCCGAGCCTGTCGCAGGTCTCCTGCCCGGTCTGCAGCACGGCGGCCGGGTCCATGCCCACCGGGACCCGGTCCACCAGGTACTCCTTCTGCTTCTTCGTGAAGGAGCCGGTGGCCGGGGTGATCCGGTCGGCGGGCACCTTGGGCGGCTCGCTCGTGGGCCCGGCGGAGGGTCCGCCCGCCGGACCGGTGGACGTACCTTCGGCGGACGGCCCGGCGACGGGCCCGGAGGCCGCGGGGCTCCGGGCCCCCGCGGCCTCCGGGCCGTTCCCGTCGGCGGACGAGCCGCAGGCGGCCAGCGCCGCCGTCATGACGACGACGGCGGCACCGGCCAGGAACGGATGCCGCATCAGCCGTTCCTCAGGGCGTAGTGCGCACTGACCTGGGAGGCGCTCAGCGCGGTGGGGTAGACGGCCGTCTCGTCGATCTGCCCGGCGAAGTAGTTGCTGGTCGGACGGCTGGGCCAGCCGGAGAGACTGTCACCGCCGGCCCGCCAGTAGCCGGGGTAGTTCTCATTGGCCGTGTACAGGAAGTTCGACGCGCGCAGTTGTCCGTCGACGTACAGCGCCATCCCGCCGGTGCCCTGGGTGGCGACGACATGGTGCCACTTGCCGTCGTTGTACGCCCCGGTCGTGGTGACGGTGCGGGTGCCCCCGCTGCGGACGCCGAAGACCAGCCGTCCGTCGTCGCGCATGTAGACGTGCTTGTCGAACGTGGTGCTGTTCTGCATGATCTTGTTCCCGAACCCGATGATCCTGCCGCCCCGGGTGGTGGTGGTCTTGATCCAGGTCTCCGTGGAGAAGCGGGTGGGCTGCGCGTACCGGGTGTTGCCGTACACATACTCGTCGAGCCCGTTGAACCCGATCGCGGTGGAGTCGCCGGCGATGGCGGCCGGGGTCTGCCGGTAGGCGGGGCCGTTGCGCAGGAAGCCGTTGCTCAGCTTGCTTCCGGTGTCGGCGGCGAAGGTCGCCGCGCCCTCGTCGTAGCGCCAGTACAGCGAGGCTCCGTCGGCCAGCACCCGTGCCGGGTAGCGTTCCGTGGCGGCCGCCACGGTGGCGGACTGTGCCGGGGACTTGGCGCTGGTGTTGGTGCCGTCGCTCGCGGTGATCCGGTACGAGTGGGTCTCGCCCACAGCCACGTCGGTGTCCGCCCAGGTCAGCTGCGGCCGGTCCCAGAACAGCGAGTACCCCGTCGTGGTGTGTACGGGGGTGCTCGCCCCGTCCTTGTAGATCCGGTACGTCAGCTCCCCGTCGTCGGTGTCGAAGCTGGTCTGCCAGTTGACGGTGATCCTGCCCGGGGTGACCGTGGAGAGGCTGACGTTGGGCACCCACGGCGCCCCGGTGTCGGGACCGTCGGCGAACCGGGTCAGACCTTGCTGGGCCGAGCCGTTGACCGTGGTGAACTCCCCGCCGACCCAGAGGTAGTGGCGTCCGCCGCTGTCCGTCTGGGACATCGTCCGGGGTCCCACGGGCTCCCCGATCCCGTCGTTGGTGTCCGGGAACCACGGCAGCAGCTTCGGGTCGTCGACCGACTGCGCCAGCAGGTGCTTGCGCTCCTGGTCCGGGAACTCGCCCATGCTGTAGCAGTCGTGGGCGTGGCTGCCGCTGTACAGCACGCCCTTGTGGACCAGCACGGCCTGCGTCGCTCCCAGGCAGGTGTCGCGCCACCGCTGCTGGAAGTCGTCCAGGTCGAGTGCGATACGGCCGTCGAAGACCCCACCGCCGGTGCCTTCGTTGGCGGTGTAGAAGCCGGTGGCGTCCGTGGTCAGGTCCTGCACCGTGGAGGTGTTCGGGATGAATCCGGGATAGCTCTTGGTGAGCGCGCCGGTGGTGGCATCGACCACGGCCAGCGCGTGCGAGCTGGTGCCGTTGACGGTGAAGAAGTCCCCGCCGAGCAGGACGTGCCGCCCGTCCGGGGTCACCTCGACGGCCCGTGCCACCTCGTCCGCGTTCGCGGTGAAGGGCAGCAGGTCCGCGCCCGTGGTGACGGCGGCGAACTTGTTGCGGGTCTTGCCGCCCACGTTGTTGAAGTCCCCGCCCAGATAGACGGTGTCGGCGGTGACGGCGAGCGCCCGCACCGTCGCCGAGACGGAGATCTTGAAGTCGTCGCGCGGGGTGCAGGTCGCGGTGTCGATCGCCACGAGATTGCTGACCCCGACCCCGTTCACCGACCCGAACTGGCCGCCCGCGTAGAGGGTCTCACCGTCCGGGGACAGCGTCAGCGCCCGCACGGTCGCGGTCCCCGAGGACTGGGTGAAGGACAGGGAACAGCCGGTCGGTGCCCCGGTCGCCGCGTCGAACGCGGCGAAGTTGACCGCCGGCTGTTCGGCGGTGCCGGGCGCGGCGTCCGGCGGGCGTACGGTCGAGAAGGTGCCGCCCGCGTACACGATGCCGTCCCGCGCGGCCATCGACCAGACGATGCCGTTGGTCTGCCAGGTGGTGAGGTCGTCCGCCGTGAGGGACACCGGCGGGGTCAGCGCGGCCGAGGGGGATGTGCCCGCCGCGGTCGCGGTCAGGGCCCCGGCCAGCAGGCAGAGCGCGGCGGCGGCGGCTCGCACACGGCCGCGTCCCCCAGGGCTTTGCCCCGTACTTCCGTTCATCATTCGGCTCCGAAGGTGAGAACGATCTGCGGCCGGTGGGCCGCGTTTGCTGTTCCGCCCCACCGGACGCGGGGACTGGCCGTCCCGCTGCCCGGTGAGGGCGGTCGAAGAGGCGGGGCCCAGGGCCCCGCCCGGTGCGGACACGCCCCGGTCCACCGAGGGACCGGTGGAAGGCGATGTCACGCCGTCGATGGTTCCCGGGACGGACGCGGGGAGCGCCGGGCCGGGTGCCGTGGGGGAGCACCGGCCGTGCCCGGGAGCCGCCGAACGGCACCGCGCGGGGGCCCTCGGCGGCGAACGCGGGAGTACGCCGGACGGGACGCGGAGGGCGGCACACGTCCACGGGGACCCGGGCCTCTCACCGGTCCACCCGTACGGCCGCTCCGGTGAGCTGGTCCGCCAGCAGGCGGATGTCCGCGTCCACCATGATCCGGGCCAGTTCCCGCGACCTGACGGCGGGCTTCCAGTCGAGCAGTTCGCGCGCCTTGGAGGCGTCGCCGATCAGCGCGTCGACCTCGCTGGGACGCTCGTACTTCGGGTCGTGGCGCACATGCTCCCGCCAGTCGAGCCCGGCGTGCTCGAAGGCGAACTCCAGGAACTGGCGGACGCTGACCCCCTCGCCGGTCGCGACCACGTAGTCGTCCGGCCGCTCGCACTGGAGCATCCGCCACATGGCGTCCACATACTCGGGGGCGTACCCCCAGTCCCGTACGGCATCGAGATTGCCCAGGTGCAGACGGTCCTGGAGCCCGGCCTTGATCCGTGCCACCCCCCGGGTGATCTTCCGGGTCACGAAGGTCTCGCCGCGGCGCGGTGACTCGTGGTTGAACAGAATGCCGTTGACCGCGAACATTCCATACGCCTCACGGTAGTTGACCGTCGCCCAGTACGCGTACACCTTCGCGACGCTGTAGGGGCTGCGCGGGTGGAACGGGGTGGCCTCGTTCTGCGGCGGCGGGCTGGCACCGAACATCTCGGAGGACGAGGCCTGGTAGACCCGGGTCTCGATCCCGCTGGCCCGGACCGCCTCCAGCAGCCTCATGGCGCCGAGCCCGGTGACATCACCGGTGTACAGCGGGGCGTCGAAGGAGACCCGGACATGTGACTGGGCACCCAGGTTGTAGACCTCCTCCGGCCGGATGTCGCGCAGCAGATTCACCAGCGCGACGCCGTCCGCCAGATCGGCGTGGTGCAGCACGAAGGAACGGTCCGCTTCCTCGGGACCCTGGTAGATGTGGTCTATCCGCTCGGTGTTGAAGCTCGACGAGCGGCGTATCAGCCCATGGACCGTGTACCCCTTGCCGAGCAGCAACTCGGCCAGATACGAACCGTCCTGGCCCGTGACGCCGGTGATGAGCGCGGTCTTCGCCACGAGTCCCCCTTCTGTGTTCGCCCGAGAGGCGAGTGGTCACCGATATTCCGGACTTCGATCGTTCTGCGGTAAAACGTCTCCGCGAGGTGTGTCTGCTGGCACAATCCGAGCCATGACGACTGATCTCCCAGGCCCTCCCCAGGAATCCGTCCGCCCCCTACTGCGTCCCGGCTCCCGTGTCTTCGTGGCGGGCCACCGGGGTCTCGTCGGCTCGGCGCTGGTGCGCCGCCTCACCGCCGAGGGCCATGAGGTGCTCACCCGGGGCCGTGAACTGCTCGATCTGCGCGAGGCCGCGCCGACCGGGGCATATCTGCGCGAGATACGGCCGGACGCCGTGGTGCTGGCCGCCGCCAAGGTGGGCGGGATCATGGCCAACAGCACCTGTCCGGTGCAGTTCCTGGAGGACAACCTGCGCATCCAGCTCAGCGTGATCGCCGGAGCGCACGCGGCGGGCACCGGGCGGCTGCTGTTCCTCGGCTCGTCCTGCATCTACCCCAAGCACGCCCCCCAGCCGATCCGCGAGGACGCCCTGCTCACCGGCCCGCTGGAGCCGACCAACGAGGCGTACGCCCTCGCCAAGATCGCCGGAATCGCCCAGACCCGGTCGTACCGCCGGCAGTACGGCGCCGCGTACATCAGCGCCATGCCCACCAACCTCTACGGCCCCGGCGACAACTTCGACCTGGAGACCTCGCACGTCCTGCCCGCGCTCATCCGCCGCTTCCACGAGGCGAAACGCGACGGGGCCCCCGAGGTCACGCTGTGGGGTTCGGGAAGCCCCCGCCGCGAATTCCTCCATGTCGACGACCTGGCCGCCGCCTGCGTACGGCTGCTGGAGGTCTACGACGGCGACGAACCCGTCAACATCGGCTGCGGAGAGGACCTGACGATCCAGAAACTGGCCGAAACCGTACGGGAGGTGACGGGCTATCAGGGCGCCATCACCTGGGACACCTCCAAGCCCGACGGAACCCCGCGCAAGCTCCTCGATGTGTCCCGACTCTCCTCGCTCGGTTTCGAGCCGAAGATCCCGTTGCGCGAGGGCATCGCCTCCACCTACGCCTGGTGGCTCGGCCAACACCGGCCGAACGCCTGACCGTTCACCGCACAGGGCTCCTCGCGTCCGCATGCCCCCGCCCCCTCAGTAGGCCCCGCGGCCGTCGGTGACGGCGCGCACCGTACGGGCGAGGAGCCCCATGTCCGTGGCCACCGACCAGTTGTCGACGTACCAGAGGTCGAGCGCGACGGTCTCCTGCCAGGACAGCTCCGACCGCCCGCTGACCTGCCACAGCCCCGTGAGCCCCGGCTTCACGGAGAGCCGCCGGTGCTCGCGCTCGTTGTAGCGGGACACCTCCTCCGGGAGCGGTGGACGCGGCCCCACCAGGGACATCTGACCCATCAGCACATTGACGAGCTGGGGCAGTTCATCGATCGACGTCCGCCGCAGCGCCCTGCCGATCGGTGTCACCCGCGGATCGCGGCGCATCTTGAACATCGGCCCGGCACCCTCGTCGGCCGCGAGGAGCTGCGCCTTGCGGCTCTCCGCGTCCGCCACCATCGTGCGGAACTTCCACATGGTGAACGGCTGGTTGTGCTGCCCGTGCCGGACCTGGCGGTGGAACACCGGACCGCGCGAGGACATCCGTACGCTCAGTGCCACCGTCAGCATCAGCGGAGCCAGCAGCAGCAGCCCGAGCAGGGCGCCGCACCGGTCCAGCGCGGTCTTCACCGCCGCCTGCGGGCCGTGGCGCAGCGGCGGCGAGACATGCAGCAGCGTCAGGCCGGCGACCGCACAGGGTCTGACCCTGGCCGCTGCGACGCCCGAGAGTTCCGAGAGCACGCAGAGGGAGATCCCCCCGTCGTGCAGTCCCCAGCCGAGCCGTCTCAGCCGTTCCCCGGTCAGCTGGGGGCCGGGGGCCACCAGCACCAGATCCGCCGCGTGCGCGAAGGCCCCGCCCAGCACCGTCGACACATCGTCGTCGGCGGGGCAGGAGGCAAGCCGGCCCGGGACCCGCACATCGTGCTCCAGGGCCACCGGTCCCACCGGTATCGCGGCCACCACGTCATAACCGTGTCCCGTACGGGAGTTGAGGAGGCGAACCGCCCGGTCGACCCCCGGCGCCTCGCCGACCAGCAGCACCCGCCGCCCCTGCCGCGCGGCCCGGGGCCAGCGCCGCAGCTGCGTCACGAGAGAGGCGGACACCAGGGCCGGCGCGAGCGCCACGATCTCCGTGGCCGGGTCCACGGAACCGCCGGTCACCGTACGCAGCACGGCGAGGGCCCCGATGAGCAGCAGCCAGTCCGCGGGCACGCCCCATGCCCCGGACGCGCCGGGCCCCCCGTGGCGCGGCGGTTCCGCGTACCGGCCGCGCGAGGCCCGCAGCCCGGCCCACACGAGAGAGGCGAGCACCGCGGTGGCCAGCGGATCCGACTGGTCACCTGCGCTCAGGACCGGCCAGGCCGGCAGCGCGAGCCCCAGAGCCTCGGTCAGGGCGAGCAGCGCCGGGTGCCGGCCCGGCCCTCTCCTCGCCCGGCCCGGACCGAGCCGGTCGCGCCGTAACTCCCGGACCCGCCCCGACTGCTCCGGGGCCATGGCGCGGTACCGGGACGCGGCGGTCCGGGGACGCGGTGCGCCCCGGAGCCCGACCGGCCCGGATGTATCGGTTTCAGGTGTTTCGACATGCCCCATGGACCCCCCAGTCACGGTTGCACCCCCACAAAACGGGACGCATCCGCCGATCCCATGGACTGACGGATGCGCCCTCGCTCGGTGCACGATATCCACACAGGTGCCATTTCGCTGGAGTTCTCGTGAAGTTCAGACACATCGGAGGCATGGCCGCCGGATCCCTTTCGGGGGTGATCTTGCCTTCTGTGTATGGGTGTTGGGATTTGAAGGATTTGAGCAAGCGCTTGCGGGCAGCCCGCTCCAACCCCGCTCGCGCTCTCAAGTACCCATGAAACCAGGATGTTTGTCTCGCGCAGGGAGGGTCCCGGATTCATGTCCACCGGATGTCGTGGACGTGGCGTCGGCTTTGCGGAGGGGCGGCGCATGGGGAGCTTCTGCCCTTCGAGGGGAGGGCCGCACCCTCCACCCCCGGGGGCGAGTGGGCTGATGGCCGGGATGTGTGCGTCAGCGGGACGTCAGTGGGACGTCAGCGGGACGGCAGGACGGGGCCGCAAGCTGTGGGCGGACCAGGTGCCCGTCGTGGGCACCGACCATCACTGGCCGTAACTTCCGGGGGAGCCCCACATGCGTACTTCCATCCGTCGTCCCGTTGTTCTCGCCGCGACCGCCGTGGCCGCGCTCAGCCTTTCGCTCACGGCCTGTGGCGGTGAGGACGGCGCGAAGAGCGACGGCGCCGCGAAGCAGGCTTCGGCGTCGAAGGCCGCCGACGGCGGTGCGGGTACCTCCGGCTCGGGTACGGGCGGTTCGGACACCGCCGGCTCGACCGGGGGCGGCACCGAGAAGGCCGGTTCGGGGACGGCCGGTTCCGGGGAGTCCGGCTCCGGGGGTGTGGCCGCGCAGGCGGGCTCGAAGGGGAAGCAGGGCGCCAAGAAGGCCCCGGCCTGCACCGCCGACGACGTGAACGTCTCCGCGGCGAAGCAGGAGGGCGTGCCCACCACGCACATCACGCTCACCGCGAAGAACGTCTCGGGCCGCGCCTGCACGCTGCTGAAGTACCCGCTGCTCGCGTTCGGCGACCTTCCCCAGACCTCGAAGGACGTTCCGCCGGTCGCCAAGAGCAACCCCGGCGTCCCGATCGTGCTGGAGGCCGGTGCCCCGGCCTACGCGGCCGTCCGCGTCAACAACGGCGGCGTCGACGACAAGAACCACGCCGTCACCTCGTTCTACGTGAACTTCTTCGCCACCGACGGCCCCGCCGAGGGCAGCAAGTCCGTCACCGCGCCCAAGGGCGGAATCGCCGTCGACGACGCCGCTGCCAAGACCGGCTACTGGACCCACGAGCTGCGCAACGGCGCCGACGAGTTCTAAGGGCTGTCCCGCAATTCCTGGCGGGCGCACGACGACAGCTACGGCACCTCGCCGCGTTGTCGAAACGCCCGAATACATCCAGTATGCGGGCGCCTCTCCGCCTTGCGATGCACCGCATCCGACGCCGCGCGCTGATCCACCAGGAACTGTGGGACAGCCCTTAGGGATGGCGAACGTCGCCGGCCGGTTCCTGAGGTTCTGAACGGCGCCGCCCGGCTCCG
The DNA here is from genome assembly GCF_040297465.1 of Streptomyces sp. NPDC001787. NCBI lineage: Bacteria > Bacillati > Actinomycetota > Actinomycetes > Kitasatosporales > Streptomycetaceae > Streptomyces > Streptomyces sp. NPDC001787. The sequence goes on from NZ_JBEOZE010000031.1 coordinate 80,324, forward strand.
GAATCTCCGTACGGCACCGGCCCGTTCCCGGAGACTCCGTACGGCACCAGACCTCCGAGGCACCCCCGAGCCTTGGCGGAACCGCGTCCATCCGCTCACCGAGCGGGTGGACGCGTTCGTGTGCGGGGTCCCGCGGGCCGGCGGCCGGACGCACGCTCACCCGCTCACCCGGTCATGGCCCGGTGGCGGGGAGCGGCGGTCTCATCGGGTCAGAAGGTCTCCCGCGCGGTCCCGGACGCCGATGCCCTCGAAGCCGCCTACTCCGGCATGGCCCTCGTGGCTCTCGTGGTCGTCGCGGCCGTCGTGGCCCGCCTCCCCGTCGAAGCGGTCGAAGCCGTCGAAGCCGTCGGGCCGGCTGATGGGGTGATCCAGGAGGATCTCGTCCGCGACGGCGAATCCCTTCGTCAGGGTCAGGGCGTGCGGTGCGAGCTCCGCGACGGCATCCTCGGCCGCGTCGGGAAGCTGCCTCACCTGGGCGCTGGTGAGGTATCCGTCCGCGAGCAGGTCCCCACTGTGGGCCGCGATGCGGCGAAGTGCGAACAACCGCTGCAGCAGGCGCAGTTGGCGCTGCGCCTCCGGGTGCGTGGCCTCGTCGGCGGCGTCCAGCAGCGCCTGCGCGGCCTGGCGGTGGGCGTAGGCGTCGACCAGTTCCAGGGCCGGTGTGACGGCGGCGTTCCATCGGTTGAGCGGATTGCCCGCGGGTCCGCCGCGCAGGCGGGTCCGCGCACGCCCGTGCCAGACGCGCTCGATGTCCGACAGCAGGTCCTGGAGAAACTCGGGGTCGCCGAGGTCGCGGGCCTCCGGGGACGTCTCCCGGGACGCCTTCGGCGTGAAGTGTCCGAGAAGCATCTCACCGGCGGCCTTGACCCAGATGACGAGGTTGTCGCCCTCCGCGGTGATGGTTCCCTCGTTGGCCGCCAGCTGGCCGGCGATCCCGTTGGCCAGGAAGAGCCCCTGCGCACCGCAGCGTTCGCGGCACTCGGTCATGACGGCGCGGGCCCGCCAGGTGATCCAGCCCTTGGCGACGGCCGCGAACCGCTCACCGTTCTCCCGCTCCGACTCCGACTCCGAGGACATCGCCCATCGCCGTACCGCGGCGCGGTGCAGGAAGGTCGCGGCGTAGGTGGTGGCGATGGCGTCGAGGAGCGGAGTGTGATGGCTGCGGTGGGCGAACAGGGGGACGCTGCCGCCGGCGGACACCCCGGAGGTCCGCCGTGTGTGGGCGTGCCGCACGGCCACCGCCAGCGCGTGGCGCGTGACGCCCAGGCTGTAGGCGCTCATACAGAGCTTCCCGGCCGTGACCCGGCCTATGGAGTGCAGGAAGCGCTTGCGCGGGCTGCCGACCGAACTGGTGAAGACGCCCTCCGGCGTGAGCTGTCCGTGGGCGGACTGGAGAAGCGCCGTGTGCGGCAGCCGGACCCGGTCGAAGGAGGTCACACAGTGGTCGACGGAAGCGGTGGCCGTCTGCGGCAGCCTGCGTATCCCGACTCCCGGCACCGGGCGCCCGGACGCGTCGCTGAGCTCGGCGAGGAAGAGGAAGACCCCCCGGTCCTTGCCGTCGACGATCAGGCGTGCGGCGACGACGGTGCTCTTGGGGCCACCGGTGGGGCTGGTGTTCGGCATGAACTTGCGTGCGGCGGCACTGGGCGTGTGCAGCGTGAACGCGCGCGCGGCCGGGTCGTAGGTCGCCGTGGTCTCCAGCTGCGCGGCGCTGTTGCCGTGTCCGCTCTCCGTACACAGAAACGTTCCTGTGCGCCGCAGCTCGGTGAACTCCCGCAGATCGCGCTCCGGGCCCGCCGCGTGATCGACGAGGCTCCCCAGGAAGAGGTTGTAGTGGATGCTCGCCACGGTGCCCAGCCCCGCGTCCACCGGGCCGACCCATTCATGCAGCGCCGTGAGCCGCTCCACATCGGTCACGAAGTCCTCGGGACTGTCGAGCGCGTCGTTGATCAGACGTAAACGCTCGTAGGACAGCGCGGCGCGGCCGGAGGGCGACAGCCCTTCCCGGAAGCGGAACGGCTCGGTGCTGAACAGCTTTCGCCAGGGCTCGTGAACCTCCGGCCGGTCACCGAAGAGCGCACGCGTCAACGCCGCAACGGTCGAAACTGCCTGGTCGGAAGGGAGGGAGAAGTTGATCACGCCTCGGAACGCTAGCCCACACGCTGGGTTGCGACGGGGAGATGATCATCACGATTAGGAGCCGCCGGATGACGGTATGTGCTCCGTTCCGCGGCACGGGAAACCTTGATCGCGGAATGGGTGGAATGGGCGGGAAAGCCGGGTAGTGCGGATCCCGCGGTCGTACGAAAGCCCTCCCGCGCTCCTCGCCGTCCGAGGCGGTCACTTCGTCCGGGGCGGTCACCTCGGCCGCCTCGATCACTTCGGCCGCCTCGGTCACTTCGTCCGCCGCCCCGGGGCGGCCGGGCCTCCGCGCGGCTCCGGCCGCCCCGGGGGTGACCTCATGTCACCGGAGAGGGTCAGACGCCCCAGCGGAGAGCGACCGTGTCACCCACGTTGATCACGCTGCCGCGGGCGGCTCCGGTGAACGCGGCACCGTCGACACTGACCTTCCAGGTGCCCTGCCCGCTGTTGGCCATGCCGTTGAGGGCGGTGAGCGTGCCCGTGCCGGAGGAAGGGGTCACACCGCTCGCACAACCGGCGGGAGTGGCCCCGGCCACGGCGGAATCGAGTACCGAGCCGAGCGTGGCCGTGGTCCCCGTGGGGGTGAAGGCTACGGAGCACACCTTCGGACTCCCGCTCCCGTCGTCCACGGTCAGTGCCAGTTTCGTGGCGGTGCCGGTGGTGAAGGCGCTCTGCGCCACCCATCGGGGCGCACCACCGGTGGCGGGGACCGGGGGAGCGGCGGTGAAGCCGCCGCCCGCGACGGCGCGCAGTCCGTCGATGGACGCGTAGGCGGACGGCGTCGTGTCGCTGGGCAGGTACTTGAAGCCGCCGCCGGGGTTGAACTGCTGGGAGATGAGGAAGTCGACGGGGGTCTTGCCCGCGGAGGTGAGGAAGTCCCCGGTCTGCGGGTTGACGCCGCAGGCGTTCAGGCCGGACACGGCCCAGCCGTTGGAGTCGGTGTTGACGCCGAACATCGCGTTGAACGCGCCGCTGGTGGGCACCAGTTTGCTCTTGAGGAACGCCTTGGCCCGCGCGATGTCCGTGTCGGTGTTCGCGACACCGGAGACACAGAGGGCGGCCATCGCGGCACCGGTCATGTCGATGTCGCTCGCGGAGCCGAGTTGTCCCGGATCGCCCTCGGCCTTGCCGTAGTTCCAGCCGCCGTCGTTGTGCTGGTTGGCGCGGATACGGGTGACCAGGGCGTCGCGCAGCGACTGGGGTATGCGCTGCGCCCCCGTCTGCGTCCTGGCGCCACCCAGGGCGAGTGCGGCGAAGACGGTGCCGTTGAAGTTCGCCGAAGGGCCGAAGTATCCCGGCTCGGCGGTCTGCCAGTAGCTGTAGATTTCGCCGATCAGATTGCGGGAGGCGGAGACCCGGGCCGGATCGATGCCGGCCGCGTAGGCGTTGAGGGCGGCACGTTCGAAGTCGGTGACCACCGGGGTCGCGGACGGCCAGGCCGCTGTGGCGAGGAGCGAACGATAGACGGATCTCGCGTTCTTCGTGGTGTCGCCGCCGGGTGCGACATCGACGGCCGCCGTGCCGGCGGAGGCCAGCGCGCTGAACGCCCACTCGTTGGAGAGCCCCGGCCCGGCGTACGAACCGTCCGCCGCCTGGAGGGACTTGAGGTAGGCGACGCCGTTCGTTCTCGACGTGGCGATCTGGGCCGGCGTGGCGGTCGCCGCGGCCGGCAGGACGCTCAGACAGAGCGCCCCCACGGAGACGGCTGCCGTGAACGCGAGACGGGGTGAGATCGAAGTACGGGGCATGGCCTGCTCCTGGGATGAGGGGCGCGCCGACCGGGCCCGACGCCCCGTCTCAAGAAGGGCGGCAACGGGCTGGGCCGCCGTGCCCGAACGCGTGGACCGGCTTCCTGTGATGCACCGCCGCCATGGGCATTCGGGCTCGGAACGGCCCCCGGCCGTCCCACACCGCTGCGCGTCAGCCCCGGCCTCTCACCGGGTTCCCCCACGTGGCAGCCCAGGACGCTACCCCAGTCGGTCCGGTCCTGCCAGCGGTCCCGTGAACCGCAACGCGCGCCGCACGGCGGTGCCTTGACGCCTTGCGGACCGGCGTGCTGCAATCCGCCTGAAAAGCACTGAGTTCCAGGGGAAGCCGGTCGAAATCCGGCGCTGACCCGCAACCGTGGACCCGGCATCGCCGGGTGAGCCGGATTACCTGGGGCCTGATCTGCAGCGATAAGCGCCGTCGTGGACTACGGCGTGGTCGACCGGCTCCGCCCATGACGAATCCTGGGGTGAGGGCTCCTCTGCCACGTTCGTGTCCCCGCGGAGACAGGACGAGGGGGCCGCGGTGGGGACCGCACAGCGCAGGAACCGCCTGGTGAGGACCGTGCGGCGCGGAGACCGCCGGGCGGGGACGGTACGGCGCGCGAACCGCCGGGCGGGGACGGTACGGCCCAGGAACCGCCTGGTGGGGACCGTGCGGCGCGGAGACCAGCAGGTGAGGACCGGATCGCTCCCGCCCCTGACGACGGTGATGCTCCTGCTGCTCGCCATGTGCGTGACACTCGTCACCGTTCCCCCGGCCGCCGCCGACCCCGTCGGGGAGTGCACGGCGGACCGGGGCGCGGTCGTCGCGGTCGACTTCGGCCCCTTCGCGGGCAAGGTCGAGCGGGGCTGCGACACGACCCCGACCACCGGATACGAACTCCTCCGCGAGGCGGGTTTCACCACCGAGGGCACGCAGCACGACGGCCCGGCCTTCATCTGCCGCATCGGCCACGGCTCCGGTACGCGGTACCCGACCGAGACCCAGGAGTCCTGCGTACTCACCCCGCCGGCCACCGCCTACTGGTCGTACTGGATCGCCTCGCCGGGGCAGAACACATGGTCCTACAGCCAGTACGGAGCCATGGACCGCAAGCCGAAGGACGGTGACGTCGATGCCTGGGTGTTCGGCGGTACCGACGCCGGAGGATCCACCGGCAAGCCGGACTTCACCCCGGACGAGGTACGCGCCGGGGGCGGCACCGGAACCCCCGGCCCCGGGGGACCGCCCACGGTCCCGGCGGGGGAGATCGACACCGAGGCCGCCGCGGCCTGGGCGGGCAGCGCCCTCAAGGACGGCGAACGCGTCGTCGACGACGGGGCCACCGACTACCCGCTGACCACCGAGGCGGCCTACGCTCTCGCCGCCGACGGCGCGGGCAGGGCACTCGACAAGGTCACCGCGTATCTCGCCGCGCACACCGACGCGTACGCCTACCCCTCCGGCGGGGACCAGGCCCCCGACGCGCCGGCGGCGGCCCGGCTGGCTCTCCTCGCCGAGGTGACGGACGCCGATCCGCGTGACTTCGGCGGCCATGATCTGATCGCCGCTCTCCTGTACAACGTCTGTGCCGCAGGCCCCGAATCGGGCGGTGCCACCCCCGGTTGCACCGCCAAGGGCGACTTCCGCAACGCCGCCTACGGCGACGGCCAGGCGCTCGCCGTGCTCGCCCTGCTCCGCGCCGGTGCCGTACCCCCGGCAGCGGCGGTCGCGAGGCTGAGCCAACTGCAGTGCGACGACGGCGGGTTCACCAGCATCCTGATCCGCCCCGGGGAGAACTGCGACGGAGACCTCGCCACCACCGGACTCGCGACCCTGGCCCTGCGGAAGACGGGGAGCCAGGACGCCGCCGTGGCCAGGGCCCGGACGTACCTGAGGAAGGCACAGGCCAAGAACGGTTCCTTCCCCGGTTACACCGGCGCCACCACCGGCAGCGTCCACGCCACCGCGTACGCCGCGCAGGCCTTGCGCGCCCTCGGCGACACCGCGTACGCCGACGCCGCCGTGTCCTGGCTGTCCCGTGAGCAACTGGCCGGCGGCGGCTTCGGTTTCGAGGAAGGGGCCACCGATCCGGCCCTCTACGCGACGGCGCCGGCCGTCCTCGCCGGCGCCGGTACCGACCTCGCCCGCCTGACGGCGAAGGAACCGGGGCCGACCGGCCCGCCGGCCACCGCGCCCCCCACCACCGCCCCGCCGTACCCGCCGGGCGAAGGCCCGGACCTGAAGAAGGGCGTCGCCTACCTGACCAGCGCGACCAGCCTCCGGCAGGGGCAGTACTACACCGCGGGCACCGGCTCCTCCCGCGCGGACTTCGGGCTCACGATCGACGGCGCCTACGCGCTCACGGCCACGGGTCTGAACAACGGCAAGCTGCGCGGCATCGTCGACTTCCTCGACAAGGGCGGCAAGGACGGCGAGGGCAGGACCCTGCGGGACTGGACCGGGGCAGGTACGAAGTACGCGCTCGGCGGCTCCCTGGGCAAGGCGGCCCTGCTGGCCCGCGCCGTGGGCCGCGACCCCCGCTCCTTCGGCGGCGACGACCTCGTCGCCGCACTGGACAAGGCCGTGTGCGCCGGGCCGAGCGAGGCCCCGGACCGCAGCTGCGCGGCCAGGGGCGCCTACACCTACGCCCCTTCCGTCTTCGCCCAGTCCCTGGCGGTCATGGCCCAGTTGAGGGCCGACGAGAAGGCGGCGGCCCGGGAGCCGATCGCGTACCTGGAGAGTCTCCAGCACAGCAGCGGGGCATGGCCCAGCCTGATCCCCGCCACGGGCGACTCCGATGTCGACTCCACCGCCATCGCCGCCATGGCGCTGGACCTGGCCGGCGGAGAGAAGGCCGACAAGGCCGTCGACAAGGCGCTGACCTGGATCGCGGGCAAACAGCTGGCAGACGGCGGCTTCCCGGGAGCCGCGGGCGATTCCGTCAACTCCGCCGCACTCGCCGTCCAGGGGCTCTCACTGGACGCGAAGCGGTACGCCTCCGAGATAGCCGGGGCCCGGAAGTTCCTCGCCGGTCAGCAGAACAGCGACGGGGGATTCAACGTGGACAGGGAGGGACAGCGCGGATCCGACCTGCGCGCCTCCACCCAGGCGGTCAGCGGCGCGACCGGCATCTCCTTCGGCACGCTGGAGCGCGACCTGACCGGCACCGCGCCGCAGCCCGCGCCCAGCGCCTCCACCCCACTGATCGTCACCCCCGAAGAGTCGACGGGCGCCATTTCCGCCACCGGCACGGGCGGCTTTGGCGGGGGAGCGCTGGCCTCGACCGGCGTACAGCTCGGCGCGCTCATCGGCTGCGCGGCGCTGCTCGTCGGTGCCGGGTGGCGCGTGGTCGTCACGACCCGCCGTCGGGCCCCCGCAGGGGGACGGAGCGGCGGAGCCACGGGAGGACCGGCCCGGGGAGCCGCGGGAGGACGGAGCCGGGGAGCCACGGGGGGACGGATATGAGCAACCTTCTGTGGCGCAGGGCCGTACGGGCTGCCGCCGCCCTGGGGATGTCGACCGCCGCGATGACGGCGAACGCGCCGTCGGCGGCGGCCGATCCGCAGCCCATGGGCCGGTGCACCACCACGTCCGGAACCGTGCTCGCCGTCGACTTCAGCCACTGGGGCGGCCCGGTCCACCGCTCCTGCGGCACGACCCCCACGACCGGATACGAACTCCTCAACCAGGGCGGCTGGCGGACCACCGGCACCGGGCACGACGGTCCGGCCTTCATCTGCCGGATCGGCTACAGCGGACACCAGGGCGGCAAGCAGTACCCGACGCCCCAGCAGGACGACTGCGTGCTGACGCCGCCCGCCTCCGCGTACTGGTCCTACTGGCACGCCGATCCGGGCGCGAACTCCTGGGAGTACAGCCGGCTCGGCGCCATGCTGTACCGACCGAAACCCGGCAGCGTCGACCTGTGGATCTTCGGCGGTACCGACATCGGCGGTACCGAGGGCCGGCCCCAGCTCACCCCGGACCAACTGCGCGCCCACAACTCCGAGGCGAAGGGCGACGCGGGCAGGCCCACGTCGACCGACCGGGCTCCCGAGCTCCCACCGGGCACCGACACGGGCCCGAAGGCACCCGGGCGGAAGGAGCCGTCGCCGACGAGGAGCGCCTCCGCGTCGGCGAAGCCATCGCAGAGCCCGTCTCCCAGCACATCGCCGTCCGGGCCGCCCGGCCCCTCCCCGAGCGTCCCGCCCGGCTCCTCGGAGGGCGCTCCCGGGACCGGAACCAGGGTCGTCGACGCGGCCCCGGCCGCCGACGCGAAGGCCGACGCGGGGTCCGTCCTCCCGGTGGTGGCGGGCGGCTCCCTGATCGTGCTCGTCTGCGGGGCGGCCGTGTACGCGGCCGGACGCCGACGCCGCACGGAGTGAGCGGGGTGAACGGGGTGCCGAACACCGACCACTCAGCGACGGTGCCGGTACCGGTGCCGGTGCCCGCCCAGGCACCGGACACCGGTGGACGCCGGCTGCCCAGGACGCTCCATCCGGTCGCCTGGTGGATCTGGGCGCTCGCCCTGGCCACAGCCGTCAGCCGGACCAACAACCCGCTGCTGCTCCTTCTCGTGCTCGCGGTCCTCGGATACGTCGTCACCGCGCGCCGCACCGAAGCGCCCTGGGCGCGGGGCTTCAAGTACTACCTCTGCCTCGCCCTCACCGTCGTGGCGATCCGCGTCCTGTTCCGGGCCGTTTTCGCCACCGGTATCACCCCGCACGACCACTTCCTGTTCTCGCTTCCGCACATTCCCACCCCCGACTGGTATGCGGGCATCCAGCTCGGCGGGCCCGTGTCGCTGGAGGCCCTGCTCTCGGCCGCCACCGACGGGCTGCGGCTCGCCTGCATGCTGTGCTGCATCGGGGCCGCCAACACGCTCGCCAACCCCAAACGGGCCCTGCGGGTTCTGCCGGGAGCCCTCCACGAACTGGGCGTCGCCGTCACCGTCGCCATCAGCGTCGCTCCCCAACTCGTGCAGAGCGTGCAGCGCGTCGCCCGCGCCCGCAGACTCCGGGCCGGACGCAACAAGGGGCTCAAGGCCCTGCGCGGCATCGTCGTCCCCGTCCTGGAGGACGCTCTCGAACGCTCCCTGCGCCTCGCCGCCGGAATGGACTCCCGGGGGTACGGGCGTGCCGGCACCGCCTCCCGCCGCTCCCGCCGCGCCACCGGCGCACTCATGCTGCTCGGAATGTGCGGCCTGTGCGCCGGGGCGTACGGGCTCCTCGACGCGACCACGCCCACGTTCCTCGGGTTCCCGGCGATGGCGGTGGGAGCCGTGCTGTGCGTGGCGGGTCTGCGTCTGGGCGGACGCAGGGTCTCGCGCACCACCTACCGGCCCGACCCCTGGCGACTGCCCGAGTGGGCCGTCGCCGGAGCCGGGGTGCTCTCCGCCGTCCTGCTCTTCAGCAACACGGGCTACGACGCGGCCGAGCTGAACCCCTCCATCTACCCGCTCAGCTGGCCCTCGCTGCCGCTGGTACCGACCCTCGCGATCCTGCTCGCCGGGACCGCCGGGTTCCTCGCACCACCGCCGACCCCGCTCCGCCCGGTCGTTCCCCGACAGCGCACCGAGAAAGCCGAAACCACGTGATCACCTTCGATCAGGTCACCGTCCAGTACGACGACGCGGACGAACCCGCCCTGCGCGACGTCGACCTCACCATCGAGGAGGGCGAACTCTGTCTCGTCGTCGGTCATACCGGTGTCGGCAAATCCACTCTCCTGGGCGCCGTCAACGGGCTCGTACCCCACTTCACCGGCGGCACCCTCTTCGGCCGCGTCACCGTCGACGGACGGGACACCGCCCACCATCCGCCCCGGGAACTCGCCGACGTGGTCGGCGTGGTCGGACAGGACCCGCTCGACGGATTCGTCACCGACACCGTCGAGGAGGAACTCGCGTACACCATGGAGCAGTTGGCGATCCCGCCCGCGGTGATGCGCAAGCGGGTGGAGGAGACCCTGGACCTGCTGGGTCTGGCCGACCTCCGCCACCGGGCGCTGCACGAACTGTCCGGAGGCCAGCAGCAGCGCGTGGCGATCGGCTCGGTCCTCACCGCCCACCCCCGTGTCCTCGTCCTCGACGAACCCACCTCCGCACTGGATCCGACCGCGGCGGACGAGGTCCTCGCCGCCGTCACCCGCCTCGTCCACGACCTCGGGGTCACCGTGCTCATGGCCGAGCACCGCCTCGAACGAGTCGTCCAGTACGCCGACCGCGTGGTCCATCTTCCCGGCAACGGGCGCGTCGTGCACGGGCCCCCCACCGAGATCCTCATGACCTCCTCCATCGCCCCGCCGATCGTGGAACTGGCACGCGCGGCGGACTGGCGCCCGCTGCCGCTCTCCATCCGCGACGCCCGCCGCGCCGCGGCCCCGCTCCGCACCACGCTGACCGGCACGACGCCCGCCCCGGTACGCCCCGCCCCGGCGGCCCGCCGCGCCGCACTGCTGACCGCCCGCGGCGTCACCGTCAGCTATCACGGAGTCCCCGCGGTCCGCGAGGTCGGCCTCGACCTGCGCAGCGGTGAGATCACGGCACTGATGGGCCGCAACGGCTCCGGGAAGTCCTCCCTGCTGTGGGCGCTCCAGGGGTCCGGCCCGCGCGCAGCCGGAAGTGTGCGTGTCACGGACCCCGGGACGGGGGGAGCGAGCGATCCGCGCACCCTGTCCGCGGCGGAGGCGCGCAGGCTCGTCGGGCTCGTCCCGCAGACCCCCGCCGACCTCCTCTACCTCGAAAGCGTCAAGCAGGAACTCGGTCAGGCAGACAGCGAGTCGGCCGTCGCAGGCAAGACCTCCAGCGGCACCGCATTCGGTGGCGACACCTCCAGTGGCAGGACCGCCGGGAGCGATGCCCCCGGGAGCCATACCCCCGGGGCGCGGGAGATCCTCGACCGCCTGGCCCCGGGCATCGCCGACGCGACCCATCCCCGTGACCTGTCCGAGGGCCAGAAACTGGTCCTGGTCCTGGCGATCCAACTCACCGCCGCCCCCCGGGTCGTACTGCTCGACGAACCGACCCGCGGACTCGACTACCGGGCCAAGGCGGAGCTGACACGGGTCGTCGCCGCGCTCGCGGGGGAAGGCCGTTCGGTCGTCATCTCCACGCACGACGTCGAGTTCGCCGCGCGGACCGCCGACCGGGTGGTGGTCATGGCCGAGGGCGACATCGTCGCGGACGGTCCCACCCCCGAAGTCATCGTCGCGTCACCGGTGTTCGCGCCGCAGACCGCCAAGATCCTGGCACCCCTGCCTTTCCTCGCCGTCGACCAGGTGACGTCGGCACTCGAAACGGCCGCTGCGGCATCGGCTGCCGCCATATCCGAATCGGGATCCGCATCCGATGCCGATACCCGTACCCATATCCATGCCGATTCCGCTGAGGGCGAGGACCGGACATGAGTGCCGGCGCCGCGACGGCCATCCGGCTCACCCCACGGGTCTCGCTGGTCATCGCCCTGGCCGCCTTCGTCGGAGTGGTGGCGTTCTTCTGGCCCTTCGTCGTCGCTCCCGGAAAGTTCGGCTCGAACTACGCCCCGCCCCTCATCTTCGGCGTCCTGCTCGTTCTCGTACTCTGCGTGGTGCTGTCCGAGATGGCCGAGGGCGGCATCAACTCCAAGGCCCTGGCCATGCTCGGTGTGCTCTCCGCCGTCAACGCGGCGCTGCGTCCCCTGGGCGCCGGCACGGCAGGCGTCGAAACGGTCTTCTTCGTCCTGGTCCTGGCCGGCCGTGTCTACGGGCCCGGCTTCGGCTTCACCCTCGGCTGCACGTCGCTCTTCACCTCGGCGCTCATCACGGGCGGGGTCGGGCCCTGGATGCCGTACCAGATGTTCGGCTGCGCCTTCGTGGGCATGCTCGCAGGGTTCCTGCCCCGCGCCACCGGCCGCCGCGAGGTTCTGATGCTCGCGGCGTACGGATCGGTCTCCGGCTACCTCTTCGGCTTCCTGCTGAACCTCTCCTTCTGGCCGTTCTCCCTCGACCCGAACAGCTCCATCGCCTACCTTCCGGGTCTGCCGTTCACGGAACAGTGGCACCGCTACCTCGCCTTCGACCTCGCCACCTCCCTCGGCTGGGACACCGGGCGGGCCGTCACCAACTTCGTCTGCGTCGTGCTGGCCGGCCCGGCCGTGCTCACCGCCTTCCGCCGTGCGGCCCGCCGCGCCCGCTTCCACGCCCCGGTCCGCTTCACCCCCTCCGGACCGGCGGGCCCGGGGGACAGGAGCTGAGGAACGCCTGCGGGGCGGGGTCGTACGCCGACGTGGTGCCGGCGTACGACCCGCCCCGGGCGGGTCGGGCTGTGAGGATTGGTCCGAAGCCGCTGCGCGGGTTACTTCGGGTCGTGGTGGAACGTGGAGGTGGACCAGAGGTAGCCGAGGATGGTGAGGCCGAGGGACCAGGCGAGGGTGAGCCAGCCGTTGTGGCCGATCTCGGTGCCGAGGAGGAGGCCGCGGAAGGTTTCGATGGCGGGGGTGAAGGGCTGGTACTCGGCGATCG